>DIDU01000219.1:16281-16654 GCA_002418295.1 Carnobacterium sp. UBA5792 | reverse complement strand
GAGAAAAACAAGAAGCGATCGCTTTAATGAGAATAGCGAAGGATCTTGGAATAAGAACTATTTCATTGACAAAAGAATCGGATAATACATTAAGCCGATTGGCAGATATTTCTTTAAAGACAGCTAATACACATGAAGCGCCTTTAAGAAGTGGGGCAACAGCTTCTTTACTGGCTCAAATGTATGCTGTTGATTTATTGTTTTACGATTTCGCTACAAAATACTACCAAAGAACAATCGAAAACTTAGAAAAGTCAAAAGGCGCAATCCGAAAATTAACCCAATATTTAGAACAGGATGCGGAGTGACCCGAGTAAATATTCTACTTAAAAAGTAAAAAAGAGGTTCTGTTATTTTTGGTGTTGGTAAGCAA
>DIDU01000219.1:11292-16251 GCA_002418295.1 Carnobacterium sp. UBA5792 | reverse complement strand
GAGACACTAAGGCTCCAGTCGGTCCCATGGCTTTTGCAAGTAGACACGTAAATTCCGGAGGAAATTTCACTATCTAAGAGTTACCAACACGATTCGATAAAGAGTCAAAAAAAGAGGTTGTCTTTGATTCACAAAGACAACCTCTTTTTCTTAACCAAATAATGCAAAATATCCTAATACTAGAACCCCTAAGATAATTCGATACCATCCGAAAGCCTTAAAGTCGTTGTTCTTGATGTAACCCATCAAGAATTTGATAGCCAGAACAGAAACAACAAAAGCCACTAACATACCGGTCAGTAATATAGCTGTTTCCATGCCGGTGAAATGAAATCCAAATTTCACCAATTTTAAAGCACTGGCTCCGAACATGACAGGAATAGATAAAAAGAAAGAATATTCAGCTGCAATGTAGCGAGAAGAGCCTAATAAAATGGCACCTAGAATAGTTGCGCCAGAACGAGATGTACCTGGGATCAACGATAACACTTGGAACATCCCAATTAAAAAGGCTGTTTTATAAGTCAAATCCTGGAACGTCTGTATGTATCCATTACGCCCTTTATTACGGTTCTCAATGACAATAAATAAAATACCATAAATAATCAACGTAACTGCAACCGTTACATAATTATATAAGTGTTCATTTAACCAATCGTCAAATAATAATCCTAAAACAGCTGCAGGTAAAACACCTACAATCACTTTATACCAAATAGACATTGTTTCTTGTTTTTCGGCAGCTGATTTTTTAGGCGAAAAAGGATTTAGTCTATGGAAATAGAGGAGGACTACTGCAAGAATTGCTCCTAATTGAATGACAACAAAAAACATTTCTTTAAATGCTGCTGAAGCATCCAATTGAATAAATTCCTCTACTAAAATCATATGGCCCGTGCTGCTGATTGGAAGCCATTCTGTGATACCTTCAACGATTCCTAAAAAAACCGCTTTTAATAATTCAATAAAAACCATGCTGTGCTCCTTTCATTTGTTTCGTTCTATTCAAACACAAAATCAAGTATACCGAAATTTTCATAAACTGCCAAACAAATAAGGGATTCTTTAAAAAAATTTACTGTTCTCCTTTATTCATTCTTATACTAGCTGAAAAACTGAAATTATAGTTGTCCCTGTAAAAGTTGTACCAATAAACTGCTGGCAGCTACAAAGAACCAGGTGATTAAGCCCAATAAGATTGGTTTAGGGCCGGTTTTTATCATCTCTTTAAAATTAGCCGTTAAACCGATTGCACCTAAAGCCATAGCAATCATGAAGAGAGAAGCAGTTTTTGTCATAGCAATAAAGCCTGCGGGCAAAACACCTGTGCTGCTAATAATGGAAGCGACTAAAAACCATAAAATAAACCAAGGAAAAATTTGTTTAATGGACACTTTTTCACTGGATTGTTTTTTCTTATAAATCTGGATACCAGCAATCAACAATGAAATAGGAATGATCAGTGTAGCACGAGTTAATTTAACAATTGTAGCATAATCGCCGGCAGCTTCACTGTAACTGTAACCAGCAGCCACAACAGAAGAAGTATCATTGATGGCTGTTCCAGCCCATAAACCGAAGCCTGCATCGCTAAGATGTAAAAGGTGCCCCAAAAATGGAAAAAGAAAGACAGCAATCACATTAAATAAGAAAATAGTAGAAATAGAAAGTGCAACTTCGTCCTCTTCAGCTTCAATAATAGGAGAAACAGCAGCAATAGCTGAACCACCGCAAATAGCCGTTCCAACACCAACTAAAATTTTAAGATTAGAGGGGATTTTCAACCATTTTCCCACTAAAAAAGCACTAAGAAAAGCGACAGAGATAGTAATAAGGGTAACTCCAAGAGAAGAGATACCAGTTTGTCCAATATCCTGGATATTTAGACTAAAACCAAGCAAGATAATCGACCATTGCAGTATTTTTTTAGCAGCAAGTTTTATTCCAGGCTGAAAATCAGCTCCGACTCCAATAGTATTTTTAAGTAATAAACCGATAATGACAGCAAAAACAGCACCGCCGATAATTGGAAAGAAATTTCCTAAGACTGTAGCGATGACCGCAATTAAACCAGTTAAAATAAGTCCTTTTATTTTGTTCATACTAAATAAATAACTCCTTTCTTTACCTCTTAATACTATAGCATAACCTATGAGATTAAATGGATAAAAAAATAACTGGGAAAAAAATACATTCAGATTGCTCTTGAAAATGTAAAGAATAAATAATACTCTAAATAAGTAGCAAGTATAGAAAGGACCGAATAAATGAAAATAAACAAACAATATAGATTATGGGATGATACACGAATCGTTCTGATGGGAAAGGGAATCTTAGTTGGTTTGCTGGCAGGCTTTATAGTTAGCTTATTCAGATTAGCCATCGAGCTGATATTAAAACAGGTTAAAATAATCTATCTATTCTTAACACAACAACCACAGTGGTTGATTGGCTGGATTCTACTGTCTGTTGTGCTGGCTGTTTTTCTTGGCCATCTGATTCATTCAGAGTCCAATATTAAAGGCAGCGGTATCCCGCAAGTTGAAGGACAATTACAGGGAACAGTTGAATTATACTGGTGGCCTGTATTATGGAAAAAATTTATCGGTGGTATATTAGCCATTGGATCTGGTTTATTTCTTGGCAGAGAAGGCCCGTCAATACAACTGGGTGCTATGACAGGACAAGGAGTAAACCAACTGTTTAAAGGCAAACGAATGGATGAAAAAATATTGCTTTCAAGTGGAGCAAGTGCTGGATTGTCTGCGGCATTCAATGCTCCATTAGCTGGCTTGTTATTTGTTTTAGAAGAAGTACACCATAATTTTTCTCCTTTAATCGGGTTAACATCACTGGCATCTGCCGTGACAGCTAATTTTGTTTCTTTAAATTTTTTCGGACTAAAACCGATTTTAGACATAGGAAGCCTTACCCCTTTGCCACTTAGCGAGTACGGCCACCTGCTTATATTAGGATTTTTATTAGGGTTGTTTGGGTTGATGTATCAAAAAGTTTTATTGTTATTGCCGCGTTTATATGGAAAGATACCTTGCTTATCTTCTAAATATTATAGTATTGTCCCTTTTTTATTAATTATTCCTATTGGACTTTTTGCGCCTGATTTACTGGGCGGAGGCAATGAATTGATTATTCAGTTAGGGTTATCTTCTCCAACTATCGGTATATTGGCCAGTTTGTTTGTCTTGCGATTTATTTTTTCAATGGTTTCTTATGGCAGTCAACTGCCAGGCGGTATCTTTTTACCGATTCTTACATTAGGTGCAATTTTAGGCTCCTTATACGGGAACCTGGCTGTTGAATTTGTCGGTATGGACCCTATTTATATCAGCAGCTTTATTGTTTTATCAATGGCTGGTTATTTTACAGCTATTGGAAAAGCCCCTTTAACGGCTATTATTCTAGTGACCGAAATGGTGGGAAGTTTGAATCAGTTAATGCCTTTAGCAGTGGTATCATTGGTGTCTTATACCATCGCTGACTTAACAGGAGCAAAACCAATCTATGAAGCTTTATTGGAACGTTTAGTTGGAAAAGACAGATACGCCCTTAAAGGCAGGAAAGAAATAATTGAAGTAACCGTTCAAGCAGAAAGCATTTTAGACGGTGGGATGATTCGTGATTTTAAATGGCCTAAAGAAGCGTTGTTAACTTCTATTCGCCGTGGCGAAAGCGAGATCATTACTCACGGGGATACAGTAATGCATTTAGGAGATACCTTGATTATTTTAACAGATGAAGGAGTAACACAAAAAGTTCGTGAACAAATTAAAGAGATGAGTGAGTATAAAGACAAACGAATTTAAAGAAAAAACTGAATGGAGTAAAGGCTTTCGTTTGTCTTCAAAAATAGGAGCTTTTATGTTACTATGATACTGAGAACTTTTCATACAGATGTTCGATGAAAAGAACTATAGAATTTTTAAGGAGATGAGTATATATGGGAATGTTTGATTTTTTAAAGAAAAAAGACACAACACCTGAAAATAGCCCTGTAAAGTTGTATGCACCGGCAAACGGGAAATTGATTTCAATTGATGAAGTTTCAGATCCTGTTTTTTCACAAAAAATGATGGGAGACGGTTTCGCTGTTATTCCAACAGACGGAAAAATCACATCACCAGCTGCTGGTAAAGTATTAAGTGTTTTTCCAACTCAACATGCAGTGGGCCTTTTACTTGAAAATGGCGTAGAAATCTTATTGCATATGGGATTAGATACAGTAGAATTAAACGGTGGACCTTTTGAAACGGCCGTTAAAGAAGGCGATGAAGTAACTGAAAATACAGTGATTTCAACTGTTGACTTAGCTGCTTTAGAAGCCGCGGGTAAAGATAGTGCAATGGTAGTTGTCTTTACCAATATGGACAAAGTAGCAGACTTTAATTTAGCTGCTACAGGAGAAGTTTCATCTTCTTCAGAGATTGGTTCTGTCAAAGCGACTGATTAATTTTATTCAAAACCAAAGAAAAGACTTACNNCGTTGCTGAGAAGCGCAAACGGAAAGGTAAGTCTTTTTTTATTGATGCGTTTAGTTTTAGTTCACAGGTCGGATAAGCGTAAATTCTTCATTTAAAGTAGCATATTGATCGCCTGCTAAGCGAGCAACGGGATTTAAATCCCCGGTTAAAATGTAGTCTTTAGCTAAATCAATGACAGATTCATGGAAAAAAAAGTCGGTTATCCGGAAAATAAATAAATCCGTAATAATGTTTCCAGCTTCATCTTTGATAGGAATATGCTGATACAATTTTCCCTCAAAATGAACTTTTGCTTCTTGAATGGTAGGAACACTAACCGTTTGACTATCAATCAGAGTTAATTGAGTTCGATCCAGTTCACTTTCATGAGGAGCTAAAGGAGCTGCTGTACGATTCATTTCTTCAACTAAATCTTGATCTACAATATGAATCACTGCTTCTTTTCGGTCTAAAATATTGC
>DIDU01000219.1:339-11227 GCA_002418295.1 Carnobacterium sp. UBA5792 | reverse complement strand
TGATAAACTTATATTGTTGTTTTTTAGTAAGCTCGTCTGCTGTAAAATGAATCAAATGAGTAGCTTCCTTTCAATGAATTAGAGGTATTCTTTTTCAAATTTTTTATTGCTGCGGACAGTATCAATTGGCCGAACAAGTCTTTCAATTTCTGCTCGTTTGTTCCGGAAAGCAGGAGGCAGTGCTAATGTTTCTCCTAATGTTTCGTAATCTTCTTCATCATCAATAAAACCAGGACCATCTGTTGCGAATTCAAATAAAATACCAGGTGCAANNAAACGATCTACATAACCGGAAGTTGGAAAACGAAATTGAGCCATTCGATCGATCCATTTATCTAGGGCAGCGCGATTTTCAACACGGAAGGCCATATGATGGACACTGCCATAACCTTGTTGAGCTTGCGAAAGATCTTCATTGTGTTCTACGATCAATTGCGCGCCATTTCCGCCAGACCCTACTTCAAATAAATGAAAGGCATCTTCTTGAGCAATTTCTTTAAAATGTAAAACTTTTTCTAACACTTCTTTCAAAAAGTCAAAATTCTCAATCCGAACAAAAATAGGTCCTAATCCTGTAATCGCAAACTCATCTGGAACAGGCCCTTTATGCCAAGGAATTCCCGCCCCGACTCCTTTATTATTTTCATCAGAAATCAATTGGTATTGCTGTTCATCAAAATCTTCAAAAGGTAAGATTTTTTTTCCGAATTGTTCTTTAATCCCATGATGGGCAACGCCATATTTGTCAAAGCGCTTTACCCAGTACTCTAAAGCAACATCATTTGGGACACGTAAAGATGTTTTAGAAATATCATTTGTTCCCTTTGTTCCTTGAGGGATTCCAGGGAAATCAAAAAAAGTCATATCTGTTCCGGCACTTCCCTTATCATCTGCAAAAAAGAGATGATAAGTCTGAATGTCATCTTGATTGACGGTTTTTTTTACTAATCGTAAACTTAAAACAGTAGTGAAAAAATCATAAATTTTTTCCGCACTACTAGTAATAGCAGTCACATGATGTATTCCTTTTATTTCGTCCACTTTAAAATTCCTCCAAATTCGCTTCAATTTCTGATCGTTTTGTTTCTAAAAAAGGCGGCAATGAAAAATGTTCTCCTAATTCATCTAAGGGTTCGTCTAATGTAAAGCCAGGTTTATTGGTCGCAATTTCAATACGTAAGCCATTTGGTTCTAGTAAATAAAGACTTTGGAAATATCCGCGATCTGCATATAATTCAATAGTCAGTTGGTGCTGTTTTGCTGTTTCCTGTAATTGATTAAGTTCGGCAATGGAATCGACAGAATAGGCAATATGATCAATTGAACCGCGTCCCATTCTGGAAACAGCTGTTTGTTTGCTAGCTTTGACCGTAGTAAAACTAGAGTCTTTTTTTATAGCTAATTGTCCAATCGCATGCGAAGGAGACAGGCCTAAATAGTTAGTTAAGAAAGAAACTGTTTCATCGGGCTGCTCAACACGCAAAGATATTTCGCTTATTCCGATTATTTGCTTGTTTACTGGAATATCTGAATGATTGGTTGCATTTTCAAGCGCAATGGATTCATCGACCTCCATTAAAGAAAGAGAAAGAGAATCATTATCTTTAAAATCCAGCACTTGTTTACAGCTATTATAATCTGAAGGGGTAGCATAATCAGTTAAACGAGTTTCCCAATAAGGTAAACTGCCTCGTGGCACTTTTAACGTCACCTTTGAAAAGTAATTATTATTTTTTGCAGCCTGTCCTACTTTTTTTAATTCAAAAAAAGTCAATAATGTGCCAGGATTTCCTTGATAATCTCCATAAAAGAGATGCCGTATTTGTGTGTTTTGTTGGTTGACAGTATTCTTTACAAGACGCAAGCCTAAAATCTCTGTGTAGAAATAATGGTTATCAGCTGCTGATTTTGTAAAAGCTGAAATATGATGGATTCCTTCAACCATAATTTGACCTCCCTTATGATTAGAGTAATAATTTGTTTGATTTCTGAACGGTGCTGCTAGTAAAACAAGTATAGCATACAATACTTTTACTTACAATAAGTAAGTGTTGGTGGGTTAGAGCAAAGGGTTTCGCTGCTTAAGCAAAACAACACAAAAAGAATGAGCCTGCTTTTTGTGTTGTGTATAAGAGTCAGGTTATTTGAAGTAGACACAGACGCATTCAGGCGCATAAACGTCTTTTTGAACCAGCGTTAATTTTCCTGATGCAGTGTCTCGTTCAAATAAAGTTAAGTTATCAGAATCTTGGTGAGCTGCTACAATGAATTTACCAGAAGGATCGATAGCAAAGTCACGCGGAATTTTCCCTTCAGAAGGAACGATGTCGATTAGCTCTAGTGTTTGGTCATCACTTGAGACTGAAAAGACAGCAATTGAGTCATGTCCGCGATTCGAAGCATAAACAAAGCGACCATCATCAGAGATACGGATCGCCGCACCGCCATTGAAACTTGTATGTTCTGCGGGAATAGTAGAAATGGTTTGAAGGTGAGTGAAAGTTCCCGT
The DNA here is from genome assembly GCA_002418295.1 of Carnobacterium sp. UBA5792. Next base: position 8,718 of record DIDU01000219.1, on the reverse strand, counting down.
TTCAGGTTCATAACCCAATACTAAAACTTCGCTGCTTAATTCCCCAAAAAGATAAGCTGTTGTTCCATTTGGATGAAACACTAAATGACGCGGGCCTGTGCCAGGTGCAGCATTGTAACGACTAACTTCAGTTAGTTTGCCCGTTTCATCGACTGAATAGGTATAAACAGCATCTGTTCCTAGATCACAAGCTACAACAAAGCGGTTATCAGGTGTCAGATCCATATAATGAGCATGTGCGCTTTGTTGATTTTCATGTACACTTGAGCCGGTATGTTTAACTGTATCCAATAAAGCTAAATGTCCTTCTGCGTCAGTCTTTAAAACAGCTACTTCACCTTTGTGGTAATTTGCAGTGTAAACAAAAGAACGTTCTTTATCAAAGCTTACATAACAAGGAGGAGCTCCTTCAGCCGAAACCGCATCCACTTTGGTGATGTCATTTTTCACGTTTTTCTTAAATGAAACGAGTGCACCTGCCCCATTCTCTTTAGAGATTGTATATAAAACTGTTTGGTCATCAGATAACGCGAGATAAGTTGGACTGTCAGCTTCCACAACAAAAGACAAATCTGCTAATTCTTTTTTTTCAGTATCTAATTGAATTTGATAGACACCTTTACTTTCACGTTTAGTATAGGTTCCTAAAAGTATGTTTTCTTTCATTCCGTATTCCTCCTATGATTTCGTATTCATTTCTTTTTTAGTATAGCATAGTTTAAAAAACAATAAAAAAAAAGCGAGTAGAAAACAGCGTTGTTTTTTCTCACTTTTTTTCGGTTGAATTTAGTTTTTTGTAAAACGGGAAGGCAATAGATGTTGAACAGCTTCATAAATCCGCTCATTCGAATGAGTATCTCGATACTCTAATAAAGCGTCTGCTTTCTGGCGGTTTTTACGAGACATCTCAAAGCCCTCTTGACCTAATTTAGTTAAATGGTAAATGAAACTGTCTTCGTCACTTGCGATTTCACCGGGTAATTCATTAAAATAAATCTCTCGTAGTGAAATTTGATTTTCTGAATCAGGGCCTTTAACTTCTGGTTGATAAAAACAAACTGGTTTAGTTAAAAAACTGAAATCAAAAGCATGTGGATCAGTATCTGTTATAAATACTTTGCTTTCCTTGAGCAACTGTAAAATGTTTGCTTGTTCCTGTAAAAACACAGAACAGCCGCAATCAGCAAAACGACTAAAATAGCGGACCATAGAATGGGGTAGAGCAACCGTAACGGATAGGTCATATTCAGCTAAGAGTTGTTTAAAGTCTGGGTTCTTTACTAACGATAAGAAACGTTTTGCTGTCCGGTCAATGGCTTCTGTTTGATAATGTAGCCCCGTTTCTTGATCAGCAGGGAAAATTAAAATTTCTGGTTTTGTTACGTCCTTTTCATCTAGAGCCAGCAGCGTATCAAAACGTGCCAAACCGGTAAGGGCAACTTGCTGTTCAGGATAGCCTAATGTTTCAATAGCGTAACGTTTTTCAATTTTTGAGCTGACCAAAAATAAATCAGTTTTAAATTGATCTGAAGCAAAGCCAAGGGATTGCTTGACCGGTTGTAAGCCTAAAACGTTACTTTGTAATAAAACGCGTTTAGCACCAATAATATCGATCCATAGTGGATTACGTGTAGGATAAATATGGTAAGGAGCTTCAGAAGTTAAAATAACTTGAGCCATTAACAATGTCCGAATATATTGTTTGGATTTAAACGGCAAAATGTGTTCTTTATCGAAAGCCACTGCTTTTTCATAATCTGGAGAAGCCGGATCTAATACATAATACACTGTTAGCTCTGGATGATTTTTCCGTAGGTATTGAAAGAAATACCAGCCATTGTTACGAGCTTCTAATGGTTTTTCACCAATGATCCAGATGTTTCGTTCGGTTTGGAAAGGTTTGACTAGACGCGAAAAAGGTTGGATTTCTTTGTAATACTCGTAANNTATCGTATTTTGTTGCAGCCAAAGACAAGCCGTTATAATGTTCAGTAAAATTAGGAGAGAACAGATAGGCTGATTTCCCATAGGAGATTGCCTGATCTTTATAAAATTTACGTGAACTTAGTTCTTGCGGATTAGCTACGCGGACAATTGTTGGATCAAACAGTCCATTTAAATAAACTTCAAGATAAAAATCAAAGTCCTCATCGCCGCTGTTATGAATAAACAATTCTTTAGCTAATTCGTTTAAATCAACTAGAATATCATAATCATAGTAATAATGATGCGACCCAGTCTCCAAACGGTTCAAGTGATGATTAGAATGAATGGTTCGTCGAGTACCTGTTTTTCGGCCAACCATGATCGTATCGNNTGACTAATTCACCGATGATGGTTAAAAAATCTTTTTGCGGCTCGATTTGCTTGATCTGACTACTGTGAATATAACGAATGCTACGTACAGGTATATTTACAGTAAAACAAAAGCCCCTTGTTCTGCGACTAAAATAGGGGTAGATATCATTGCCTTGATCTTTGAATTGCGATAAACCGAAAGAATCAAATTGTTCGAATAAATCAAGCGAAAGTGGTTCATCTTTTCGAATCCATTCATTTTCTTCTAAATAGCGCACAGTATAATAAAATTCAAAATGTTCTTTCGGATGCTTTGGAGCATTTTGTCGAATAAAATCACGGATTCCAACACTAAAAGAATAAGTAGCCTTATCCTTCTTTTCCGCTAAAAAAGAATAGCGTTCCCCCGTTTCTCTATGTAAAATATAAAATTCTTCTAATTGAGGTGTATGATAATCTGAGAGTGTCAAAGTAGTCATAATCGTATCGCCTTCTTTGTGAATTGAAAAAGAAGGATGTTTTATTTTTTTAGGTTCTTGCTGTATTGTTTCTTCTGGTTGATTGTCTTTGCTGGATGCCATAAATGAGTACCTCCAATATCGCGGAATTAGCGACGTATCACTAATTTTATCATACCAGTCTATATCCTTTGAGGCAAACGCTTTTCATCAAATACTAAGGAATTTAAGCAGAAAGCTAGAAAAGAGAAAACTTTTTAAAAAAAGAAAACCAAAGTTTGATATTTAGCACCTGAAAAGCACTTGAAAATCCCGTTGGACATTGATTTTTTTATCGACTTTTGCTTATCTTCTTTCTATATTATAAAAAAGAATTCTAGCTCTACCATTGACAATGAAAGTAGAGAGTTAAACCTTTTAACTAAAGCACATAAAATGCTCTTACCTACCGTATGGATAGAATTTTAATCTCTTTACAGTACTCAAAAAAGTTTTACCTACGATACTCTCATGTTTATTTGACTCATATGGTAGGTATTACGTGTTTACCTACCATATCCTGTATGTTTTTTACTCCATATGGTCTGCATCGTAAAGTTACCTGCCATACGGTTACCGTTCTAACTTTCATCTGGTTTTGAACAATTTTTATTCCCTCAAGTCAGATCTTTTCGGCTACAGTCAAAAAACACAAAATCATTGAATCTTCTGAGGTACTAAAAAAGAAGGGAGCCTACCATTTCTTTCTTTACCATTACTATCTCGAATATGCTAGAATATAAGAAACCGAAAGAAGTAAGAGTTAAGAAGGGAATGGATAAAATGTTAGTAGGAAAAATTACGGCTATAGGAGAAAATGCGGTTAGCCAAAAAGATCCAATCATTATCTTATTTGGAGAACAAGCAACAGAAGATCTTCGTTCAGTTTCAATTATTCAAGAATTTGAAGCAGATAAAAAAGAAGTTACCTTAAAACCAGGACAAAAAGTTTCCTTTGATGATCAAGACTACACGATTTTAGAAGTAGGAAGCTTGGCGAACGAAAATCTAAACNNGAAGAAATTCGTTACTTGGTTTTGGAAATGGTTTTTAGATAATAAAGTAGTAACGGTCTTGTTGGTATCCTTATTGCTGTTATTAAATGTCTTAGTTTTTTCAAAAGTTGCTTATATTCTCAGCCCGCTTAGAGATTTTTTTAGTGTTGTTGGATTACCGATTTTGATGGCCGGTATTTTATACTATTTAGTCAATCCTTTAATCGACTGGTTAGAAATAAAAAAGATTCCCCGTGTTGCGGCTATTCTGCTTATTTTTATCATTATTATTGCTTTAATTGTTTGGGGCGTAACCACCTTGATTCCAATTATACAAGAACAAACAGCGAGTTTGATTAAAAATTGGCCGCTTTATTGGGAGAGTGTAGTGTCGCAAGTAGATAGTTTATTAAGAAGTGACATACTTTCTCAATTTCAGCAACAAGTAAATGACATCAGTCAAAACATTATGTCTTCTGTATCAAAGCAAGTAACGAATGTCCTCAACACTACCGTTACAGGTATCGGAAATGTTGTTGGAGCAGTTACGAGCATTGTAGTCGCTTTGATCACCATGCCGTTTATTCTGTTTTACTTATTAAAAGATGGACGTAACTTGCCGTATCATATAATGAAAATTATCCCAACTAAATTTCGCTTGACAACGTATAATTTATTAACAGAAATCAATACGAAAATCAGTCAATACATCCGTGGACAATTAGTTGTGGCCTTTTTTGTAGCTTTAATGTTTTGGATCGGATTTGCTGCCGTAGGGATGGAATACGCTGTCACATTGGGAGTAATGGCTGGGTTCTTAAATCTGATTCCTTATCTAGGTTCGTTTTTAGCCATGGTACCGGTTGTGATCATTGCATTTGTTACTTCACCGGCTATGTTAGTAAAGGTTCTGATCGTTTTTGCTATCGAACAAACTATTGAAGGCCGTGTCATTCAACCGCAAATTCTNNCTGGGCAGCAACTTAGATATCCACCCTGTTACGATTATTCTCGTTTTACTGACTTCAGGAAAATTATTTAGTATTCCCGGGGTTATCTTAGGGATTCCAGGATATGCCATTCTAAAAGTCATCTTTGAATATTTGTTTAACTGGTATCAAAAGCACTCGGGACTATACGAACACGACTATAATCCAGCGAATGAACCGAGTGTGCCGATTGAAAAAAGGAAAAAGAAGAAAATCAAGAAGAGAAAAAAAGAGAAGTAAGAGAAGATGAGCAGCTGAAAATGCTAAGATTCTTAGCTTATTTCAATAATCTTGGTAGGTAACTAGATAGAGTTTTTATTTTTAATAGAGAAAAAAAGCCAGTGCGGATAATTAACCGCACTGGCTTTAATGTTTAAAAAGTTTCGCCTAAAGCAGTTGCTTTAGCCACTGCATCAGCAACGATTTGAGGAGCATCTTCTGGAGCATAATCCATTCCTTCTACGAATAGTTCATGAAAATCAGAAACGCCAATAAAGTTAAAAATAGTTTTGATATAGATACTCGCTGGGTCCTGTCCAGCATAAGTACCGCCGCTTGCTTGAATGTGCAGCGCTTTTTTATCAGTAGCTAGACCGACTGGTTGTCCCAATTCATTGTATTTAAATGTTTTTCCGGAAACGTTGATTGTATCTATCCAAGCTTTTAGACGGGCGGGTACATTTAGATTCCATAAAGGATTAGCTACCACTATTTTATCAGCTGCTAAAAAGTTAGCGGTATAATTACCGAATAAAGTGACCTTTTCTTGTTGAACTTCTGATAACTCGTCAAAAGGAGTGCCAGCGCCAAGAGCGGTCCAAGCATCAAGCAAGTTGCGGTCAATTTCTGGAACAGCCATATCGTATAAGTTAGNNTATAATATGGTCGGGATTTGCTTTTTGATACGATTCAATAAAAGCATCCGTTACTTTCATTGAACGTGAAACATCACCGGTTAAGGGATGAGCTCTAACAAGTAATAATTTAGTCATTTTGAATATCCTTCTTTCTTTTGTTTTTGTGATGAAAAGAACAGTTAATTTTATCTTTATAATCTTACTAAAGATAAGTAGAATATGCAATACGGAAATAAAAAAATAGAAAACGAATTCATCAAAAAAGTAGTAAAAAAAACTTGATTTTTATTTTAGTCTCCCCTATAATGACAAAGTGTCATTATGACGGCATGTCATTTTCAGGAAATGAAAGGAATGAAAAAAGTGCCAACTAAAACGTATTTTAATTTATCGGAAGAAAAGCAAAGCCGGTTGGTAGCAGCAGCGGCAGAGGAATTTTCTCGCGTTCCTTTAAATGAAGCATCAATCAATAATATTATAAAAAAAGCTGAAATTTCGCGCGGCAGCTTTTATCAATATTTTGCAGATAAAGAAGACTTGTACTATTATTATCTGAGTTTGCTTAAACAAGATACTCAAAAGATGTTGTTGGATAGTTTTAAAAAAGCGAAGGGAAATTTATTCGAAGGATATCGTCTTTTTTTTCCCGCTGTACTCACTTTAATCATGGATGAAGAACATTCTGATTTTTTTAAGCATATGTTTTTACACATGGATTACCGTACTGGTAAAGAAGTAACACCTGATACGGCTAAACATTTAGAAACAGAAAGAAAATCTGATCATCCGCTAAAAAAACACATTGATATGGAAAAATTGAAATTAACAGACCCAGAAGATTTTTCTATGTTGATTAAATTTTTGATGACCACTTTATTTGGGACTATAGGAGAAGGCTTCTATAAGAAACACTCGAGGGAAGAAATCATTTCAGCATTTAATAAAAAAGTGGACTGGATTGAGTATGGTTTAGAAAAAAATTAGCCCATTTNNGATAAAACTAGCTAAACGTATGAATGGCTTAGCAGTAATTGGAGCAATCTTATTTATGGTTGTCCAAGTTGTCTGTGATTTATATTTGCCCAATTTAACTGCAGATATTATAGACAACGGGGTAGCGACAGGAGATGTTGATTATATCATCTCAGTCGGCGTAAAAATGTTGGGGTTCTCTTTATTAAGTGTAGCCGCAGCAACAGGGAATGTTTATTTAGCTGCACAGCAATCCCAGTTATTAGGAAAAAATGTTCGAAGCAATATTTTTAAAAAAGTATCTTACTTTTCAAACGATGCAATTGATGAGATTGGAACATCATCGCTGATCACTAGAACGACCAATGATGTGGTCCAAATTCAAATGGTCATCATGATGGGATTAAGAATGATGATTATGGCTCCTATTATGTTAGTGGGAGCAGGAGTTATGGCTTACAACCGGGAACCTAAGCTTGCCAGTATTTTTCTTTATGTACTGCCGATTTTAGCTATATTCATGTTAATCATTATGTATTTTGGAGTCCCGTACTTTAAGAAAATGCAAAGTAAAACTGACCGTTTGAACTTAGTTTTTCGAGAAGGATTGACTGGGATCCGTGTTATCCGTGCATTCAATCGAAATGATTCAGAAATAAAACGATTTGACACAGCCAATAAAGATTTTGCTGAGACGTCTATCAAAGCTAATACGATCATGAGTTTTATGATGCCTGTTATGACCTTAATCATTAGCGCAACCAATATCTCAATTATTTGGTTTGGTGGACACTATATCGGTGATGGGGCTATGGAAGTAGGTAACTTAATTACCTTTATGACTTATGCGATGCAAATTTTGATGAGCTTTATGATGTTGTCGATGATTTTTATTTTCATTCCCAGAGGACAAGTATCTGCTGCTCGTATCAATCAAGTTTTAGCCACAGAAAGTGCGGTTAAAGATCCAGAAAAACCAACCAAAGTAGATATGGCCAATAAAGGAACGTTAGAGTTTGACCATGTTGATTTCCGCTATACTGGAGCTGAACAATTGGCCTTAAAAGATATTGATTTTAAAGGGAACAAAGGCGAAATGGTAGCTATTATCGGTGGAACTGGTTCAGGTAAATCGACTTTAGCTAACTTGATCGCGCGTTTTTATGATATTGAGTCAGGTAGCATTCGAATCAATGGAGTAGATATTCGTGATATGAATCAAAAAGACTTGCGTAGCATGATTGGATATGCTCCACAAAAAGCAATTTTATTCACAGGAACAATTCGTTCAAATATGCAATATGGTAAACCAGATGCAACAGATGAAGAAATTTGGCATGCCTTAGAAGTCGCACAAGCCAAGAGCTTTGTATCAGAATTGCCAGACGGTTTTGACAGTCATGTAGAACAAGGAGGAGGGAACTTCTCTGGTGGTCAAAAACAACGGTTAAGTATTGCTCGTGCCCTTGTTTCTAAAGCGGATATAATGGTATTCGATGATTCTTTCTCTGCTTTAGACTTTAAAACAGACGCTGCTTTACGTAAAGCATTAGTTCCAGAAGCAAAAGATTCTGTAGTAGTAATCATTGCCCAACGAATCAGTACAGTAATGAATGCCAACACTATTTTAGTAATGGATGGCGGACAAGTAGTCGGAAAAGGAACACATGAAGAATTAAAAGAAACGAATGAAACATATCAAGAAATTATGAGCTCTCAAATGAGAGAGGAGGAAATTTAATGAGAAATGCAGGATCAAAAATGGCACCTC
>DIDU01000219.1:0-312 GCA_002418295.1 Carnobacterium sp. UBA5792 | reverse complement strand
TGCTTGGTTATATGTCAAGTCGTTTAGTTGCCATTGGCTTAGTTTTTGTTTTAGCTATTGTCGGAACTGTCTTGCAAACTAAGACACCGAGAATTTTAGGGGAAGCAACGACAGAAATTTTCAAAGGCGTTATGACAGGGGCTAACATGAAACAAGCTGGTCAAGCCATTGATAAATTACCCATTGACTTTGATGTGATTAAAAATGTTTTAGTCACTGTCGCTATTTTGTATATTTTGTCTGCAGTTTTCCAATATTTCCAACAATTTACCATGACGCGTGTAGCGCAAAGAACGGTTTATGATTTGCGGA
>DIDU01000030.1:2715-3048 GCA_002418295.1 Carnobacterium sp. UBA5792 | reverse complement strand
GTTTCGCTAAATGTTCCGCTGTAGCGATATGTATGTTTTTCTTCACGTCTTGTCCGTCTGTCATTAATACAATGGGAGCTGATGATACTGCTGGAATTTTCAACAATTCACCACTACTTGCTGTTTCATCAAATTTCGTAAATACGATACCATCAATATGAATATCTTTAAAATTCGTAATGATTTCAATCATATCTTTACTTTTCATCGAAGCTGATAACGTTAAACAAATATAATCTGGCTCTACTTGTCCCATCGTTTCAATCATTTCTTCCACTGTTTCTGACGCACGATAATTTGATCCAGCTGTATCAATTAAAATATAATCGACGC
>DIDU01000030.1:2033-2687 GCA_002418295.1 Carnobacterium sp. UBA5792 | reverse complement strand
GCAGCTTCATCACGCACAGCGATTACTTCAAATCCAATTGTCTTTACGTAATCTTGCAGTTGCTGAACTGTCCCAATACGAGAATGGTCTGTTGTAATAAAACCGACCGTTTTGTTCTTACCGTGAAACTGCCACGCCATTTTCGCAAGTGTCGTCGTTTTTCCAACACCAGTTGGACCAATTAATGCAATTGTTTGTACTTCTTTTTCAAATACATTTTCCGTATTGAAATGAGAGCTCATATCTTCCAATATATATTTGATTACTTCTTCTTCTGTAATCATCGTTGCATTCTCAAACTTCACTTTTAACTTTTCAGCATATGCATGAATGAAGTATTGTTCTACATCGTTTTGTTCTAGCATGCGAATTACTTTTTGAATAATAAATGGTACAGATTCTTGCTTTTCTTTTTTTACAACTACTTCTTCTTTCTTGACAGGAACGACTTTCTTCACGGTTTTTTGCTTTTTCGTTACTTTCGTTTCTTCCGTCTGTTTCACAACGACGATACCTTTTTCAAACAGCTTTAATAGTTTCTCTTTCTTTCTTGCCCATTCTTCACTATTTCCTGTTTGCATTGCCGCGTACGACATAGGAGTCGTCACGTTTTCTAAATTGTGCAGTACCGATTGAATTCCGTTCGCCTTCACA
>DIDU01000030.1:402-1959 GCA_002418295.1 Carnobacterium sp. UBA5792 | reverse complement strand
ACTTCCTGTTTATCCTCTGGAAAAGCAACTAACATTTCATAATTCTTTTTCCAAAAAAACGGGATATTGCGTTTTACACTTTCATCGACAACGTAATAATAATCTGTACCATATTGGTCAAATAACTTTCGATACAATTCATTTTTCGAAGCTGCTTTTATTCGCATTAACGCTTCTTTCTTTTCTGTACTTTCCATTACTTCACCCCCTACTATTCAATATAGGCAATTTGATCTACAACAATTTCTGGTGCTAATTCNNACGCTTCTACTTGGTAGCGCTCAAGAAGTCTTACAATCGCAAATCTGAAATCTTTTCTACGCGTTAATAATACTGGTTCTCTTCCCATTAACCTCGCTTGTTTCAATACGCGTTGTACTTGCTCAACGACTCGCGTTTCTAAATCTAAATCCCAGTTTAATAAATAACCTTGATGAGAATTGTTCACAACGTCTGCGTCTAACTCAATTGTATCTGAGAAGAGCGCCGCATATATTTTACCGTCAGGATTTTTCGCATTTTCACAAATAACTTTTGAAATACATTCACGGACGAATGACGTTACACCGTCAACATGATTTTGATAAATTTCTTTTCCGTCAATAATACCTTCAATAATGGTTGGTAAATCACGAATAGAAATACCTTCTTTTAGTAGTTGTTTAATAACATTTTGAACGAGTGATAAGTCAATTTCTTTCTTCTTAATCTCTTCTAATAAAACGCCGTTATCATTTTCAAGCGAATTAATTAAGTCTTTTACATGTTGACGCTGAATTAACTCATGCAGGTTACGTCTAACGACAACATCTAAATGTGTAATTAATATGCTAAGTGGCTCTAATACTTGATAGCCTTTCATTTGTGCATCTTGTACCATATGTTCTAAAATCCAATATCCATCCTCGCCGAAAATTGGATCTTTCGCTGGTTCTGCATCTAAATCGGCCATTACGTTCGGTGTTTTCAGTGCTAATAAGTAACCTGATTTTAAAACACCTTCAGCTGCCTTCGCACCTTTAATACGAATAATGTAACGTCCACGTGGTCTAAAGCTCGTATTATCTTTAAAGTTAATTCCAGGAACGTTAATACCAAGGTCGGTAATAATTGATTTCCTCATAAGAACAACTTTATCACGAGCTGTTTCCCCGTTAATTTTCTGCTTTACAAGTGCTGCTAAATCTAAGCCGAGTTCTACAATAATTGGATATTTATCTGTAAATACGCCAAATGAATCTTCCACTTGTTGCAGTTGCTCATCTTCGCCTTGAATCATTTCTAATTCTTTTTGAAGCTCATCTTCTTTTTCTTTCTTCATTCGGTTTTTATTTCGAATTCCTAAGAAGATAATTGTTCCACCAACGAGTGCGAATGGTATAAATGGTAGCGGAGTAAAAATACCCATTGCGATAAATAAACCGCCAAGCGCATATACAACGACTTCATGCGCTAATAACTCTTTAAAGATACCTTCCGTTACCGTATCCGGTGAGCCGTCAAATACACGCGTTACGATAATACCAGTTGAAATCGCAAGCATTAACGAACCAATTT
>DIDU01000030.1:0-359 GCA_002418295.1 Carnobacterium sp. UBA5792 | reverse complement strand
TGTGTATAATGAAGAGCTGCTTCACCAAAGCTCATTCCTTGCTGCATCATGCCGACAATTAAACCGAAAATAATGTTTACGAATAAAATGACGATCCCAAAAATAACGTCCCCTTTAATGAACTTTCCGGCACCATCCATCGCTCCGTAAAACTCTGTTTCCATATTTAATTTTTTTCGTTTTGCTTGTGCATCTTTTTCTGAAATAATACGCTGGTTTAAATCAGCATCGATTGACATTTGTTTCCCTGGTAAAGACTCAAGTGTAAAACGAGCTGCAACTTCAGCTGTACGAGATGCACCGTTTGCAACGATAAACTGGAATATGATTAATACTGTAAAAATAACGATACCAATTAA
>DIDU01000105.1:9000-11423 GCA_002418295.1 Carnobacterium sp. UBA5792 | reverse complement strand
TTCAATTACGTTGTCTTTATTCTATAAATGAGCAATCGCCGTTTGCAAATGCGCTTTAGCTTTTTCACGACCTAGTAATTCAATGGTTTCACCCAATTCAGGACCATGGGTTTGTCCAGTAACCGCTACACGAATCGGCATAAAGAGATTTTTACCTTTAATACCTGTTTCTTTTTGCACAGTTTTGATTCCAGCTTTAATACTAGCAACATCAAAGGTTTCTAATTCACTTAGAACTTTATCGAAAGCTTTAAGGACTTCAGGAACCGTTTCTCCTGCTAATACTTCTTTGGCTGCTTCATCCAAATCCGGTGTTTCAGTAAAGAATAAGCTGGCTAATCCAACGATTTCAGCTCCATAACTCATTTGTTCATGGTACAAACCGACTACTTTTTGGATCCATTCTTTTTTTTCTTCAGATAAATCTGCTTCAATGTACCCTGCTTTGACCAAGTGCGGCACTGCAAGAGCTGTCACTGTTTCAAGATCCGTTTGTTTCATATACTGATTGTTAATCCAGTCCAATTTTTTAGGGTCAAAAGCAGCTGGAGATTTGCTTAGGCGATCAGGGTCAAACATCTTACGAAAACTTGCTTGATCAAAAATTTCTTCTTCTCCAACTGGCGACCAGCCTAGTAATGCAATAAAATTGAACATGGCTTCTGGCAAATAACCTAAGTCACGGTATTGTTCAATAAATTGAAGAATACTTTCATCACGCTTACTTAACTTTTTACCTGTTTCGCTATTGATGATCAACGTCATATGGCCAAATTGCGGTGCTTTCCAGCCAAATGCTTCATAAATCATCAATTGCTTCGGCGTATTAGCAATATGATCATCCCCACGTAAAACATGCGTAATCTCCATATAATGGTCGTCAACCGCTACTGCAAAATTATATGTAGGCATGCCGTCACGCTTAACGATCACAAAGTCGCCTCCCACACTTGCTGCTTCAAACGTAATCGGACCTTTTACCATATCTTCAAAACTATACGTGTTTTCTGACGAAACGCGGAAACGAATGACCGGTTCAATCCCTGAAGCTTCTTTTTCTTGTTGTTCTTTAGGAGTCAAATGCGAGCATTTCCCGCCATAGTGAGGCATTTCTCCACGAGCTCTTTGTGCATCCCGTTCAGCTTCTAATTCTTCTTCAGAACAATAACATTTATAAGCGCGGTTGCTCAATAACAACTGCTCTACTAATGGATCATAGATGGCCCGTCTTTCGGATTGACGGTAAGGACCGTATTCTCCTGGATTATCCGGACTTTCATCCCAATCCATTCCCAACCATTTTAAGTTTTCTAATTGGCTCTTTTCTCCATTTTCAATGTTTCTTTTTTGATCCGTATCTTCAATCCGGATAATAAAGTCTCCATCATTATGACGGGCAAATAGATAATTGAATAACGCTGTCCGGGCATTCCCAATGTGCAAATGTCCTGTTGGGCTTGGTGCATAGCGTACGCGAACTTTTTTTGTCATCGTTCTTTCCTCATTCCTACATTTTATTTTTTTCTAATAAACAAATGGCCATTGCTGCGATACCTTCTTGGCGACCGACAAAACCCATTTTTTCAGATGTCGTCGCTTTTACGTTAACACGTTCGATACCTATTTGACAATCATATGCTAAGTTTTTTTTCATTTCTGCTAAATAAGGTTGCATTTTAGGCTTTTCGGCCAAAATCGTTGCATCGATATTGCCGATTTTAAAATCTGCCGCTGTTAATTCCTGACAAACTTTTCGTAACAATACCCTTGAATCGGCATCTTTAAACGCTGGATCATCATCTGGGAAAAAATGCCCGATATCGCCTTTTCCAGATGCGCCAAGCAGTGCATCGATTACAGCATGCAATAACACATCGGCATCTGAATGGCCTAATAATCCCCATTCAAAAGGCAAGGTTACGCCGCCGATAATACAAGGACGCTCCTGAACCAGTTGATGTACATCATATCCTTGTCCAATTCTTAGCATAGTCGTCTCTTCCTGTTCTTTTAATTGTTCTCTTTGCTGCTGTTTTAATATCGCTTCGCCTGTGATCAAATCGCCTGGAGTGGTGATTTTGATATTATCATAACTTCCTTCAACAATCGTCACTGTTTCTCCTAAACGTTCAACCAATGAAGCATCATCCGTACCTAAAAAGCCTTCATCTTGCGCCTTTTGATGGGCTTTAAGAATCAGCGGACTACTAAATGCTTGAGGGGTTTGAACTTGCCAGAGTGCAGGGCGAGGCAAAGTTGCTGTTATTTTTTCTTGCTGCACCATTTTGATAGTATCTTTAACCGGTACTCCTAAAATGGCCGCGTTCGTCTTACGAACTTTTTCGTTCAATCGTTCAATCATTTGCCGTTCAATGAAAGGACGGGCGCCATCGTGAATCAGGACAAAACCGGTAGTCTGCTGC
>DIDU01000105.1:8737-8959 GCA_002418295.1 Carnobacterium sp. UBA5792 | reverse complement strand
CTCGACGAACGTGATCGGAATAGTTGCTTTTGGTACTTCTGCTTGAATCCATTTTTTTAATAAGGGAATCTCAGCTTTTTTTGCTACCACAATCATATGCCGGCAATTAGGATCACTTAAAAAAGTGAGCAAAGGATAAGCAATCAACGGCTTATTCAAGAGCGGCAATAGAATTTTATTTTTTGAAGTCCCCATGCGCGTCCCCTGACCGGCTGCTAATAA
>DIDU01000105.1:0-8601 GCA_002418295.1 Carnobacterium sp. UBA5792 | reverse complement strand
CAATCCAGATAAGCTACTCCTTGATTGCGTTCCGTTCCTACTTTGACCACCATCACTGTCATATTTTCACCCGGGATCACCACTGGTTTGACTGCATTAGCCAGCTCATTGATATTCAAAACAGGTACATTTTGAAACTCGCTGACTTTATTTAAATTGTAATCATTTGTAACCACGACTCCATCCAACAATTTGGCTAGTTTGATCAATTTAGAATCGACTTCTGAAATGTCTTCAAAATCTCCATCATACATTTCTACGTCCATATCGTTTTCTTTTTGCAAAGAATTTAGAATATCTAGCCCGCGTCGGCCGCGGACTCGTTTAAGACTATCGGAAGAATCGGCAATATATTGCAATTCTTGTAAAACAAAATTAGGAATCAATAAGACCCCTTCGATAAAGCCTGTTTTAGCAATATCGTAAATCCGTCCATCAATAATGACACTTGTATCTAAGATTTTATATTTTCTAAAGGTTTCATCTGCTCTTCTTTCAAGCACTTTGTTGTCTTCGTCTGTATTTTTTTTAGCTTTTGTTTGAAACATTTTACGCCATTCTTCACGTCTAGTCGTTCCGATTCGGAAGCCTAAATACGCGAAGACGACCATAATAATAATGGGCAAAACATTGCTGATCACCGGCAAAGACAAGCCAATCAAAAACAAACTGCCCAGCCATGCTAAGACCATTCCAATAATGGTTCCGATACTGCCAAATAATAAATAGGTAACACTTTGTTGGCTCAATAAAAGTTCGATTTTTTTAATACCTTGTTCAATGTACTTTGTGCTTGGAAATGAAAGAAATAAAAATATAATTGCGCCGATTAAAATATTCACAAAGCGATTGTTCATAAATTGATTTGATACATGGAAAAGATTCCATACCATTGGCAATAAACTAGCTCCAATGCTGCCGCCAATCAGTAAGAAGATTCCAGTAATAATTTTTTTGGCCAAAATAATCCTCCTTTTGTTAGAGTGTGTTTTTGTAAAAAACACACTCTATATTTTTTCTTATTTCTATTCTGTAAAAGCTTTACGAATACTATCCGTAATCGTGGATACGCCAATGATTTCGACACCTTCTGGAAAAGTCCAGCCGCCGATATTATTTTTAGGAATAAACAAACGCGTAAATCCTAATTTAGCTGCTTCGTGAACCCGCTGTTCGATTCGGCTCACACGACGTATTTCTCCTGTTAAGCCTATTTCACCAATAAAACAATCACGCGGGCGTGTTTCCTTCTCTTGGTAGCTAGAAGTGATGCTCATCGCAATAGCTAAATCAATAGCCGGTTCGTCCAATTTCACGCCGCCTGCTGCTTTTAAATAAGCATCTTGGTTTTGCAATAAAGACCCGGCGCGTTTTTCCAACACCGCCATAATCAAAGAAACTCTATTGTGGTCTAATCCGCTGACCGTTCGTTTTGCA
This sequence comes from Carnobacterium sp. UBA5792, assembly GCA_002418295.1. The sequence goes on along the minus strand of DIDU01000105.1, from coordinate 7,164 downwards.
TTACCAAAAACAGTTGGCGTGATAAGAGACTGGATTNNAAGACGTTCTTCCAGAAACATTTCAGACGGATTGACGACTTCTTTTAAGCCGCCTTCACGCATTTCAAAAATACCAATTTCATTTGTTGAACCGAAGCGGTTTTTAACTGCCCGTAAGATCCGGAAAGTATGGTGCCGATCTCCTTCAAAATAAAGAACGGTATCTACCATATGCTCCAACATTTTCGGACCGGCAATCGATCCTTCTTTTGTTACGTGTCCAACAATAAAGATTGCAATATTATTTGTTTTAGCGATTTTCATTAAATCAGCTGTACTTTCCCGAACTTGGCTCACACTTCCTACCACACTGGTGATATCAGGTTGACTCATCGTTTGGATCGAATCAATCACTACGAAGTCCGGTTGAATTTCTTCAATCGTCTGACGAATAGCGGCCATATCGGTCTCCGGATAAATATAAAAATTATCTCCTTTGACTCCTAAGCGGTTGGCACTCATTTTTAATTGACTGGCACTTTCTTCTCCAGATACATATAGCACTTTTCCGCCAGTATCATTTAATTGCGCTGAAACTTGTAACAATAAGGTTGATTTTCCAATACCTGGATCGCCGCCGATCAAGACCAAAGAACCAGGCACTACGCCGCCGCCCAGTACACGGTTTAATTCTGCTAGCTTTGTTTTGACTCTAGGAATTTTAGTAACGGTCACTTCTTTAATGGTTTGTGCTTTAGCTGCTTTTCCAGACATACTTACGCGGCTTCTGCGGTTGTTTTTATCGGCAATANNTTTGGGCAACGTCCCATCCATTTCGGAGATTCGTATCCACAAGCTTGGCAGACAAACTTTGTTGCTACTTTTTTTGCCACCGATCGGACCTTCCTTTCTCATAATCTCCATTAATCGTACTTCTATTTTACCATAAAAAGTAAGATAATACGTTTGAAAACATCCAACTCGTCTTTTCAAAAGGCACTTCTATTTATTTTTCTTACGCTATACTATACAATACGCAATTGAATAAACCTGGCTTTTTAAAAGAAGAAACCATGAAGATCTACTTCTGGTTTCCTCTTTTTTATTTCGTTTTCTTTTGTTTTGCTTATCGACCGGATGAACCAAAACCACCCGTTCGATTCTTGCCAGAAGCTCTTTCATTATCCGCTTTTAGGAATGGCATAAAAATCCCTTGGCCGATTCGATCGCCTTTTTTGACGAGATGATCTTTGATGCCATAATTGACAAATTGAAAATAAATATGGCCTTCGTTGGCTTCATTATTGTAATAATCCGCATCAATAATTCCTACACCATTCGGCAGCAGCAATTGGTTTTTGATGGGGTTGCTTGAACGGTTGGCCAACTGCAGATATTCATCTTCTCCCATATAGGCTTTAATGCCAGTTGGTACCAAAGTTGATTTTAAGTGCTTCTGGTTCTCTTCAGGGAGTACACCTTCTGTTTGCTGATCCGTTTCCAACTTTCTATTTTTAAACAATACCTTCCAAATAGAGGGTACAAGACAATCTTCGGCTGCTTCAAAGTCATAACCAGCTGCATGATTGGTTGCTCTGATCGGTAGTTGGATCGCTTTATTTTGATAAGCTGTCACAATTTCAAATCCACGTTTTTTCGTCATTCTTTAAACTACTCCTTATTCATTCACTTGATCAGTGTTCTGCTGCTTTAGTCCAATTCTTTTTTAAAGATCACTGTTTTACATTACTGCTAGTATAACAAAAATAGCGTCGCATTACGATATCTTAACGACTGTTTTCTTTGCCGGAACAGCTGATTGTGCTCTTTTTATGTGCAAGCTGCACAAAAAAAGATTAAAAAACTTGTGCACTGCTACGTTTCAAAAAGATAACGGTTACATTATACTGATTATATTAATCCCTATACAATAGACAAAAATAAAACAAAGGATAGGTGAAGAACATGGTAGAAATCGCTTTAAATAATATCCATAAAAAATATGAGAATAATGAAAATTATTCTGTTACTGATTTTAATTTAAAAATCAAAGATCGTGAATTTATCGTTTTTGTAGGACCTTCCGGTTGTGGTAAATCGACAACATTACGAATGATTGCTGGTTTAGAAGACATTTCAGAAGGTGAATTATATATCGGCGACACATTAATGAATGACGTTGCTCCTAAAGACCGCGATATTGCCATGGTTTTCCAAAACTATGCTTTATATCCGCATATGACTGTATATGATAACATGGCTTTTGGTTTAAAATTGCGTAAATATAAAAAAGACGAAATTAAACGCCGTGTAGAAGAAGCCGCAGAAATTTTAGGCTTAACAGAATACTTAAAACGTAAACCAGCCGCATTATCAGGTGGACAACGTCAACGGGTCGCATTAGGCCGGGCAATTGTTCGAGATGCTAAAGTTTTCTTGATGGATGAACCTTTATCTAACTTAGATGCTAAATTACGTGTAGCCATGCGGGCAGAAATTGCAAAACTGCATCAACGTCTAGAAACTACAACAATCTATGTAACCCATGACCAAACTGAAGCAATGACTATGGCGGATCGGATCGTTATCATGAAAGACGGTTTTGTCCAACAAATCGGATCACCTAAAGAAGTATATGATACTCCTGTAAATATGTTCGTTGCCGGTTTTATCGGTTCCCCTGCTATGAACTTCTTTAATGTAACGTTAAACGGCAATGTGATTACAAACGGAGCCGGTTTAAAACTAACTATTCCTGAAGGAAAAAGCAAGCTCTTAGCCAGCAAAGGCTACGATGGTAAAAAATTGATCTTTGGTATTCGTCCAGAAGCNNGCAAATTGCTTTAGATACCAATCCTAACAGTGTAGTTCATGCTGAAGTTGTGGTTTCTGAGTTATTGGGTGCTGAAACAATGTTGTATACACGTGTTGACGATACGGAATTTATTTCGAAAGTAGATGCGCGCGATTTCCATAAACCAGGTGAGTTCATTAATCTAGCTTTTGATCTTAACAAAGGCCATTTCTTTGATATTGATACAGAAGAAGTTTTACGTTAATTTAACTTTATTAAATTAACGTAAGTTGGAAAATACTATTAATATAAATAGACCGCAAGAAAAACAAGCCTTACACTTGTTTTCTTGCAGTCTTATTTTTTTATTTGGTAATAGAATAAGTTGATGTTTAGCTGATCGTTCAGCTTTTTTGTTAAATTTCCAGCACTTTAATCACTCTAGCTGGGTTGCCGCCAATTACCACATTATCTGGAAATGATTTTGTCACAACTGCTCCAGCACCCACTACAACATTATCTCCTAATGTGACTCCTGGAATGATAATAGCTCCGCCGCCGACCCAGATATTATCTCCTAGCGTAATCGGCTTACCATATTCTATTGAGGTATTCCGTTTAATGGGATCAAGCGGGTGGGTAGCTGTATAGAGCTGTANNAATTCTTTCCAATTGTAATAGGGCAGATATCTAACAGCGTACAGTTAAAGTTTGCATAGAAATTTTCTCCGATATGTACATTGAATCCATAATCTACTATTAACCCTTGATTGATATGGAACTGTTCACCGGTTGAACCAAACAACTTTTTCAATATCGTTTTAGCTTCCGGGGAATCTTCCCCTTTTGCTTGGTGAAATTCTTTTAATTTTTCTTGCGCATATTTTCTCGCTTCGCGTAATTCCAGATTTGCTGCATCATACATCTCACCAGCAATCATTTTTTCTTTTTCTGTTTGCATACTCTGTTTCGACCCCTTTAACTAAATATTCTTCTTTCGATTATTTCCTGGCTTTTTCTTAAAAACTTATCTTTCATGATCCTTTTCTCTTTCTATTCTTTTACTCGTCTAGATTTTCTTGAAGTTCAGCTACTTGGTGATATACCCCGCTAAATGTTTGACTCAATTGACGGTAAATCGGAAACAACTTAGCATACGTCCTTGCTTCTGCTGCCTGCGGAATATGCTGATGCTCGGTTCCAATCATGTTATCCACTTCGCAGACTTCTTGAAGGATACCCATACTTTTCAATCCCATTACTGCTGCTCCTAAACAAGAGCTTTCAAAACTCTCTGGAAGCGTAAATGGACGACCAAAAATGTCTGTCAGCATTTGTCGCCATACTAGTGATTGCGAAAAGCCTCCCGTAGCAATGATTTTTCGGGGTTCTCCAGCTAGCTCGGTTAACGTACAAAAGACATCATAAAGATTAAAACAAATGCCTTCCAACACAGCCCGTAAAAAATGTTGCGGCTGATGCAGCATATTTATTCCAAAAAACGATCCACGTGCCTCTGCATCCCATAAAGGTGCACGTTCTCCATTTAGATAAGGATGGAAAAACAAGCCGTTTGCTCCAGCAGGTACGGCAGCGATTTGCTCCATTATATAGTCATATGTGTTGCCGCCTGTCTGGCTGATCAATTGCTGTTCCATTGGGAAGTAATTTTGGCTTGCCCAGTTTAAAACGACTCCGCCATTATTGACGGCTCCTCCAATCACCCAATGCTGTTCATCCAGCACATAACAAAAAGTCCGTCCTTTAGGATCCGTATAGGGTTGATCCGTTACCATTCGAACAGCCCCGCTTGTTCCAATCGTAATAGCAGCCACGCCTAGTTCGATTGCTCCTACTCCTAAATTAGAAAGGCAGCCATCATTTCCACCCAACACAAAAGGGGTTTCGGGTAAGAGTCCCATCTGATCTGCATACTTTTGTGGTAATCCTACTAATTTATCTGTTGGAGAAGCTAAAACAGACAATTGGTCATCTATAATTCCCGCAGCTGCTAAAGCTGCTTCATCCCATTTGAAATGATGGATATTAAACAACCCTGTACTAGAAGCAATGGAATAATCTACTATATAATGACCAAATAATTGGTAAAAAATATATTCTTTCATTCCGATAAATTTCTTTGTTTGGCTAAACAAATTTGGCTGTTCTTCACGCAACCAAATAATCTTGGCTAGCGGCGACATTGGATGGATCGGCGTACCTGTACGATGATAAATCTCCATTCCATTAGCTGCTTTTAATTGGTTTGCCCATTTGGCAGAGCGGTTATCTGCCCAAGTGATGCTTCTTGTCAAAGGTTGATCAGCGTAATCCATAGCAATTAAACTATGCATAGCACTGGCAAAGCTGACACATAAAATTTCTTCAGGCTCAACTGCTGTTTTATCCATCAGCATACGGATACTCACGATAACGGCTTCAAATAAATCCTCTAATTTCTGTTCAGCCATCGGAGGTGTTTCTTTTAGTAAAGGATAAGCCACATAAGCAGCATCTACGACTTCTCCATTCTGTCTAAATAGTACTGCCTTCGTACTAGTCGTTCCCATATCAATCCCAACACTGTATTGTTGCTTCAAAAAAAAGCCTCCTTCATAACTTTTTAGCGTTATTTATTGCTGCTCTACTTCTCGCCTCTATCAAAAGGATAGCCTTTTAACTAAAAAAGCGCAACGAAAAGTTCATTTCGTTGCGCTTTCTTCTCTTCCTAATGAATCAATATACTATTACAGGCGTACCGGTTTCGATTTGATTATAAATTTCCACCATTACTCCAGGAGGCGTATTGATACAACCGTGTGACCCTTTAGTTAAATGAGTGTTTCCGCCATAAACGGTTTGCCAAGGAGAATCATGAATGCCCACACCGCTCCAATCAATTGGTAGCCAGTGATCGACTGGTGTTGCATAATCTTCACCTGTCAAAGTAGCATTGCGTTCTTTTTTCCAAACATAATAGATTCCCTTTGGAGTAGGTGTAGCAGGTTTTCCGGAAATAATATCCGTCTCTTTCGCAATTTTTCCATCTTTATAAAACCACATATGCTGTGCTTCTAAATCGACTTCAACGTAGCTTTTACCGAATTCATTTCCATCATCTGCGTAACCAGAACCATTATAACGAGGAGTACGGTCAATGTCTTCTCCTAATAAAATATCATTTGCTAAAGCTTCTGTTTCTCTTGCTACATCTAATGTCCAACCATATGTTCCAGCAGGAACCTTAATGACACCTCTCTTAGTCGTTTTAAAATCACGTGCTTTTTCATAGGTACTGTATTTATCACTCAGCCCTTGCATATAAGTTGTGATTCCTTCTTTGTCTACTGTCACGTCTCCTGTTTGATCAACATTGAGCCAGCTCATTAATGTTTCACGTGGCACAATTTCTTCTGAGCCATAGATTTGATAAACAATGGACAAATCACTTAACTGTTTTAATTTAGAGAGATTGGCTTGTAACGTTTCATCATCAGCTAAAACTGTAGGAACAGCATAAGCTTCTTTCATATTGATCTTAGTTGTATCTTCTTGAACAGAATCCATGATTAAAGCTGCAACTTTATCTATATCAAAACTATTTCCTTTTACTTCAGGCTGTATAGTAAAATCTTTTTCAGTTTTCTTTATGGTTGCATTAACTGGCTGTTTCCGTTCTTCTTGATCTAAAGATAACGTAGAGACAAATTTTTTCACTTCTTCTTGATTCAATGAGACACCTTCAAGAGCTACTTGCTTATCTCTTGAGCTGAATTGATTTATTGGCCAAGACCAAGCTGGTTGTTTATTTAGTTGTTCTTTTAAAGTTTTAGTAAAGTCAGTTGCAACGCCTATATCTGTTCCTGTAAAAGAAAATAACTCTTTGTCATCTTCTACCGCCGTAAAAGTTCTTTCTTGGTAATGTTTTTGAAGCGCTTTGTTGGCTTCTTCTACTGACTTGTTTCCAATCGACACGCCGTCAGCAGTTGTTTTAGGCAGAAATTGATTCTGGTACTGCATGCTTTTAAAGATATAAAAGCCTCCAATTAAAATCAAAAAGATCCCTAATCCAATAAAAATTGATTTTTTCTTATTATTCATTTATCTTCATTCCTTCTTTGTTTATACATAAAGTACTTGAGTGACAAGAGCAACAATGCGTTAAATACATTTTATTAAAAAACAACTGGTATGACTATCTTTATTTTACCATGTTTTAGCAGCAATTAAAGAATTATCCGCTCATTTCTTCCTCTATTATAAGAAACTAATTGACTTCTATTGGTTTTCAAAAAAACGGATAGTTGGTATTTCAGCCTATCTTATTGAATAATCAGTATAACACAAAAAAAGATACCATCCGAAGATGATACCTTTTTGATTTGCGCGGCA
>DIDU01000053.1:16624-21428 GCA_002418295.1 Carnobacterium sp. UBA5792 | reverse complement strand
GCATCCGGATCATGTATCAAACGTCCACGTGCACCTGTATATGCCATTGTTCTAGCAATCCCAATGGCTCCTAACGCATCTAAACGATCAGCATCTTGAACGATTTTACCTTCTATTGAAGCCAGTTTCGTTTTATTCGTTCCTCCTTTATAAGAGATATTCAAAATAATTTCCAAAATAGCTTCTTTTTCTTTTTTTTCTAACTTAATAGTATGTAACCAATCAGATAATATTTTCTCGCCAGACTCACTATTTCGGTTTATTTTCTCATCGGCAACATCATGTAACAGAGCAGCCATTTCATAAATAAATGGATTTGCAGCTTCTTTTTCTTGGGCTGCGATGGTTTCGGCTAAGTTTCGGACACGTTGAATATGCCACCAGTCATGCCCGCTAGCGTCTTCTTTCAATAAATGATAAACAAAGTGCTCAGTTTGTTTTATTGCTTCCTTTTGGCGGTTAGACAACATCTAGCAGCCTCCTCGTTACTTTTATATTGCTTAGTTTAGTTTATCAATCAGTTTCTAAAATCACAAGTTTTATCTGTCATTAACGTGACTTTATTTATTCTTTTTATTCTTATCTTAAAGTACTTTTCAGTAAAAATAATAAACGGTTTTTTTGTTAGTTAAAAAGTTCTCATCAACTTCTTACTTTTTTCTCATAGCTCTGCTGTATCAATGAAAGCAAGCTATTATTGGCCATTATTGAAAACCACTTTTGTTTTCATTTGATAGAGAAAATGTTACACTGAATTTTGTGTTCACTTCGGCGCGGGTTGTTTTCTTGCTATGAAAAGCTTGTTTGTAGCCATTTGCAGGTTAAGCAAACTGCTATTTTTCCATCATTAATTAGTTCTGATCACAGAACAAAAAAATAAAAAAGGAGATGAGAGTTTGTCAAAAATAAAAGTTGAAAATGTTACTAAAATTTTTGGTAAAAGAAATGAACGTGCTCTAGAATTATTGAAACAAAATAAGACGAAACAAGAAATTTTGAAAGAGACTGGCTTAACGGTCGGTGTCAACAACGTCAGCTTCTCGATTGAAGAAGGAGAAGTATTCGTCATCATGGGACTATCAGGAAGTGGGAAATCTACTCTAGTGCGCATGTTTAATCGTTTGATCGATGCAACTGAAGGTAGTATCTATATTGACGGTGAGAATTTATCGAAAATGGACAAGAAGGCTCTACGCCAAGTCCGCCGTGATAAATTAAGTATGGTTTTCCAAAATTTCGCCTTATTTCCACAACGTACTATTTTAGAAAATACTGAATATGGCTTAGAAATTAAAGGCATCGATAAAAAAGAGCGGACAGAAAAAGCAATCCAAGCTCTTAACAATGCTGGTTTAGGTGATTATCTTTATCAATATCCTAAACAATTATCCGGAGGAATGCAGCAACGTGTTGGATTAGCTCGAGCGTTAGCCAATAATCCAGAAGTTCTCCTAATGGATGAAGCTTTTTCCGCTTTAGACCCCTTGATTCGTAAAGAAATGCAAGATGAATTAGTTGATTTACAAGCTTCTGTTCAAAAAACAATTATTTTCATCACACATGATTTAAACGAAGCTTTAAGAATCGGTGACCGTATAGCTCTAATGAAAGACGGCGCACTCGTTCAAATTGGTACTCCGGAAGAAATTTTAATGAATCCGGCGAACGACTATGTTGAACGTTTTGTTGAGGATGTGGATCGGTCTAAAGTATTGACAGCTGAAAACATTATGAAACGGCCTGAAACTGTCAATATTAAAAATCATGGTCCTCGTGTAGCTTTAGAACAAATGCGGCGTGAAGGCTTATCTAGTATTTTAGTGGTTGACAGCAATCGAAACTTACAAGGATACATTACTGCTGAAGATGCTTCTACAGCACGTAAAGAAGGCATCTCAAGTATTCAAACTATCCTTAAAACAGATATCCCAACTGTTACCAGAACTACTACAATGAACGATATCTTCTCAGTGATTTATGATTCAACAACTCCAGTTGCAGTAGTCGATAATGGCAAATTGGTAGGAATTATTGTCAGAGGGGCTGTTATTGCTGCCCTAGCTGGTGAAAGCGAGGAGGATTCAGAAAATGAATAATATACTAGACTTTATTCCAAAATTACCCGTTGCTCATGCTGTTGAAGAATTAACCGTTTGGATTACTCAAACATTTGCGTTTCTATTTAATCCAATTCAAAAATATTCAGAGATCTTTATGAAATCTGTTACGAATACTTTACTATTTATCCCGCCGGTTATTTTTATCATTCTGATTGCTATTCTAGCATTTTTTGTATCTGGCAAAAAATTTGGCTTAGCAACTTTTTCTCTTGTAGGTTTATGGTTTATTTATAATCAAGGACATTGGGACAACTTAATGAATACAGTTACCTTAGTGTTAGTTGCTAGTCTATTATCAGTGATCATCGGAGTTCCGTTTGGTATTTTAATGGCTAAAAGCAAAATTGCCAATGCCATTTTATCGCCTGTCTTAGACTTTATGCAAACTATGCCGGCTTTTGTTTACTTGATACCGGCTGTTGCCTTCTTTGGTATCGGTATGGTACCCGGAGTATTTGCATCTTTGATTTTTGCTATCCCCCCTACTGTTCGATTTACCAATTTAGGAATTCGTCAAGTTTCAAGTGAACTTGCAGAAGCTGCAGAAGCTTTCGGTAGTACCGGATCTCAGAAATTATTTAAAGTGGAATTGCCTTTAGCTAAATCGACCATCATGGCTGGTATCAACCAAACGGTCATGCTTGCATTATCAATGGTCGTTATTGCTTCTATGATTGGTGCACCTGGTCTTGGAAGAGAAGTTCTTTCTTCCTTACAACGTGCTCAAATCGGTACAGGTTTCGTATCTGGTATTGGTTTAGTTGTACTTGCAATCATTATTGATCGCATCACACAAAAATTAAACAAAAAAGCTTAATTGTTTGTTTAATAAAAAGAGAGCTTAATTCAAAAATACGTTTAAATTTGAAAAATCTTATGGATAAAAATTAATCATTATGAAAAGGGAGATGAATCAATTATGTCAAAATTTAATTGGAAACGACTGAGTTTAATAGCTGGACTAGGTTTATCATTGATTGCTGCAGGCTGTGCGGCTGATGATACAGGAAAAGAAGATACTGTTGGAAAAGGGAAAGAAATTGAGTTAGCCTATGTAGAATGGGATACTGAAGTTGCCTCTACTAACGTTATTGGAGCTGTTTTAGAAGATCTTGGTTATAATGTTAACCTCGTTCCACTAGATAACGCTGTAATGTGGGAAGCAGTTTCAACAGGCGAGGCTGATGGTATGGTAGCTGCATGGCTGCCAGGTACTCATGGTTCTCAATTTGAAAAATACGGTGATCAAGTTGTTGATTTAGGTGAAAACTTAGAAGGCGCTAAAATCGGTTTAGTTGTCCCTGAATATATGGATATTAATTCTATTGCTGATCTAAAAGACGAAGCCAATAAAACAATCACCGGAATAGAACCTGGTGCTGGTGTTGTTGGAGCAGCTGAACAATCACTTGAAGATTATTCTAATCTAAGTGATTGGAATGTAGAAACATCTTCATCTGGAGCAATGACGGTTGCATTAAAACAAGCAATTACTAATCAAGAAGATATTGTTATCACTGGCTGGTCTCCTCACTGGATGTTTGCTACGTATGATTTAAAATATTTAGATGATCCTGAAAATTCATTTGGAGAAGCTGAAACAATTAATACGATGGTTCGTGAAGGCTTAGAAGATGATATGCCAGAAGCTTATCAAGTATTGGACCAATTCCACTGGACAACAGATGAGATGGAAGAAGTTATGTTGAACATCAGTAATGGTGAAGATCCAGCAGATGCTGCTAAAGCATGGATCGAAGAAAATCCAGATCGTGTTGCTGAATGGACAAAAGGTGTAACAAAATAAACGATTATTAATTCCGCTTATTCCATTGCACTCAAAAAAGGCTTGAATCGAAATTTCGATTCAANNTTTCTTGTTTTAAGCGGCTCCATTCAAACTCTTTATGGTTTAAATTGTCTTCTACCACTTCTCTAACGATTTCATTGCTTGCCTTAATTAAATCGGTATTTTCTTTAACGTAAACAAACCCTCGTGTCATTACTTCAGGGCCAGACATGATTTTCCCTTTTTTACGACTGATCGTCACAACTGCAACAAATATTCCGTCTTCTGAAAGCAATTTGCGGTCCCGCAAGACAATGTTTCCAATGTCGCCAATACCAATGCCGTCAACCATTGTGTTGCCTGCTTCTACTTGTCCCGACATATGCATCCGGCCTGATTTGTATTCAACTATATCGCCTTTTCCAGGGATAAAAATATTTTTAAACGGGATGCCCACTTCATGAGCTAACTGAGCGTGAGCTGCTAAGCGACGGTACTCCCCAGTGACAGGAACAAAATAAGTTGGTTTAACTAAATTTATCATCAATTTTAAATCATTAGGTGTAGCATGTCCTGATGCTTTTAAATTATCTGAAATTTGTTTAACTTCACCACCAGCACGGTAAATCATATTTTTAGTTTTATTAACGGTTACTTCCATACTAGCAGAAGGACTCGTTACAATATAAACCAAGTCGCCTTCTTTAATGTTTACTTGGCCATGTTTACCCAACGACATTTTTTGAAGAGTCTTGATCGGCTCGCCTGTTGTGCCTGTTTCTAAAATAACGATTTCAGCGTCTGTATAATTCTCAATATTTTCAATTGGAATAATCAAATCTTCACTTGGTAGTTGAATTTTTTTCAAATTCATTGCAACTTCAACGATTTCTTC
>DIDU01000053.1:16116-16567 GCA_002418295.1 Carnobacterium sp. UBA5792 | reverse complement strand
TCACACTTGCTACAATGATACGCTCTTTCGTATTACGAAATGTATCAACTACTTCTTCAGCCACTTTTAAATCACTGACGTTTTCGATTGAACTTTCTGCATCGCTAGAATCACTTAACAAAGCTAAAACATTTGTTTTTCCAATATCGCTAATTTTGGCCAAGTCTGTCTGATAAGCTGGAGTAGCGCTTTGATCAAACTTAAAATCGCCTGTATAAACAATACTGCCTTCATCCGTTTTCAGTGTAATTCCTACTGAATCTGGAATTGTGTGATTCGTTCTAAAGAAACTTACTACTGCATTTTTAAATTCAATTTCGGTATTTTCGTCAATTACATGATAATCATTAAATTGACTGACTTGGCTATCTTTTTCTACAAATAGTTTTGCTAACGCAATAGTCAACTCCGTTCCAAATACCGGAACGTCAAATTTTTGAAGAAAATAAGG
>DIDU01000053.1:13462-16024 GCA_002418295.1 Carnobacterium sp. UBA5792 | reverse complement strand
AACATTAACCCACAGTCTAAAACAAAAATTTCTTCATCCACTTCAATAACGTACATGTTTTTTCCGTTTTCACGCACGCCGCCTAATGGAATAATTTTAATGTCACTCATTTCTTCACCTCTATTTCTTTCTTTTCATTTTTGCTAATTTTTCAACTGTAAACTCTCTAATATTTTCTGCTTTTCTTCTTGTGTGCAGGCCACCAGCGGCAACCTCACATCGCCTGTATCTATTCCTAAATGGTTCAAAGCCATCTTGACTGGAGCTGGAGAAGGTACTGTAAATAAGCTATTCATTTTAGGCAGCAACTTGCGATGTTTCTCAGCAGCTTGATCGACCTTTCCTGCTGCAAGCAAATCGTACATATCTGCCATTTCTTTCCCAATAATATGGCTGGCAACTGAAATGATTCCTGTTGCTCCTACGCATTTAGCTGGAAAAGCCAAATTATCTTCGCCTGAATAAACTAAAAAGTCCTCATTTGCTTGTTCAACAATGTAACTTAATGCATCCATTCCCAAACAATCTTTTACCCCTATAATGTTATCTAGTGACGATAAACGAACAGTTGTTTCCGGGTCGATAACAACACTTGTCCGACCAGGAACGTTATATATGATAATGGGCATATCTGTATTTTGAGAGACAGCTTCAAAATGAGCATATATCCCTGCTTGATTAGGTTTGTTGTAATAAGGCGCAACAACTAAAACAGCATCAATACCTTGAATTTTTTCTACCTCTTTTGTAAAAGAAATTGTTTCAGCTGTATTGTTTGAACCTGTTCCTGCAATAAGAGGAACCCGTCCATCTACCAGCTCAACTGTTTTTTTATATAAATCTAGTTTTTCTTGATGGGATAAGGTAGGAGATTCTCCTGTGGTTCCTCCAACAACTAAGCCCTCACTCCCATTTGCTAAGAGATAATTGATCAAAGCTTTCAATTTGGTGAAATCTAATTGCCCTTTATCATCAAACGGTGTTGCCATTGCCGTAATGATTCTCGCTTTTTTCAAATCCATAAAATACACCTTCTCTTTCAAAACAACAGTATTGTCCGCCCTATTTTTCAGTTACTAAATTAAGTTTATGCAACGTTTCAGCTATTTGGACTGAATTCCAAGCTGCTCCCTTAAGCAAATTATCTGAAACGACCCACATATGATACCCTGTTTCTTCATCTATATCTTTTCTAATCCTACCCACAAACGTTTCTTTTTTTCCTTCTGCTGCAAGCGGTGTTGGATATAATTGAACAGTTGGATCATCTTGTAAACTTACCCCAGGTGCTGTCCGCAATAGGTTTTGAATGCCAGAAACAGAAGCTGACTTATCTAAAACTTCAATATAAATAGACTCTGAATGACCGGAAATTACCGGAACACGCACGCAAGTAGCTGAAATTTTGATATTTTCATCAGACATGATTTTTTTCGTTTCGTTGATCATTTTCCATTCTTCATAGGTATAACCGCCTTCTGTAAATAAATCGATTTGCGGCAAAACATTAAAAGAAATAGGGTAATGTTTTTTATCGCCACCAGACGGTAAAATGGCAGCTTCATAAGCTTCGTTATTTAACATTTGTTGAGCCTGTTCTTTCATTTCATCGACAGCTGCTGCTCCAGCACCGCTGACTGCTTGATAAGTTGAAACGATGATCCGATTCAACCCATACTTTTCACGAATGGGTTGCAAAGCTACCATCATTTGAATGGTAGAGCAATTAGGATTAGCAATAATTCCCTTATGGTTCCTCACTGCTTCCGCATTAACTTCGGGAACCACTAAAGGAACCTCTGGATCCATGCGGTAAGCACTTGTATTATCTATAACAATCGCTCCTTTTTTAACTGCTTCAGGTGCAAATTGTTTTGAAATACTTCCTCCAGCACTAAATAAAGCGATGTCTACGCCTTCAAATGCTTCGGCTGTGGTCTCTTCGACAACTAACTCTGTATTGTTAAACTGTAGCTTTTTCCCAGCTGAACGTTTTGATGCCAGCAACTTTACCTGTTGAATGGGTAAAGTTGTACTTTCTAACATTTCAATCATTTTTGTTCCGACTGCTCCAGTTGCGCCCACTACGGCAATAGTATATCCACTCATTAAATAATCTCCTTCACAAATCTTTTCATTTATCTAACTTACTATTTAGTCAATTCCTTTACAAAAGTAGCCAATATATATTTTAGCACAAATAGCAAAGAAATCATACAAAACAAGATTATTCCCCCCTTTTCTTCTTTTTTCAAAGACAAAATTATTTCATTATGTGTTAAAATAAATAAACTGTTCAAAGCCTCGTTTATTGCGGAGATCAGAAAGGAGAAAAGATGAAAAAAAAGAAAAAGTTAGGTTTAGTCGTTCTTTTATTGCTCGCCAGTTTATCGTTTATTATGTTGTTTTCACTGAATACGCTGACCTACACTCCCACGTCACAAGCTCTTCAAGCTGCCACAACTCATTCCAATTATAGCGTTCACGAAACACAAGATGTTGTTTACTTTGAGCCTGTTGGAACAAGCTCTTCTACCGCTATTATTTTTTATCAAGGAGCTT
>DIDU01000053.1:13115-13438 GCA_002418295.1 Carnobacterium sp. UBA5792 | reverse complement strand
TATCTGATCCACCACCCTCTAAATTTGGCCGTAATGAAACCAAATAAAGCTCAACAAATTATTGAAGACTACAATATTACAAGTTACGTAATTGGCGGTCACTCATTAGGTGGTGTCATGGCTAGCCGTTTCGCTCATGACAGCTTAAAAAAGCAGTCAATGGATCAGCAAATTTTAAAAGGTGTATTTTTTCTAGCTAGTTATCCCGATAAAAAAGGCAGTTTAGAAAATCGTTCTTTGCCAGTTCTATCGATTACGGGTGCCAATGACGGTGTCTTAGATCAGCAAGCTTTTCAAAACAACAAACAATTTTTACCTAAAGA
>DIDU01000053.1:471-13087 GCA_002418295.1 Carnobacterium sp. UBA5792 | reverse complement strand
CAAGGCGGAAATCATGCTGGATTTGGCAGCTATGGTAAACAAAAGGGCGATAATGCTGCCGCTATTACTAATAAACAGCAGCAAGAAGCTGTTTTTACTGCACTACAACACTGGCTAAGAAGCTTTCCTGAATAACCGGCTTATTTGGTTGCTGTAGTTGATTATGTATTCTCAAAAAAGGAAAAAGCTCTGCAATTAAACAGAGCTTTTTCCTTTTTTAAATTAATCTTCTTTTTTTAGTAAAGCTTTAATAGAGAGATTTACCCGTCCTTGTTTATCGATTTCAACAACTTTTACATCAACTGTTTGTCCCAATGCAAGAACATCTTCTACTTTACCAACTCGTTCATTAGCAAGTTCAGAAATGTGAACCAATCCATCTTTTCCTTTAGCTATTTCTACAAAAGCACCGAATTTTTCAATACGTTTAACTTTCCCAGTGTAAACTTTACCCACTTCAATTTCTTCGGTCAACTCTTCAATGATTTCTTTAGTACGTTTGATCATTGCTGCATCTTCTGAAGCAATACTGATTTTTCCTTCTTGATCAATATCAATTTTAACACCAGTTTCTTCAATAATCGCATTGATTTGATCGCCACCGCGGCCAATAACCACTTTGATTTTTTCTGGTTTAATTTGCATCATTTCGATTTTCGGAGCATATTGGCTTAATTCTTTACGTGGTTCAGCAATTGTAGATACTAGTTCATTTAAAATTTCTAAACGAGCTTTTTTAGCTTGTGTCAATGCTTCTTCAAGAATTTGCGGCGTAATTCCTTGAATTTTAATATCCATTTGTAAAGCCGTAATGCCGGCAGTTGTTCCAGCAACTTTAAAGTCCATATCGCCTAAATGGTCTTCTAATCCTTGAATATCTGTTAATACCGTATAGTTTTCGCCTTCCATTACAAGACCCATAGCAATTCCTGCTACTGGAGCTTTAATTGGCACACCAGCATCCATTAAGGCTAAAGTACCTGCACAAATGCTCGCTTGAGAAGAAGAACCATTTGATTCTAATACTTCTGAAACTAACCGAATCATATACGGGAAGTCTTCTTCATTCGGAATGACTTGTAATAAAGCACGTTCTCCAAGGGCTCCGTGTCCAATTTCACGACGACCAGGGCCACGACTAGGACCAGTACTTCCAACAGAAAATTGCGGGAAGTTATAATGATGGATAAATCGTTTGCTCTCTTCGATTCCCAATCCATCAATTATTTGATGTTCTCCTAGCGGGGCCAAAGTAGCAATAGTAAGAGCTTGTGTTTGTCCTCGAGTAAATAAACCTGATCCATGAGTTCTTGGTAAAATACCAGTTTCAGAAGCTAAAGGACGAATTTCATCTATTTTACGGCCGTCTGGACGAACTTTGTCTACAGTAATTAAGCGACGTACTTCATCTTTTTCCATATTTTCTACAATCGTTTTAATTTCTTTTTGTATACGATTAGCTTCTTCATGTTCGCTATATTTTTCTTCATAAAAAAGAATAGCTTCTTCTTTAACTGCTTCAATATTCTCTTCTCGTGCTAATTTTTCTTCTGTTTTAATTGCAGTACTCATTTTTTCTTTATAAGCATCGTTTACTTCTTTTTCTAATTCTGTATCAATTTGCAATAAAGAAATTTCACTTTTTTCTTTTCCGACAGCAGCTTGAATTTCTTCTTGGAAAGCAACTAATTCTTTGATTGCATTATGCCCAAAAAGCAATGCTCCTAACATATCTTCTTCTNNCTTCTTTTGTACCTGCAACAGTTAAATGGATATCAGACATAGCTTCTTGTTCAACAGTTGGATTAATAATGTATTCTCCGTTTACACGACCAACATCTACACCAGCAATTGGGCCGTTGAAAGGAATATCTGAAATTACAAGAGCCAATGATGAACCGAACATAGCTGAAAAAGAAGGTGAGCAATCTTTTTCTACAGACATTACAGTATTGGTTATTTGAACTTCATTACGAAAACCATCGGCAAACATTGGGCGAATTGGACGGTCAATCAAACGTGCAGTTAATGTAGCTGCTTCGCTGGGACGTCCTTCCCGTTTAATAAATCCTCCAGGGATTTTACCAACAGCATACATTTTTTCATCATAATTTACGGTCAATGGGAAAAAATCTACATCTTTTGCTTTTTTACTAGCTACCGCTGCAGATAAAACAGCTGTATCTCCATAACGAATCACAGCTGCTCCATTTGCTTGTTTGGCTAGTTGTCCAACTTCCACCGTTAATGTACGGCCTGCCCATTCCTTTGTAAAAACTTGTTTCTCTGTCATATATTGTCGTTCTCCTTTTTCTCTTAAACTGTCGTTCATTTTCCACACAGACTACTAAACAAATGTCAATCTTTAAGGATTTAAACACTCNNGAGATTCCTGCGAACCTCGCTTCTTAAATAGACACACATTTTTAACGACGTAGGCCTAAACTTTGAATCAATTCACGGTAACGATTAGCATCTTTGTTACGTAAGTATGCTAATAAATTACGACGGTGACCAATTTTTTTCATTAGTCCACGGTATGAGTGGTGGTCTTTTTTATGAACACGTGCATGTTCATTCAAATGATTGATTTCTTCAGTCAATACAGCAATTTGTACTTCTGGAGAACCAGTATCACCTTCGTGTATTGCGTATTGTTTCATGATTTCGTTTTTTCTTTCTTTAGAAATTGCCATTTCTAAACACCTCTTCCTTTTAATTTATCCTATTACTGAGTATACGTTGGTGATTCGTTAAACCAAGTAAAGGACTGTGTCTTGCACATAAATAAACTTTACATGATGTTAAAGATAAATGCAAGCATTTATCTCATCTTCTTTATCTATTTTGATCTTGTTTTTCTTAACTCATCAGTTCCTAAAGCACCACTTCGTTCAGAGGTGTTTACTTCCGCTATAACAGCTCAATTTTATTTATATTGAGCCGTTAACTCCAGAACAATATCTCTCAAATTAGCCGCTTTTTCGAAATCTAATGCTTTTGCTGCTTCTTGCATTTCAGCTTCTAATTTTCCAATTAGTTCTTTTCTTTCTTTCTTATTTAAGCCTGCTACTTTATCAGACGTCAATGAACCTTTGTCTTCTCCAGTTACAGCAGTTGTGATAGAGATCAAATCACGCACTTCTTTAATGATAGTCGTTGGTGTAATGCCGTGTGCTTCGTTATACGCTTCTTGTGTTTTACGTCTCCGACTTGTCTCTTCAATAGCAGCCTTCATTGAATCGGTAATTTTATCAGCATACATAATCACTTTTCCATTTTGATTACGAGCTGCACGTCCAATCGTTTGAACCAATGACCGTTCACTTCTCAAAAATCCTTCTTTGTCTGCATCCAATATCGTGACCAATGAAACTTCCGGTACATCAATACCTTCTCTTAACAAGTTGATCCCAATCAAAACATCATATACTCCTAAGCGCAGATCTCGAATAATCTCCGTTCGTTCTAGTGTTTTAATGTCACTGTGTAGATAAGCTACTTTGATGCCTACCTCTTTTAGATAATCCGTNNCTAAATCCTCAGACATTTTTTT
Source organism: Carnobacterium sp. UBA5792 (assembly GCA_002418295.1). Next base: position 9,531 of record DIDU01000053.1, on the reverse strand, counting down.
CGTCAATGTCGTAATAAATACCCGTTCATTTTTCTCAATGCGTTCGTTGATCTCATTGATCAAATCATCAATTTGACCTTTGATTGGACGAACTTCAACAATTGGATCCAATAACCCCGTTGGACGAATGATCTGCTCAACAACTTCTGGAGTACGTGCTAATTCATATGGTCCAGGAGTAGCCGAAATATACATGATTTGGTTTACATGTTTTTCAAACTCTTCTAATCGCAGCGGTCTGTTATCTAAAGCACTAGGCAAGCGGAATCCATATTCGATCAAACGCTCTTTTCGCGCTTTATCTCCATTAAACATGCCTCTAATTTGTGACATAGTGATATGCGATTCATCCACGACAATCAAAAAATCTTCTGGGAAGAAATCTATCAATGTGTAAGGTGGCTGACCAGGTTTACGGCCATCCATATGCCGAGAATAGTTTTCGATTCCGGAACAATAGCCCATTTCTAATAACATCTCCAGATCATAGTTGGTCCGTTGTTCTAGCCGCTGTGCTTCAATGAGTTTATCTTCTGCACGCAATTTTTTTAGTTGTTCTTCTAGTTCGGCCTGTATCGTTTTTACTGCATTACGCGTTTGTTCTTCATTTGCAACAAAGTGAGTAGCCGGAAAAACAGGTACATGCTGGACTTCAGCTTTAACTTCTCCGGTTAAAACATCGACTTCTCGAATTCGATCAATTTCATCCCCGAAAAATTCTATCCGAACCGCATCGCTGTCACGAGAAGCCAAGAATATTTCGACTACATCTCCTCTTACGCGAAAATTCCCCCGTTGAAAATCAATATCATTGCGTACAAACTGCATATCTACTAAACGACGCAGCATATCATCACGCTTCATCTCCGCTCCAACACGCAAGGACAATACATGGTCGCGGTAATCAATCGGGTTAACTAGACCGTAAATGCAAGAAACGGATGCCACAACAATAACATCACGTCGCTCTAATAAAGCACTTGTTGCTGAATGACGTAATTTATCGATTTCATCATTCACACTGGATTCTTTTTCAATAAACGTGTCACTTGAAGGAACATACGCTTCAGGTTGATAGTAATCATAATAACTAACAAAGTATTCAACAGCATTATTTGGAAAAAACTCTTTAAATTCACTATATAATTGACCGGCTAATGTTTTATTGTGTGCAATAACAAGTGTCGGTTTATTTACTTCTTGAATCACATTAGAGACTGTAAACGTTTTGCCTGTTCCGGTTGCGCCAAGCAACGTTTGCTCTTTTTTTCCTTCTTCAATTCCTTTAACTAATTCTTTAATCGCATCAGGCTGGTCTCCACTAGGTTGATACTTAGAAATTAGGTCAAATTGGTCTTTTTCCATCTTTTTACTTCACATCCAGTCTGTTATTCTTTTAAAAAGTGTAAAGTATACCTATTTATAATGATCTGTGCTGCCTTTATTCTACCACTGAACATACGTTCTTACAACCGTAAGCTCAGGTTGAAGCGGTGTTTTGCTAAATCTATAAAAGAGTATCTTTTAACAATTATTTGTGTTATACTAGTTTGGTATTAAGANNATTAAGAGTAAGTATGAAGCATTATATAAAATAGTTTTTAAGAAATTTATTCACACTGGCACAGTTACAGAACTGTAAGGACATAAAAGAGGTTGGGTTTATGTTGTTTAAATGAGAAATCGATTGATATAATTTGAATAGTATTTTTCTCCCCGAATAACTTTAAGAATATTTATTTTTAATTAGAAAGCCACTCCAAAATGGAGTGGCTTTCGTCCATTTAACGACAAAAGAACCGGAAAACAACTAGTCCTTTTAGTGAAAAACGAAAACAAGAAAAGATGGTATGTATTGTTAAAACAATACATACCATCTTTTCTTTGACTTATAAATAAGTTAACTGTGCTTTCTTATTTAGCTAATTTAGCTGTTAAACGAGATTTGTCACGGTTAGCTTTATTTTTATGAATCAATCCTTTTGATGCAGCCATATCAATAGATTTGATAGCTTCTTTGTGCAATGCTTCAGTATTTTCGCTTCCAGCTTCAGCAGCTTGAACGAATTTTTTTACAGCAGTACGCATAGCGCTCTTTTGTACATTGTTTTCTAAAGCTGATTTTTCTGAAGTACGGACGCGTTTGATTGCAGATTCGATGTTTGGCATTTGATTCACCCCACTTTCAATTAATTACAACTTAAAATAGATTATTCTAGTTGTTTCCAACACTTAATCATTATACATAACGCTTCGCTGCATTGCAATATAAACTGTAAAGTTTTTTTACTTGATAGCTCAAACGGCAGTTGTGCTTTTACCCATTTACCGTCTGCCAGCAAATCGCAAAACAAATAATTCAAACTGCATTTCTCGATCGCCTTGTCCTGTTTTTAACCGGTATTCCGCTTCTATCAACCCATTATAAGCTTCAATCAATGTCTGTTCGTCAAACTTGCGCATTTGCTGAATGCCTAATTTCACTCGAAAAGGATGTACTTTTAATGTCTTAGCTATATCTCCTTGTTGGTATCCTTTTTTCTCAAGTATTTTTATTTGAAGCAGCAAACGAAATTGCGTGGTCATGATTGCATTAATTTTAATAGGATCTTCTTTTTGTAGTAAAAGATCTTGATACAATTCAAGCGCTAAGCCAGTTTCTTTTTTTAGAACGTATTCATTTAAAGCAAAAATGTTTTGTTCTAATGATTTAGCTACTAATTCATTAACGGCTTCTTTCGTTATAAATTTAGTTTCTTGTCCGAATAAAATCAATTTTGGCAACTCAGACATGGCAACTGACAACTTTGCATCTGTCAACTGAATGAACAATTCAAATGCTTCAGGAGAGATAGTGAAACCTTCATTCTCAATAGTCTTTTTTAAATACTGCCGCATCTCTTTTTCTGCCATTGCTCTAGTTTCAATTACCACTGCTTTTTTTTTCAATAGTTTTGTTATTTTTTTTCGCTCATCTAATTTTTCATAAGGAGCAAAAACAACTAAAGTTGTCGTTTCTGAAGGTTGATTGAGGTAGTTTTCAAACCATTTTATATCATGTTCAAGTTTAGATTTGCTTTTATCTCCTGTTAAAAAAAGAGGCCGATCAATGATGACAAGCCGTCGGTCTCCAAAAAAAGGAATGGATTCTGCATCATCTAGTGCTGTTCCAAGTGGAGTTTCCTCCATATCATAAGCACCATAATTTAAGTCGATTTCATCTTTTTTTAAAACTGAACGGATGATTGTGTCTCGGGCAATCCCTCCCAAATAGTCTTCAGTTCCTAAAACCAAATAAACTGATGCAATCTCACCCTTTTTTAGTNNGTCACCACTTTCTTATCCTGCTTTCATCGTACAAATCCCTAAATGATTTTGCAAGGGAAATTTACTTTAGAATAGCATAAAACTCTTCACGGTAAAGATGTTCCCCAATTTTTATATAGCGGTAATGAACAGCACCGTCTAAATCTGTTCGGTAAATATGAGCATTGGTTTGCTGAAGTTGAAGTAAAACATCTGGGTCAGGATGGTGATAACGATTCTTTAAACCGCACGAAATCAACACTTTTTGCGGGTTAACTAAGTCTAGAAATGGTTTAGTAGACGAAGTACGACTTCCATGGTGACCAACTTTTAAAACATCTACTTTCAACTCAGGATAATGCTGAACAATCTTTTTCTCTCCTTCTTCTTCTAAATCACCAGTGAACAACCAATAAAGGGAACCAATTTTTCCATGAAGAACCATTGAATCATTATTTTCTCCTTGCCCTGGAACAAATGGCCATAATACGCTTAAGGACTGATTAACAGAATTCCTTTTTTTGGTCGAAGCTAAAACTTCTTGAATAAGCGTGCCGGTACTTTTTAGTTTTAAGACAGTTTGCAGAAAAACTGCTTTATTTGTTGTACCTGCTGGAAAAAGAAGTTCTTTGATTTGGATCGCTTCTGATAATTCCTCTAGCGCGCCCATATGGTCTTCATCCCCGTGAGTAATGAACACTTGATCCAAAGAAGATAACCCATGTGNNAATGTGCCTTTAATACGGGAATCAGTGTCCGACTAGCGACAGTCGTTGGCTTTTCTTTCTCTTCCCAGTCTTCTTTCTCAAATGCCAGCATGCCGCCTGTATCAATCAAATAATTTCCTCTGCCAAAAGGTTCTTTAATCAACACTGCATCTCCTTGCCCCACATCGATCAGGATAACTTCTCCAACTGGAGAATACCTTTGGTAAGCGACAAATGTAACCAAGACGACAAACAACAAGCCTATACTATATCGTTGTTTTCTACTCTTATTCTCTAAAGTCATAAGAAAATAAAGCAACGACAAAATGAATAAACTAGTCAAAAAAAGCGGAACTCTTCCCGTTACAACCATAGCAAATGGGCAGTTGCTGAGCCAATGTACGATTCTTTCGAGCAGGCCTAGTATACCATCAAGGCTCTTTACGATACCTGGAAAGATTAAACTGCCTTGTAGAAAAAAAGAAAGAAAAAAAAGCCCGATTAATACTGGTAAGAGCAGCCATGCAAAAATGGGAACAAATAATAAATTAGCAAAAACACCGATCCAAGAAAATTCAAAAAAATGAAAAGACAAAATTGGGATGGAAACCAACATCAAAATAAAAGATATCAATAGGTTATTAACTAAAGCTGGTCTAGATCGGCTCAAAAATGTTTGAGAAAGAATCAATAAAATAAAACTCAATACATAACTTAATTGAAATCCTACTGAATAAAGTTGGTAAGGATCAATCAACAAAGCCGATAGCATTGTCCAAGACCAAGCATCAAGATTAGACATTTTCCATTTAAAATGTGAACTGACTAACAAAATCAAACTCATCACAATGGCTCGGTAAACGCTGGTTCCCCAATTCGTTAAGCTCCCATATACCGGCAAAATAACCAGCATATAATAAAAAGTTGTTTCTTTCGTAATTCCTATACGCCAAAAACTATAGATTAAACCGGTTAATAAGAATTGAATATGTAGACCAGAAATACTGAGTAAATGGACAATCCCAATATTTTTAAAATTTTGCATAGTCGCTTGATCCAAAGAAGATATCTCAGCGAAAAGGAGCGTTTTCATATATTGTGCCGTTTTTACTGGCATTGTCTTGTCAACGTAGTTTAAAAGAGCCGCTCTTATATACTTAAAGTTAAGTTTGTCTTTAAAAGAAACAGGTTGTTCAATAACCTGAATGGTTTCAGCTTTCAATATCCAATGGATTCTTTTTCGATATAAAAATTGTTGGTAATTAAACTGAAATTGGTTTCTATTTTTTTCGGGTACTGTTAACTTTCCGGTTAGTTTAATTTTTAAATTAGCTGTTTGAGCTTGCCAATCTTCTTTTTCTTTTAATGAAGACAGAGTATAAAAAGTAATGACTTTTTCTGAGATTTTCGGATGATGTTCCGTTGCTTTGATTACCCCATAAAATTGTATTTGATTTCCATCTATTTTCAGCTCATCTGCATCTACTTCCATCAAAAAAGTTTGTTCTTCTTCAAGCAATTTTGTCTGGTTCGACCACTGATGAATTCCAGTAACAAAACTAGTCAACAAAACCAAAAAAAGAGTTCCAATAATTAAAGTACGTTTTCCTGACTTGCATAAACGAATCAAAAAAAATACCAGCAAAAACAAACTTAACCAATGTCCAGCAGTCAATACAACTAGGCTGCTGAGCAAACATAAAATAGCTGAAAATAAAACATAATCTCTCATCTTATCTTGATTAAGCTGTCATTGTCTGGGAAAACACTTTGAATGTCCATTTTTTTAAAATTTTAAACTTTCAAAAAAATGTTCTGGCAAATCTACTTTTTCACATTGAACGTTGGCTTCTTCAATCAGTTTCAGTGCATATGGATTGTTATGGTAATCTTCTAAATAATAAATTTTTTTAATTCCCACTTGCAGAATCATTTTAGTACATTGAAGACAAGGAAAATGAGTAACATAAATCTCTGCACCTTCTGTTTGAGCACCAAATTTCGCACATTGCAAAATAGCATTCATTTCTGCATGGATCGTTCTTAAGCAGTGTCCATCAACAACATAACAGCCTTCGTCGATACAGTGAACGTCACCGCTCACAGATCCATTATACCCGCCAGCGATAATTCTTTTTTCTCTAACGATCGTTGCTCCGACTGTCAGCCTCTCGCAGGTACTTCTTAAAGAAAGTAATAAGCTTTGTGACATAAAATATTGATTCCAAGGAATACGTTCTATCATTTTAGTCTCCTCCTTCATCTTATTTCGTAAATAAACCGCGATCATTTTAATTCCTTAAATGCTTATTTAGTATACAAAAGCTCCTCTTAACTTTCAATCTTTCTTTTATTACTCTTTTATTCAACGCCCACTGTAATAAAAGTTTTCAATGCCTCAAATGTTTTTTCCCCTATGCCCGACACTTCTTTTAATTCTTCAATCGTTTGAAAAGAGCCGTTCTCTTGTCTATACTGTAAAATTTGTTCTGCTTTTTTTTCGCCTATACCAGACAGAGTCTGCAATTCTGTTGTATCCGCTGCATTAATATTCACTTTACCAGGTTCTGTATCCTTACTTTCTTCAGAAACGGTCACTGTAACGGGAGATTGTTCTCCTATTTCAGAACTTATTTCTGCTTCACTCCTCATTTCAGGAATGGTAATCATCATTTGATCCGATAACTTTTGTGCTAAATTGACTGAGTCTTGGTTTGCTGTAGGCAAAAAACCGCCCGCTAAGGTAATAGCATCAATTAACCGTAAATCTGAACTTACTTCATAAACACCTGGGAGGTAAACAGCTCCTTTTACATCCACATAGATTTTTTCTGTTTTTGCTTTATCTGGAGAATCGGCTTCGTTGTTGTTCATTTTNNGTTGGTTTCTTTATCCAAAGAACTACTAGAAAAATCGTTCACCAAAAAATCATTTTCAGTCGTGGGTTCCGGATTTGAAACTAGCATGAACATCAACATTCCTATCAGTATCAACAATAATAAGACTGTTCCCATTCCCAGAAACAAACGATTTTTTATTATCCATTGTTTCACTGTTTTCTCCATAAATCTGTTCGCCTCCTTAATGAATGCTTCTTTCTTAACTATCTGTAAAAAACAAACATTTATGTTAAAAAATAAAAATTCCTCAAATCTATTTTACGTAGACTTGAGGAATTTTTTAATTTAAGTTTTTCAAGTAATCGATCGCGTCTTGAAAGTTTTTTACTGGAACGACAGTCATTTTCGTATCTAATTTATCAGCCGCTGCCACTGCTTCTTTATAATTCGATTGTAATTTAGGGTAATTCTTTTGAATAATCGGATCAATGGTATCATCAGGTGCAAAAAATATAGTTGCTCCTTCTTTGCTTGCCGCTACCACTTTCTTTTCAATACCGCCAATTCGTCCGATTGTTCCATCTGGAGAAATCGTTCCTGTTCCTGCGATCTCATGTCCTTTTCGCAAATCATTTCCGGTTAATTGAGTATAAATTTGCAGTGCAAACATAAATCCGGCAGAAGGACCTCCGATTTGATCTGATTTAACGGTTACCGGTGTTTCCGTTTCAATTGTCGTATGATCAACTAAACTAATACCTAGTCCTGGAAGTTTCGTTTCCTTCATTTCCGTTAAAGGTGCCGTGACCGTATCTGTTTTACCATCTCGTTGATAAGTAACCGTTAGATTTTGCCCCACTTTTTGTTGCTTTACATAATCCATAAATTGATCTGAGCTTTCAAAAGTTTTTCCATCTAAGGCACTAACGGTATCACCGATTTTTAATTTCCCTTCAAAGTTGGAGGTAGGCAGAACAGACATGATATAAATGCCCTTATAGGTTAAAGTATAAGGCTTATGAGCTGTTTTATAAGCTAATTCAATGGCCGCATTAATTGAACTATCCATATAGTACTTTTGTAAATTATTGTACTCTTCATTAGAAGTAGTCGTACCAAAAAGCTCATCTTGCGTCAATCCTTCATGATACGGCAAGTACTTCATCAAATAAGTCAATGGTGTTGCTTGCCTGATCGAAACAGTTGTAAGCATATAACTTCCTTTATTCGTATCCTTTTGATCATCAACTTTAATCAAATCTGACAAATGAACAGCCGATCCTGGAGCTTCTATATAATAAGGAAGAGGCACAACAAAGCCTAGAGCTACCAGAAGAAGAGCTATTATCCATCCTATTCGTTTTGGACTTTTTCTTTTTTTCATCGCAGTCACCCTTTTTGTAAGCATTTTTTGATTGGGATGTCATATTACATTAGTCACCAGTATATTTACTTTTAACTGCAGCGTTGACATGATACGGCACTAATTCTGAAATATCACCGCCAAAAAAAGCAACTTCTTTAATTAAACTTGAACTCAAAAAGCGGTGCTTTTCAGCAGCCATCAAGAAAACTGTTTCAATTTCTTTATCTTGAGTTTTATTCATTGCCGCAATATTTGTTTCGTATTCAAAGTCTTGTAGGTTACGTAATCCGCGAATCATAGCGTCAGCGCCGATTTTTTTTGCTAAGTCAATCGTTAAGCCGCTTGTATGTTCAATTACTGTCACATTTGCTATATGAGAAACTGCTTGTTGAATTAAATCTTTTTTTTCGGTTGCACTGAATAAAGCTTTTTTTGACGTATTAGTTGCTACAGCAATAACCAATTGATCAAAAAGCTTGGCAGCTCGTTCAATTGTATCTAAATGTCCGTTAGTTAAAGGATCGAAGCTCCCGGGAAAAAGCGCAATTTTAGTCATTTTCAGTTCCCCCTTCTTTAATTACCTCATATAAAACAATTTTGCTGGCTCCATAAATTTCTGTTCTAAATTCTTTAGCTATTCCAATGATTGTCGGTAAATCAATTTTCCGGCTGACTTCACAAATAACTAACGCTTTATCTGTTAAAAGGTTTCCTGTCATAATTTTTTCAAGTTGTTGCACAATTTCCTGTTCTAAATAAGGAGGATCTAAAAAAAGCAGATCAAAGCTTTTTTTTCTGCCGATCAAAACATCTATACTGCGATTAGCTTCATTGCGGAAAA
>DIDU01000053.1:0-205 GCA_002418295.1 Carnobacterium sp. UBA5792 | reverse complement strand
CTTTTTTTATTTTTCCCCCGCCATATTCGCCTGAAATTACTCTCATCTATTCACCATTCCTTTTTCAATTCCTGATTTTTTGTTCTAAAAAAAGAAGGAACTTGACTAATTCCTTCTTGGTCTCATTACTCTACCCTTGGCAACTCATTATTTTCTAAACAGTCATTGTCTATTTCTGTAACTTCCTCAGCTTCTTTTCTAGGAG
>DIDU01000033.1 GCA_002418295.1 Carnobacterium sp. UBA5792 | reverse complement strand
AGAAACGCAAAAAGAGTTATATGCCATCGTGGACAATGGGGGAGAAGTGATTGACGTAATTGTAGAACATCCCATCTATGGAGAATTATCGGGACAACTGAATATCGCATCTCGTCATGATGCCGATCAATTCCTTGAAAAGATAAAGCATACACAAGCTAATTTATTATCGGAACTAACACAAGGCGTTCACCTGCATACCATTGCCTGTAAAGATAAGCAAACATTCGACCGCATCTTCCAATCTTTATCCCAGTTGGGTCTATTGTACCAAGATAAATAACTGTCTTGACATCTCTGNNTTTCAAACAAGTATAATCTAGTTTGACAGGTGTCAAGACACCTTGAAACTATAAAATTATTGGAGATGTAACTATGCAAACAAAACGCGTTCACAAACTGACTATTTCTGCCTTACTTGTAGCAATGGGTATCCTCATTCCGATTATTTCACCCGTTAAAATTATTTTAGAGCCGGCTTCGTTTACATTAGGCAGCCATGTAGCTATTTTTATCGCTTTATTTATTTCACCTGTAATAGCAATCTCTGTTTCTTTAGGAACAGCTGTTGGTTTTTTGATCAGTGGTTTTCCATTGATCATCACTTTGAGAGCATTGACTCATGTTTTATTTGCAGGCTTAGGTGCTTATTGGTTAAAGAGAACTCCCAGTCTAATGGACTCATCTTTTAAAACACAAATTTTTTCATTCGTATTAGGCTTAATCCATGCGGTAGCTGAAGTGGCGGTTGTTTCACTTTTTTATTTTGGCGGAAACATGTCTGCATCTTACTATAACCAAGGCTTTTTACAATCGGTTTTCTTAATGGTGGGAATAGGAACTGTTGTGCATAGTATGATCGACTTTGGTATCGCTCATATCATTTGGAAAGCATTAAACGCTCGAACAAGTTTTGCTGCAACGCTATTAAAAATAAAAGGGTAAGACTAAACCCAATTAGTTGTTTACTCTTATTTTCTATGCTATAATACAATTTGAATAGTTCTGTCTATAGACAACGGAAAATTGAGTCGCACTTCTTTATTGAGTGCGACTCTTCATGACTTGTGCCTATAGTAGATAGAATTTTTATTTGACTAAAGAGGNNTCGTCAATAAAATCAGACAAGAAACAAATATTACGGATGTTGTCAGTCAATATGTCCAGCTGAAAAAGAAAGGTAAAAACTTTTTCGGTTTTTGTCCTTTTCATGATGAGAAAACCCCATCTTTTTCTGTAACTGAAGAAAAACAAATTTTTCATTGTTTTAGTTGTGGTCGAGGCGGGAACGTTTTTACCTTTTTAATGGAAGTCGATGGATTAACCTTTCCAGAAGCAGTTATTAAAACCGCTNNAAAAAAATCACTCTCAAGCACCTGATTCAAAAAAAGAAGCTTTGTTTAAATTGCATGAAGAGAGTCTTGAGCTTTTTCATCATATTTTACTGAATACGACAGTTGGAGAAGAAGCTTTGTCTTATTTGACTACTCGAGGATTGACCCGTGAAGTAATTGAAACATTTGGGATTGGATTTGCTCCGCAAGAACGGACTTTACTATACCAATATTTAGTTGAAAAAGAGTATCAGGAAGACCTTTTAAAGGAATCGGGCTTATTCGTTGAAAGAGAAAATGGTACGTTGTTAGATCGTTTTTATAATCGGATCATTTTTCCAATTCGCAACCAACAAGGAAAGGTAGTCGCTTTTTCTGGCCGTATGTTAAAAAAAGACGATCATGAAAACAGCCCTAAGTACTTGAACAGCCCAGAAACGCTTCTCTTCAATAAACGAAACGTGTTGTTTAATTACGATAAAGCACGAGCAGCGATTCGAAGAGAAAAAGAAGTTGTTCTATTTGAAGGATTTATGGATGTGATTGCAAGTTGGCAAGCAGGAATCCAAAACGGAGTAGCATCAATGGGAACCAGCTTAACAAATGAGCAGATTCATATGCTCGACCGTGTAACCGACCATGTTTTGGTTGCTTATGATGGAGACGATGCAGGGATTGAGGCAACAAAGCGTGCAACCGATCTTCTTGTTGAACAAACTGACTTTGATCTTGAAGTCCTGACTTTCTCAGAAGGCTTGGACCCTGATGAGTTTATCAAAAAAAATGGACCAGCAAGTTTTAAAGAATTCTTGACACATGGTCGGGATACTTTATTTGGGTTTAAAATGAGGTATTATCGTCGAAACTTGAATTTAAATAATGAAAGTCAGCGTTTAAGTTATATTGAAAAGATCGTAACGGAGATGCTCACGATTACGTCTGCCGTAGAACGGGAAATGTATTTTAAACAACTNNAGTTTTATGAAGAACGAAAAAAACGTTCTAAAAAAAATAAACCTCAACCACCAAATCCAGAAGTACGTTCCACAGCTTTTTCACATGTAGAGCAACAAAGAAAGAAATTAGATTCGATTGAACGAGCAGAACAATTATTATTAAATCGTTTGTTTCATTTTGAAGAAGTCTGGATACAAATCAAAAGCTTAGCCGATGAATTTAGCTTTGTTCATGATGATTATCAAATGTTGTATCTTTTATATGAAAGCTTTTTGGAACATTCAGAAAGCCAAGCAACTACTGGAGCTTTCATTGATTTTGTGAAAGAAACGCACTTAAAGAACAAATTAGTTGAAATCGAACTTCAATCTCTTAGCGATGAAATAACCGCACAAGAAATAGAAGATTATATTGATGTGATTTCAAGAAAATCACGATTACAATCACGATTAAAAGAAACACAAGAGGCACTATCAGAAGCATCCAAAAGAGGCGATCAGGCTCGCTTGCGGACACTTATGATTGAAATAGTCAATTTATCGCGTTTGTTAAAAAATGGATGATTGAAGGAACACTGTAAGAGCGAAAAGGGAGGCATTTTTTTATGGCTGAAGAAAAAAAAGTAGTAACATTATCTTATAAAGATGCAATAAAGGCATTGATTAAAGAGTACAAAGAAAAGGGTACGATTCATTATGATGAATTAACCAATAAAATAGCTACACCCTACACATTAGANNCAGACAAAATGGATGCTTTAATCCAAGAAGTAGAAGATGCAGGCATTGGAGTCGTAGGAGATGACGGTGGTCCAACTGTTCGCCAAATGTTAGCTAAAGAGCGTGAAGAAGAAGCTGAAAAGCCAGAAGACTTGACTGCTCCTCCCGGAGTTAAAATCAATGATCCGGTTCGCATGTACCTAAAAGAAATCGGCCGTGTAAACTTATTAACTGCTGCTGAAGAAGTCATGTTAGCTAAAAAAATAGAAGCAGGCGATCAGGAAGCAAAACAACGCTTAGCAGAAGCCAACTTACGGTTAGTAGTCAGCATCGCGAAACGGTATGTCGGACGGGGAATGCAATTTTTAGATTTGATCCAAGAAGGAAATATGGGGTTAATGAAAGCAGTTGAAAAATTCGACTACACTAAAGGATTTAAATTCTCAACTTATGCTACTTGGTGGATTCGTCAAGCGATTACGCGGGCAATTGCAGACCAAGCGCGTACGATTCGTATCCCAGTGCATATGGTTGAAACCATCAATAAATTAATCCGGATTCAACGTCAATTGTTGCAAGATTTAGGCAGAGAGCCCACTCCTGAAGAAATTGGAGCAGAAATGGATTTGCCAACAGAAAAAGTACGTGAAATTCTAAAAATCGCTCAAGAACCTGTGTCTTTAGAAACACCTATTGGAGAAGAAGATGATTCTCATTTAGGAGACTTTATTGAAGACCACGATGCAACCAGTCCTGCAGATAATGCAGCTTATGAATTATTAAAAGAACAATTAGAAGATGTCTTAGATACTCTAACGGATCGAGAAGAGAATGTTTTGCGGTTACGTTTTGGTTTAGATGATGGACGGACGAGAACATTAGAAGAAGTTGGAAAAGTTTTTGGTGTAACGNNAAATTGCGTCATCCAAGTCGTTCAAAACAATTAAAAGACTTTTTAGAGTAAGCCACTCTTTAGAGCCAAGCAAATGGATTCTCATTTGCTTGGCTCTTTTTTTGTTGGAACTTAATAAAGCACACCACTTAAAAAACTGCTATAATGAAGGAGTATGAAAGTTTGAAGGGATGAGATAATATGTTATCGTTTGAAGAAAAAAAAGCACTATTTGATGAATATACCGAATTGACTGCAGTGCCTGTTTCATTAGATAGAATCAACTACCATTTTGAAGACAGTGCAGTAGCTAAAACAATCGTTATTCGTTTTCTGCATCCAAATGGCAATGCTTTTGTTTATGCTGGCTATTTGCCTAAAGAAGAAACCAATAAAGGTTACCTATCCATTCGTGACGCAGATGAAAAAACGATTCACGAGCTAGTAGATAAAGCACTTGCTTTTTTGAAAAAAACAGCAGATGGCTATGAAGAAGGTTATTCAGAATTGTGGTTTGATCAAAGAGGCGATGTGTTGCGTTTGGTATACGACAATCCTATGTGGTCCATTAATTTACCGAATGGTCAAATCGAAGGTGTTTTTAAAACAAAAGAAGCTGCAGAAGGCTACTTGTTAGATGAGAGTTTCTTTAAAGATTAAATTCATTCCTTTAAATCTATAATGAAAGAAGTGACAAGAGTTCAATGAATACAAAGCAGTTGTCTTTGCGATTAGAAAGAGCAGCCAGTTATGTTTTACCAGATTCGCGCTTGGCAGATATTGGATCAGATCATGCCTACTTACCTTGTGCCTTAGCAGCTGAAGGCACAATTGAATCTGCGATTGCAGGAGAAGTGATCAAAGGGCCTTTTGAAATTGCTGTTAAACAAGTAAAGCGGTTAGGCCTTCAAGATAAAATCAGTGTTCGCTTGGGAGATGGATTGGAAGTGATTGATNNATTATCTGCGATCACCATTTGCGGAATGGGAGGAACTTTGATTGCTGCTATTTTAGACGAAGGCTATCAAGCGGGAAAACTAACCGGAAAAGAGCGGCTGATTTTACAACCCAATAAAGATGAATACCAACTAAGAACTTGGCTGATCAAACATCAGTACCAAATTGTGGCAGAAGAATTAATAGAAGAAAACAAAAAATTATATGAAATCATCATTGCAGAAAAATCAGTTGACCAGCAAGTAACAGCTAGTGAAGCTGACTTGATTTTTGGCGTTCATCTTAAACAAGAACGGTCTCCTCTTTTTGTAAAAAAATGGCAAAATGAATTAAAAAAAGACAAACAAATC
>DIDU01000133.1:22688-26337 GCA_002418295.1 Carnobacterium sp. UBA5792 | reverse complement strand
GGCAGCTTACGTGAATACGAAAGGTGCAGCGTTAACAAATTCAGGTACTGCAGCTATTCATTTAGCTTTAAGCATTTTAGGCGTAGGAAAAGGCGATAGCGTATTCTGTTCTTCTTTTACTTTTGTTGCTAGTGCAAATCCGGCAATTTATTTGGGAGCGCATGTAACCTTTATTGATTCTGAACCAGAAACTTGGAATATGTCTCCTCAAGCTCTTGAACGAGCCCTTTCAGATGCAAAGAAAATGGGGCAGTTACCTAAAGTAATTGTCGTGGTCCACCTTTATGGTCAATCAGCTAAAATGGCTGAATTACTTGAAGTTGCTGATCAATATGGAGTCCCTATTGTAGAAGATGCTGCTGAATCATTGGGTTCTGACTACAAAGGGAAGAAAAGCGGGACATTCGGGAAAATTGGTATTTATTCCTTTAATGGGAACAAGATCATTACCACATCCGGTGGAGGTGCATTGGTTTCAGAAGATGAAGAATTAGTGGAAAAAGCTGTTTTTTTAGCAACCCAAGCCCGAGATACAGCGCCGCATTATCAGCATTCTGTAACAGGATACAATTACCGGATGAGCAATGTGAGTGCCGGTATCGGCCGAGCCCAGTTGGAAGTTTTAGATGAACGCGTTTTTCAAAGAAGACAAGTATATGAACGGTATGTTGAAGAACTTTCTTCTATTGAAGGGCTTCAGTTCATGCCGGAATTAACCGGCACTAAATCAAATCGGTGGCTGACTGCTTTAACATTTGATCCAAGAATCATGCCGATTACACCTTACGAAGTAATGGACCTGTTGAATAAAGAAAATATTGAAACGCGTGTTTTATGGAAACCGCTGCATTTACAACCTGTGTTCGAAAATTCGAGATTCTATAAACACCATGAGCAGGAACAAGCCGTTTCTGAAACTTTATTTATCCGGGGATTGTGTCTTCCTTCAGGTTCGAATATGACCGTTGAAGAGCAAGATTTCGTTATTCATCAATTAAAACAGGTCATAAAACAGCCTCTTTTGATCAAGCAAATTATTTAGCTAAAGGAGCGGATCGCAATGGAAAAAGTTCTCATGTTAGCTTCTGTTTCATCCATGATTTATCAATTTAATATGCCGAATATCCGTTTATTGCTCAAACAAGGGTATGAAGTTCATGTAGCTGCAAATTTTGAACAAGGCAGTCCTACTTCTAAAGAAAATGTGAATGAGTTTAAACAAGAATTAGCGCAATTAGGCGTTATTTATCACCAAGTTGATTGTAAGCGAGGAGCAGGAGATTTAACTTCTCATATTCATTCATTCAGGCAAATCAGAAAATTATTGCTAACCCATCATTTTTCTTTTATTCATTGTCACACTCCTATAACAGGAGCTTTAACAAGAATAGCAGCAAGGAAGATGGGGGTCCCGGTAATTTATACAGCGCATGGTTTTCATTTTTTTGACGGCGCTCCAATGAAGAATTGGTTGTTTTATCCAATAGAAAGAGTGTTATCCAAATACACAGATGTACTAGTAACGATCAACCAAGAGGATTTTAACCGAGCTAATCAGGACTTTAAAATGAAAAATATTCAATATATTCCAGGAGTTGGATTGAATACTAGCGCTTTTCGCGACGTGANNCGTAGATAAAAAGCAAGTGCGTTCAGAGATAGGAATACCGGAAGATGCCATATTGATGTTTTCAGTTGGAGAAGTTACTAGCAGAAAAAATCATGAAACGGCTATTCGGGCATTGGCTAAGGCAGAAAATAAAAAACTTTATTATATTATTTGCGGTCAAGGAAAACTAGAAGCTCATTTGAAACATTTGTCAAAAGAATTGGGAATTGAAGATCGTGTTTTGCTATTAGGATTTAGAAAAGACATTGCTCAATTATGTAAGTCTTCAGATATTTATGTTTTCCCTTCTCAAAGAGAAGGACTGGGGATAGCAGCAATTGAAGGAATGGCAAGCGGGTTGCCATTGATTTCATCCTATGTCAACGGTATTAGAGATTATACGCGTAATGAAGAAACCGGCTTTTGTTTAGATCCTTTTGATGTTGAAGGGTTTGCAAAAGCAATGGATAAGTTAGGTGGAGATTCTGATTTAAGACACACAATCGGCAAAAAGAACAGCGAAGCTGCCAAACGGNNAACGGTTTGATATCAAAAATGTAAATAATCTGATGGAACATATTTATCTGGAAATGAGTTATACCACTGCACCGAAAACAGAGCTTTTGATGAACAAAGAACAAATAAAAGTTGAGTAAGAGCATATCAGCCAAAGAAAGAGACTGACCCGGAGGTGAAACAAGTGAGGAAAAGCAAACTTCTTTATTTGACCATGCAGCAAATTTTATTTTTAATGTATTTTCTAATGAGTTATTTTGTTTATACAATAGCGCTTAAAGAAGGAAACGAAGGAGTTGCCATACAATTTCTTGGAGGAAAAGATGATGGATTCTTCTATTGGGAACAGGTTAAAAATATTGTTTCAGGAGAAACTGCTATCCTCACTTCGATTTATCCTTTGATTATTGGATACGTGGTTAAGGTGACCGGAATAGAAGATGTTTACATTATCCGGTTGTTCAATTATATAGGATTTGTTGATTTTGTTTTTATTAGTGTCTGGCTGATTGATCTTATTTTCAAATTGAGTAGCAGTCAGAAAGCTGGCGACATGACCACTGAACGCGCCAACTCGAAAACGGTGCTTATTTTATCCTATATGTGTTATATCAATTTGATGATGTATGCCACCTTTTCAATTTATCGTGACATCTGGATCATGTTCTTTTATGCAGCTTCGGTGCTTTTAAGTGTCATTATTATCTTCGTACCTAAAGAAGGCTATGCGGCTTTGATTTTGTTGATTCCTAGTTTATGGATGCTGGGTGAATTAAGGTTTTATGCAGCTGGTTCGTTTCTCATCACGGTTATTCTTTATTATTTATACAAAAAAATCAAACAAGTTAAAAGACCGTTTCTAATTATTGGCATTTTTCTTGCCCTATTCATTTTTTATTATACCTTTTTAATCAATTACCAAATCCCTTACTTAAAAATGTCGTTAGGAGATGCCTTGGATTATCGAAACAGTGCATTAACAAACTTTTCCGGCGGAAGCCAAATGTTTATCAATCTAAAACAATATTTCTTTGGTGCTTTTTTTGTCAATTATTTCCACAGTTATTTAGGTAATTCAATTGGGCCTCTCCCATGGCACATCAACGGATTCAGTACACTGTTCTTGTTTGTTATCGAGACTGGACCAATGGTACTGATTCTGCGGTACTTATGGATAAAAAGAGCTTTGCTGACAGCAATCCATCGTTATATTTTATTACATGCTTTTGTTTGGTTTGGAATGATTGGACTTTCAAATGATAACGTGGGGACGGCTGCTAGATTGAGAATGATCGGCTGGGTTTTGATTCTGATTGTTTTCGCTACAGTTTACAGCAAAGTTCAAAGTGATAAAGAAAAAACAGTTCGATTAGCTATTACTAACGATAAAAAAGAAACAAAAAGTACAGAAAAGGAGTGAAGAGATTTGAAAAAAGCTGTCTTTGTGGTCAAGTCATTGACCAACGGTGGAATCGAGCATTCATTGGTCAATTTGATCAATCATCTTGAACAGTACGAAATCCC
>DIDU01000133.1:21580-22679 GCA_002418295.1 Carnobacterium sp. UBA5792 | reverse complement strand
CTACTGTTATCTAAAAATTTTGCTCCTTTACTGCCATTAATTAAAAAGCCGATTAAAGTCAAGTACCTAACAGATACAGGAAAAGGAATTGATACTAGGATTTATCTGAAAGAAGCTTATAAAAGAAAACAATGGGTATCATTGTTACAGGCTAGTTGGAGAATCGGATTTTATCTTGTTTCAAAGGATATGATTCCCTTAAATAATTACTATTTGAAATCTTATCCGATGGAAGATGAAGAGTATGATATAGCAGTAGCGTATGATGGGGGATTGCGTGCTACCTCTTCTTACGTCATTCAAAAAATCAAAGCTAAAAAGAAAATTATGTGGGTGCATGAGGATTATTCAAAACTAGTTCAGGCTGAAAAACGAACTGGCGGAACAGTGTTTACACATTTTGATCAAATCTTTTGTGTTTCCAAAGGAGCAAAAGAAAAATTTGATGAATTGTATCCTGAATTAACAGAGAAGACAAGCGTTTTTTATTCCATTTATAGTAAAAATGATTTCTATGCAAAAGCAGAAAATAAGCAAAGTCATTATGATCATCCAGGAATGAAAATTTTAACAGTCGCCCGTTTGGGTGAGGAAAAAGGGCATGATTTGATTCCAGAAGTTATTTCCAGATTAAAAGAAGAAGGCTATAACTTTCACTGGTATCTTATTGGAGACGATGATGGAGTCAAAGTAAAATTAGAAAAAGAAATCAAAAATCGAGAATTATCAGCTTATTTAACCTTGATGGGCGGCATGAAGAACCCCTTCCCTTATTATCGAGACTGTGATATTTATGTTCAGCCTTCAAAACAAGAAGGGTACTGCATGTCCATGGTCGAAGCAATGGCTTTTGGAAAACCAATTGTTGCGACTAATTTNNGTCAGTCTCTTTATGAGAATGTTAAAAGGTTATTAGATGACAAAAAATTACGGACAAGCATCAGTGAACACTATTTGAAAAAAACAATTGATACTTCAACTGAGATTGAAAAATTTTATGCCCTCTAAACTAACTTCTAAAAGGAGTGAGTACTTAATGAAAAAAGTTGTTTTTGTCATTAGAAGTTTAACTAATGCCGGGACTGAACAATCGTTAATT
>DIDU01000133.1:21180-21460 GCA_002418295.1 Carnobacterium sp. UBA5792 | reverse complement strand
AGTTATGTTAGCAAGACCGGATAAAACATTATTGCCATTAATTAATAAAAACATTCATTTGGTCGAATTATATAAACAAGGGTTAGGTCTTAATATGGGACTGTATTTAAAAAGAAGCTTGAAAAAAGGAAAACTGTTAAAAGGATTATGGATGTTTTTGCAGTTATACCGTTATATCATTCTTGATCAGTTCGAACAATTAAATCAACAGTTATTAGACAGCTATGATGTCTGCAATGAAGAATATGATGTAGCGATTGCATATGATGGCGGATCTCGA
>DIDU01000133.1:19674-21095 GCA_002418295.1 Carnobacterium sp. UBA5792 | reverse complement strand
CCATGAAGATTATTCTAAAGTACCATCCAATGAAAAAGCTGCTGGGCATCGGATTTTCCCGAAATACGATCAAATCTTTTGTGTCTCAGTAGCAGCAAAAGAAAAGTTTAGCGAAATTTATCCTGAGATGGAAGGAGCGACGGATGTTTTCTATTCCATTTTTAATAGCCGTGAAATTTTAGAAAAGGCTAGCGAATCAAAAAATAAGTTTCAGTACAATGGCGTCAAAATATTGACAGTGGGACGCTTGGAAGAAGAAAAAGGTCAAGAGCGACTACCAGCAATCGTCTCTCGTTNNAGGTTTTTGATTGGAGAAGGTAAATTAAGAAAAAAATTAGAAGCGGAAATCAAAGAGTTGGGGATAGAAGAGTATCTGATTCTATTAGGTAAAAAAGCCAACCCTTTTCCTTATTATAAATATTGTGATATTTATGTTCAGCCATCTAAGCAAGAAGGCTATTGTCTTTCAATGGCGGAAGCTAGTACGTTTGAAAAACCCTTAGTGGCCACAAATTTTATTACAGCTAAGGAATTTATTGCCCATGGAATTGATGGGCTGATCGCCGATAATAACAGCCAGTCTATTTACAAAAATGTAAAAGAAATATTAGACAATGAAACGTTAAGGCTTAAGTTTACTGAAAATAGTCAACATAAAAAAATTGATACTTTTTCAGAAATGGATAAATTCTACGCGTTATAAAAAATTGGCTAGTTAGGAGAACTATATGAGAACAGCAAACTCTATGAAAAATGTAGCCGTTGTATTAATTGGACAAATACTAAATATCTTGTTGTCTTTCGGTTCACGTATCGTCTTTGTTAAAATGCTGACCGCTGAATATTTGGGAGTTAACGGCTTATTCACGGATGTTTTATCGATTCTTTCTCTTGCAGAACTCGGTTTCGGTTCAGCCGTTATTTATGGATTGTATAAACCGCTAGCAGTAAATAATGAAAGTAAGATAAAAGCCTTAATGAATTTCTACTCTCGAGTGTACCGATTGATTGGTTTTTCAGTTTTAGGATTGGGATTAGTTTTACTACCTTTTTTAAATGTCATTATTAAAGATGCTCCTGCTATTTCTAATTTGAATTTGATTTTTCTGCTTTATTTAGCAAACTCAGTGGTGACGTACTTTTACGCTTATAAACGTTCTTTAATTAGTGCGGATCAGAAGAATTACATTGTCACATTTTACAAAAGCGGCTTCTTTGCAATTGTAACTATTGTTCAAGTGGTCATCTTGTTAGTGACACAAAACTTCATTTTGTATTTGCTAGTCAAAATCATCTTTTCTCTGATTGAAAACATTCTATTATCGCGAAAAGCAGATACTCTTTATCCTTTTTTAAAAGATAAAAACAAAGAAAAATTAGCAGTAGCTGACCGTAAAGCCATTTTTCGTAATGTTAAAGCG
>DIDU01000133.1:12101-19631 GCA_002418295.1 Carnobacterium sp. UBA5792 | reverse complement strand
CTTATTTCTTCAATTGTAGGAATTGTATGGGTAGGTTTTTATTCAAATTACTCTTTAATTATCGGGGCAATCAATTCTATCGTAAACCAAATCTTTGAATCGGTCACCGCAAGTGTGGGGAATTTAAATGCAGTTGAAAGTGAAGATAAATCATTCGATATTTATAAAGTTATGCTTTTTCTAAATTTTTGGATTTTCGGTTTTTGTGCTATTTCGCTCTGGGTACTGTTTAATCCCTTTATCACTTTATGGCTAGGCTCCAATTTTGTAATGAACCACTGGATTGTAGCTTTGATCGTAATCAACTTTTATACAAAAGGATTTAGAAAAGCAACCTTGGTGTTTAAAGATGCCTATGGGTTGTTTTGGAATGATCGTTATAAACCCGTAGCAGAAGCAACTGTTAATTTAATTGCTTCAGTAATTTTAGCTAAATACTATGGAATTTCAGGGATTTTATTGGGAACTTTTATTAGCAGTATGACAACTGTTTTTTGGATTGAGCCGTTAGTCTTGTATAAGAATGGGTTTAAGCGCAGTGTTTTTGACTATTTTAAACGTTATGTAAAATATGCTGGAGCCACGTTCTGTGCGGCAGTCTTGACAAGCCTGGCCGGTTCGTTTGTAGGAGAACAAGGGATAAATCCTTTTATCTTTAAAGCATTTATGTGTTTGATTATTCCAAATACTTTCTTCCTGTTGCTTTTTTATCGGGCTGATGAGTTCAAATATGTAATGGAAATGCTGAGAGGGCTGTTTAAAAGAAAAAAATTAGCTAAAGTAAACCATTCAGAATAAACCTTCCAACAACTAGCTTTATGATGGTTTTAAGAGAAGACGATCCAAAGGAGGAAATTAAATGTCACAGCCAAAAATCAGTATTATTTTACCTGTTTACAATACCGAACAGTTTCTTGATACTTGCTTAACCAGCATTTTAAATCAAACATTTAAAGAGATTGAAGTAATTTGTGTAGACGATGGTTCTCCTGACAATAGTTTACGTTTCTTAAAAAAAATGGCTAAAAAGGATGAACGAATAAAAGTAATTAGTCAGCAAAATCAAGGAGTCTCTGAAGCTAGAAATCATGCTCTACAATACGTTAACGGAGAATTTTTAATGTACATTGATAGCGATGACTGGATTGAGCTGGATACTTGTGAAATAGCCTATCGTGCGGCTTTGGAGGAGAAAGCAGACGTTGTCTTATGGTCTTACATCAGGGAGTATGTCAACAATCCTAAACCTAAAGAAATATTTAAACAAGAAAAGATCGTTTTCGAGCAGCCGGAAGTAGCTTCAAATCTGCATAGACGGATGGTTGGATTAGTAGGAAAAGAACTAGAAAAACCGGAAAATGCTGATGCTATTGTAACTTCTTGGGGGAAATTATATAGAACAGCTCTTATCAAAGAAAACCAAATCAAATTCATCAATACAAAAATTATCGGTACAGAAGATGCCTTGTTTAATATATATGTTTTTGGTTATGTCACAAAAGCCGTTTATCTTAATCGCCATTTGTATCACTACCGGAAAGATAATGAAATTTCTTTAACTTCTCTTTATAAAGAACGACTATTTACTCAAACTCAAATGAAATTTGATTTAATAGAAAAGTACCTCTCTGAATTCAATCTTAATGAGGATTATGTAACAGCGTTAAACAATCGTATAGCTCTATCTTTGATTGAGTTAGGCTTAAATGTTTTAATGAGCGAACGAAAAATGATTGAAAAGGTAAGAGAATTAAAAAAAATATTATCAACTGAACGGTATAAAACAGCGTACCAACAATTAGACAACCGCTATTTTCCGATTCATTGGAAAGTCTTTTATCGCTGTGCTGAATCTAACTTTGCTACCGGAGTGTATGGGCTTATTTGGCTTATTAGTAAATTGAGAAACGGCAATCGTCCAACAAAAAATACTGGTTCTATCCATACTCCATTGCAAACGGAAATGAGGTGAAAAAGTGAATACTAGACACGCTTACCTGATAATGGCTCATCATCAATTTGATGTATTGGAGCACTTAATTTCTCAATTAGATGATGAAAGAAATGATATTTATCTTCATGTTGATAAAAAAGTTAGTCATTTTGATTTTAAAAAGATTCGTTCGCTTGCTTTAAAATCATCGGTTTATTTTGTTCCTCGAATCAATGTAAATTGGGGAGGATACAGTCAAATTCAATGTGAACTGATTTTATTGAAGGCAGCAGTCCAACGAAATTATCGTTATTATCACTTGTTGTCTGGTTCTGATCTGCCTTTAAAGACACAAGATGAAATCCATACTTTTTTTCAATACTATGATGGCATCGAGTTTGTTCACTTTTCAAATGAGACTAAACCGGAGATGAAAAAAATTTACTCACGTATTTCACGCTATCATTTGTTTCAAGATACCGTTTCACGGTTTCCTTTTAAAGGGCTGCGGTTTTATACTACTGCTCTGGACAAAGGTGTTTTGCTTTTTCAACGAATCATCAGAACCAATCGGTTAAAGCAGGCATCGTTTACTTTAAAATTCGGGTCTTCTTGGTTTAGTATTACCGATGAATGTGCCAATTTTGTTATTTCAAAAGAACCATGGATCGAACAATTCTTTTCCCGTTCTAAATGTGCAGACGAATTGTTTTTACAAACGTTACTCTATCACTCTCCTTTTAAAAAACGATTAGCCGTTAAAAGAAACGATCAGGAACAATACAGCAATATGCGCAAAATCGATTGGGGAAAAAAGCCGAAAAGAAAAAATCCTTCTATTTGGACAGGAACTGATTATGGAAATTTAGTGTCTTCTGACGCTTTATTTGCCCGGAAATTTGATTCAGCGGTTGATTCAACTGTCATTGAATCCATATGTATGTATTTGGATAGTAAAAAATTCACGCAACAAAAGATGAGTGAAAGACAAGAACAAGATGTACTCAATAGTTGATAGGCAAATATTGAGTACATCCATTTTCTCGGTAGATGAAAGAAGGATTACATAGTCAAATGAAACGAGTAAGGAGGCCGTTGCATGATATCCATTATTGTTTCAATTTATAATGCTGAAAATTATCTGTCTAAGTGTTTGAATGATTTAAGATACCAAACGTATCATAAATTGGAAATTATATTAGTGAATAATGGTTCAACAGATGCAAGCGGAGAAATATGTGAACGATTTTCCCGCGCGGA
This sequence comes from Carnobacterium sp. UBA5792, assembly GCA_002418295.1. The sequence goes on along the minus strand of DIDU01000133.1, from coordinate 16,438 downwards.
CCCTCGTTTCAAAGTCATTCATAAAAGTAATTATGGGATATCTGCTGCTTACAATGCAGGTTTATTGATTGCCAGTGGGAAATACGTCAGTTTTGTCAATGCATTAGATCGAGTAGATGGGATGATGTTTGAGAGCTTGCTCTCATTAAGTTTAAAGACAGGGGCAGATATGGTTATTTGCAGCTATATTGAAGAGACTCTCCATCATTCTAGTAAGCCGCTCAAACCCTATCGTATTCAAGAATGGTCTTCTTCACAAGCTATTCAGCAGGAGATCAATCGGGAAACAATGCAAGGATTTATGAACAATAAATTGTTTATGATGGATTTATTTAAAGAATCTATTACGCTTCGGTTTAATCCATCTATTTATTTTTTTGAAGATTTGCTTTTGTGTATTGNNAAAGTAAAAAAATTATTTACACATCAACGTCGTACTACCATAGTTTCAAGAATCGTTACCCGTTAAAAACGTCCTTATCGCTTATGGAATGGAAAACAGGTTTAACGGCATTATTAACGGTGATAGCTTTAGGCGAGTCTTTAGAAGAGAGTAATGTGACGATACTAAAGGAACGTTATACCGCCTTGAATTTAGAATTATTGATGCAAGCTTATGACCAAGCTACTCGTGATCAGGGAATCATTAATGAGCTCAAACATAATTTATACCGCTATAAATTAACAGAGCTAAAGAATAAAAAGTTGCGTATGGCTTGTTTAACTGCTCGTAATAATGTGAGATTCAGCTATTATATATGGAAGCGGTCAAATAAAAAATCGTTAATAAGCATAAAATAGACTAAGCAGGGGTGTTCATTTTATTTTCTCTTTAACAAATGAAACCTTCTTGAAAGACCAAAGCCAAAGCGGATGCCTTGGCTTTTTTTCAGTAAAAAAGCTATAAAAAAAGAAGAATGGAAAAACATATGGTAAACTAGAAAGAAAAGCAGGGAATAAAGGGAGCGAATCAGGTTGAAGCTACATACTAGTTATCCAACAAAATGGATTGGTTTAAAACCAGTACAATTTCGTAAATACCGCACATGGATCAACAACCAAAAGCCGGGTATTTGTGGTACATATGTCAGTGCTGTCTTATTGCATGACACTTATTTGCATCGATATGGGGTCGATATTTCTAAAGAAAAATTATTAAAAGGATTAAAATCAGTGGTTGATGACACTTTTCCTTATCGAGGCACTTTTCCATGGGATTTGTGGCATGGATTGAATACGGTCTTAAAAGGCAATCCAGATTATCAAGCAAAGATGCTGTTTGTTCCCGACAAAAAGGTAGTTGAATTATTAAACCAACCAGATCCAATGCCGGTAGCTGTTGGAACTGCTCGGTTATTAGGAAGCCGGTATAAAAACCATTGGGTATTGGTCTATGCTTATGGCTACAATAAAAACGGGAAATTGTTTTTTAAAGCTTACGATAACCACGGTCGAAGTACGGCTATTTTACCAGCCTCGCAAACGTTTGGCTGTGTTTGGCTGAGCGCAAAAAACAAGCACTGAAGTAAACTTCAGTGCTTGTTTTTTTGATGTGGTAGAGGCTGAATTGTTTTATCTGATACTGACTGCTTCAGAACGTACTTCATTTAAGCGATCATTTACTATGGCAATAATTTTTTCGGCATCAGCCGGGTTTTCTAAATCGTGCTTATCGATATCAATAATGAGAGTTGGACTTTTATCATAAGAGGCGAACCAGCTGTCATATTGGCTATGAAGATGAGTGTAGTAGTCTAACAACCCTTGATTGCCTTCGATTTGTTCAAAGACGCGTCCGCGTTTTTCGATTCGATTAAGGACTGTGTTCAACGATCCACGAAGATAGATCAACAAATCAGGCGATTTTTTTGGCATACCATCCAATTCTTCCATCATGTTATCTAACAGGTCCAAATAAGTATCCATTTCGGCATCACTCATATTGCCTTCTTCATAATTAATCTTTGTGAATAAAGCATCTTCGTAAATTGAACGGTCTAACACGTTGTTTTCATGTAGAAAGGCAGCTTTGATACTGCGGAAACGACTATTTAAGAAATAAATTTGTAGAGAAAAAGCCCATCTTTTCGGATCCTCATAAAATTTTTCTAAAATGCGGTTATCGTCTACACTTTCATAAAAAGCTTCACTTCCTAACGCCTCAGATATTAATTTTGTATAAGTATTTTTACCAGCACCTATCATACCAGCTAAAACAATCACAGCTTTTTGTTCCCCTTTCACTTGACGGTCACTCTCCTATCAAAGACCGGTGTCGTCTTCGTTGATTTGCATTTATTAGTATACCATAATTTCTAAAGCGAAACGGTCAGAAATTTTGTTTATTTGTTATTTCTTGTTTAGTTTTGAACAAACCATGACAAGACTAAGTTGTTTATTTAGATGGGAAAACGGTATGAATAACTTATCCTATTTGTTTTGTAAGTTGTCGACTATTTTAGCGTAATGACGAGTTGGATCATTTAAATCTTGCTTGAATGCAGTTAAAAATAACGGATCTAAGGGCTCTTCTTTGATTGCCCATTTAGTTTTTGCTATTATTAAGTGAGAAGGAAAGCGCCTTATTTAAATAGCAGACGACTTTTCGCAGTTACTGATCAATAGAATGATGAAAATTGGGAATGGAGTGTGAAGATTATGGATAGACGCGTAGAAGGAACGTATACCTCAACAGATGAAGCAGTAAAAGCTGTTGAACGTTTATTAAATGAGGGGTATGTGGCTGATGAGATTTTAATTATCACAGACAACAACCACGAGAATGAATTAGAAGATTTGACATTAGTGGATGTGGAAGCAGTAGAGGCTGAAGAGGAAGAGTCTCTATGGGACAAGATTAAAGATACGTTTAATTTTGGAAACTATAATGAAGGAAATGACGCAAATCCTTTAGTGGAATATGGAATAGATGCCGAAGCTGCGGAGCACTTTAATGAAGCTTTAGAAAATCGAGAAACAATTATTTTATTAGACAGCACTGCTCCTGCTAACATTGAACACTTATCTACTGTTAATGAAGAAGTATTAAATGGAGAAGGGATGGAAGATACAGAAATGGCTCCTGATAATGAAAATAAAAATGAAGATGTGGAACCTAGTGAAGTTGAAACTAAAGAAGCAATGAAGCCGGAATCTGGTGAAGAAGAACAATTTGACCCTTCAAAAGCTCAATCAGCAAGAGAAGACGTAGCTGGAACTTCAGTGGCCTCTTCGCCTGATAAAGGGCAAAGACAAGATGAAGCTGGTGAGCCGATCGATAAACATAAAAATTCAGTAGAAGGATTGCCACAGTTGACAGGCGATGAACAAACAGTTGAAGCTGATGAGTCAAATCATGTTTATCCAGACAACATCAGTAAAGGGGTTGTGGGCGAAGATACTGCAAAAAATTCCCCGCTTAATGCTGAGCCTAGACAAGAGGAACATCCGGATGCTCATAAAAATATACCTGAAAGTGATGCATATTATGGCGACAAATACGAAGATGCCGGTGGAAAAACGATTAAAGATGATGAAAAGAAATAAAATGGATAAAAGGCTCGATAAAAAATTAACCGAGCCTTTTATTTTTTAAAGAAAATAAAAAATAGAAAGGGCGAGTGTTCTTTTTTGAATCCGCTTTTTATATTTGATACGATAAAGTCGAAGGAAAAAATAGATTTAAGAAGGTAGGGATAGAAATGAGTGAAGAAAAAGTAGAAACTCAACAACCTAAAGAAGGCTATTTAATGGATGATGAAAGTAAAAACGTTGATCCGATTCCTCAAACAGAAAGTTCATATTATATGGCAGCCGGTAAATTAAAAGGCAAAAAAACATTGATCACTGGTGGCGACAGTGGAATAGGACAAGCTGCCGCTTTAGCTTTTGCTAAAGAAGGGGCTGATGTCGCAATCGTGTACTTTGAATCTGATCAAGATGCTGATTTTACCGAAAACCGTATTAAAGAGTTAGGACAAAAAGCGCTAGTATTTAAAGGCGATGTGGGCGATGAATCTTTCGCCAAAGAGACTGTCGCTAAGGTAATTGCAGAGTGGGGCGCTTTAGACGTTTTAGTCAACAATGCCGGTGAACAACATTACCAAGAAAAAATCGGAGATATTACGGCAGAACAATTAGACCGGACATTCCGTACCAATATTTTTGGTATGTTTTATATGACAAAAGCAGCTATGCCTCATCTTAGTGAAGGAGCTTCTATTATCAATACTTCGTCAATCACCGCTTACCGTGGCAGTTCAACCTTGCTTGATTATTCGGCAACAAAAGGTGCGATTGTATCCTTTACACGTTCGCTATCTCAAAATTCAGAAGTT
>DIDU01000133.1:1281-12095 GCA_002418295.1 Carnobacterium sp. UBA5792 | reverse complement strand
AGAAAAGAAAATCAGAGTAAACAGTGTAGCACCAGGTCCAATCTGGACACCGTTGATTCCAGCTACTTTCCCTGAGAAAAAATTAGAAAAATGGGGCAAAGATGGCGCATTAGAACGCCCAGGACAGCCATATGAGTTGGCGCCGGCATACGTTTATCTAGCCAGCTCAGATTCAAGTTATGTTACGGGGCAAACGATTCATGTCAATGGCGGAGTGGTCGTAAATGGTTAATCAGTTAAGTCGAGATAAAATTGATTTATAATACACACGACAAAAAATGGAGTGATGGATAATGAGCAAAGTAGTAGAATCTTCCTATCAGACAGTAGATGAAACGCTTACTGCAGTTGAAAGGTTACTAAGTGAAGGGCGGTTAATGAATGATATTGTTATTGTGACAAGTCGCGAAAATCATTCAAACATTCAAAATCGAACCGTCGTTGAAGTGGACCGAATAGCAGCAGATGGCGATAAGAACATGTGGGAAAAGTTTAAACATATGTTTACAGATGAACCAGAAGATAGTGCATTGGAACATTATGGAATTGATAAACAAACAGCTTTACGGTATAACAGTACTCTTCAAGCAGGCAATTACGTTATTCTAGTAGAAGAAAAAACGGATATTCCTCTGCAGTATCATTTAAAAGATGAACCAATTGATTTAAGCCAAACGACCAATGAAACTATAACTGCTAAACCTATTGGACAGTCAGGAAGTGGAACAAAAATAGCAATAAATACGTCTGATCCAAGAGGGCAAAGTGCTGAATACAATGATCAAGATTCTCACTTAAAAGATGAAAAAGTAGTGTTTGACGACAATCGATTCCCAGAAAAAAAAGAAGACCCATCAGATGCAACTAGCGGATTCCAGAAAGCCAGACAAACNNTACAGGCAGCGGGACTCGTGTATCTGCTAATACTTCTCAACCAACTGGAAAGAGTGCAGAATACAATGATCAAGACGCACAATTAAGCGAGCGTACTGTTCAGTCAGATGAAAATCTCTTTTCAGGAAAAAAAGAGGAAAATCAAAATACAAACTCCAGCCAACCCGAAACAACAAAGTCAGGATTTATTGAAAAAGAGATAGATAATTCGCATGATATAAAAGAGAAGGCAAAAGCAGCAGAATCGCAAGATGAAGCCATTGAGTCGCAAAAAATAGTCCGAAGTCAAAACCAGCAAATCAAGAAAAATCCTTTACAGGGAGATGCTACAGATGCAACCGATTTTGTAGAGGACAATTTCCGGCAAACTGCAGTAGAAGACTCGGAAACGCTTCCTCGTTTTAATGGCAGTTCAATTACCGGACAGCCCAACGTTGATCCGTTACTAGATCACTCAGAAGATTAAAAAGATGGAACGAAAAGTGGTAGAATGAGAGCCTTACAGCTTTCATTCTAGTGCTTTTTTGTTGTTTTGATAGTGAAAGCAAACTTCTGTTCGGTTTTTTTATTAGTTTATGGTATACTGGTAAAACTGATGAACTGATAAGGAGGGTCAATAATCATGACAGATGATTCATTGAAGAGCATNNATCATTTCTTTAAAAAGTACTTCAAATGAAGGAGTACCTAAGATAACAAAAATTGAAACTCAAAAGCGCAAGGGACGGTATAACATTTACTTAGATGAAGCGTATGCGTTCCCTGTGGATGAAGCGATTTTAGTGAAATATGCTTTATTTAAAGGAATGGAAATCTCTGATGCATTTCGCAAAGAACTTGAAGCAGAAGATGGTGTTAGGAAAGCCTACACTCGTGCTTTAAATTATTTGAATTATGGGTTACGTTCTGAAAAAGAAGTGCGAGATGATTTAGCAAAACATGATTTTTCAGACGATGCAGATGAAGTAATCGAAAAATTAGAAGAACAAGGTTATCTAAATGATTTAATGTATGCGGAAAGTTATACCCGAACCGGCGCAAATGTTGGAGGGAAAGGGCCGCGAAATATTAAACAAGAATTAAAAAAACGCGGGATCTCGGAAGAAAATATTGAAAAAGCGGCTGAACAGTANNTCCGACGTTCTTCGCAGCATTCAACGCGGGAAACCAATAATAAAGTACGACAACAGTTGATGCAAAAAGGTTTTGATTCAGATATCATTACTCAAGTCTTAGAAGAAGTCAGCACAGAAAAAGCAGAAGATGAAGAATATGCTGCAATAAAACAGCAAGGCGATAAAATTTGGCGGAAACAAGCTAAATTAAAAGGCTATAAAAAAATTCAAAAAGTTAAAAGCAGTTTATTTCAGAAGGGATTTTCGGGTGAACTGATTACTCAATTTATTGAAGAAAAAGAAATGGAAGATCAGAACGAATGACAGACAAAAAAGTACTTGATGAGAAAGAAACAAAAGAAATTTATGGCATTAAAATGTGGCCGCAAGAAAAAATAGAACGTTTCCGAGCAACCCTATTGAGCTGGTATGATATAGAAAAAAGAACCTTGCCTTGGCGACTCAATAATGATCCTTACCGTATTTGGGTTTCTGAAATTATGCTTCAGCAAACTCGAGTCGATACGGTCATTCCTTATTATTTGAATTTTATGAAACAATTTCCAACGATTAAAGCTTTGTCTGAAGCAGAAGAGGATCGGTTATTAAAAGCCTGGGAAGGGTTAGGATATTATTCTCGAGTTCGCAATATGCAAAAAGCTGCTATTCAGATTATGGAAGATTATGAGGGAGAAATGCCGCGTGATCCAAAAGAAATCATTAAATTAAGCGGAATCGNNGAAAGTATGGCTTTTGGTTTGCCTGAACCAGCTGTTGATGGCAATGTTATGCGCGTGTTAAGCCGTTTATTTGAGATTGATGCAGATATAGCTAAACCAGCCAGCCGTAAATTATTTGAAGCAGTGATGCGGGAGATTATTGATCCTTATAAACCTGGAGATTTTAATCAAGCTTTTATGGATTTAGGTTCAAGTATTTGTACACCTAAAAATTACCATCCAGAAATGAGTCCCATTAAAGAGTTTAATGCTTCTTATTTGAATGGAACATGGCAAAAATATCCAGTAAAAAGCCGCAAGAAAAAAGCTGTTCCAATTTACTATACTGGCGTTATCATCAAAAATGAAAAAGACGAATTCTTGTTAGAGAAACGACCAGTTAATGGGTTATTGGCTAATATGTGGCTATTCCCACTTTTAGAAGAAAATCTTATTTCAGATGGAACCGACCTAGTACAAGGCCAAATACAAAAAATAGAATCTGAAGAACTACAAGATCAAGTATTGCAGCAGCTCTTAATCCAATTAGACGAAACATATGGCGTAAAACCAATACTGATGAAAAAACCTTTTGCGGAAGTCGTTCATATTTTTAGCCATCTAAAATGGTTTATCACAGTGTATTATGGTCAGATTTCAAGTGAAGACCGACCTTTGCCGAAAAACTGCCATTGGGTATCTCCTGAGCAATTTGAAAAGTACACTTTTCCTGGGCCTCAAACGAAAATGTGGCAAAGCTATTTAAGTCACTTTAAAAAAATATAATAAAAAGATCTTCTTTGTTATTTTTCATAAAAGCAAAGAAGATTTTTTTGTAGAGCAAGTTATTATAAGTTTTTTTGCCTTCAATGTCTAACGTTCAAGCCCTGACTCCTCGTAAAAAAGATCACTCAGCAAAGGGTCCAAATTCTCCTAGCAATTGTGCAGTATGCTCATTTGCTGGAACTTTAAGAGATTCCTTTCATAGAGTACCAGTACAAGGTGACGCAAGGAGCATTTCTCCCTAAAACGTTTCCCTATTTTTACGGGTTTCAAGGCGGGCTTTTCCCGCTTTTCTTACTAAGCAAACAGCTTTGTATCCATTTTGAGAATAAAGTTGATTGCTCACTAGTGTCTTTTTTGCTTTAAATGAGTAAATATATGATATAATACTTTTGAGTTCGAATGACTGAAAATATACTCTAGTATTATTAATAATTTTCTCATGATACCACTATGAGAAAAAGAAAGTTGGGTTAGGGATGCATGTTCCAAAAGAGGGAGAATACATCACGATCCAAAGTTATAAACACGATGAAAGTTTACATCGCACATGGCGAGATACAATGGTTCTTAAGACAAGTGACCAATCTTTGATTGGGTGTAATGATCACACACTAGTCACAGAGGCAGATGGCCGTCGCTGGTTAACAAGAGAACCGGCCATTGTTTATTTCCATAAACATTATTGGTTCAATATTATTGCAATGATCCGTGATAACGGCATTTCATATTATTGTAACCTGGCTTCACCTTATGCTTTAGATGAGGAAGGATTGAAGTACATTGATTATGATTTAGACATTAAAGTATTTCCAGATGGCGAAAAACGATTGTTGGATGTGGATGAGTATGAAGATCATAGTAAATTATGGGGCTATCCTGATGATATTGACCATATTTTAAAAGAAAATGTTAAAATTTTAGTAGAGTGGATCAACGAAGAAAAAGGTCCCTTTTCTAAAGAATACGTTAACTTATGGTATAAACGCTATCGTCAGCTGGCAAATAAATAACGGATCTTCTACTGAATAGGATGATTATTCTCAAAGAGTTGTAATAAAAAGGCACCTTGAATAATGAAAGGTGCTTTTTTATTATGGTTGAAGAGCTTTTTGGAAAGGACGCTTCCTTTAGTCAAATAAGCTATGCTATAATAACGAATGGAATATTAAAAATAAAGGAGTGAGCAAAAAGTGACAAAAAAAAGCGGTTTTGCCTTGATACTACTCATGATTTTGACTGTTGGAATTATTTGGTTTGGAATGGATCATCAAAAAACACAAAAAGCAAAATTACTGAGGACAAATGAAACTACTGCAGTGAGTAGTGATAAAGCAGCAAATAAAAAAACATCTAATAAAGCTCAGAAAGCCGATNNCAAGAAAAGTTTGAAAATAATCGAGAGCAATTATCTGTTTCGGATTATTTAGCCTATTTGTCTGCTAAAGAAGAAAAAGCAGTGGTCAGTTTTTATGGAGATTTTTCAGAATCTGAAACCTGGCTTTCCGTTGTAGAAAAGTACATAACTAAGCAAATAAACCCCGATATTGAGGTACATCAGCTGGCTTTCCCAGATTATGATTCTTATCGGTTATTGGAAGAAAATACAGTGACTGCAGTAGCAGAAACTAAACCGGATGTCGTTTTTTTCCAAGTTCCAGTTTATGGAGATCAAGTACGAGACATTAGTTTGGCAGATTCGGGTGAATATGTAGCTGAAGATTATGCAGCAATAAAACAGGCTTTACCGGAGGCTCTGGTTGTTTTGGTTACACCTAATCCAAGCAGCAGCCGGCAAGGAGAATTTAACTCGAGAACGTTAGACTATACAAGTTACCTAGCACAAGCGGTTAAAGTGACAGAAGAAAACGAAATTCCGCTTTTTGACCTGCATGCTGCTTTCCAATCTGAAATGGAGACTCAAGAGCAGGATCTTTCAGCTGTTTTAAAAGAGGATGGAAGAACTCTGAACGATCAAGGAACAGATCTTTATGCTTCTTTATTTACTGAGCAATTAACAGAACCAATCGATACTACCAGCGGTCGTTAAGCTACACATGATATTAATCTTAATAAAAATACGCTTTTTCTGGTTAATTAATCAGAAAAAGCGTATTTTTTAGAGTTGAAAGGTATAAAATTTTTATCCTGCCTGTCTAGCGTTCCACTAAACCAGTAATGTGTTCAACAAAATTTCAAACCTTCTTAACTTTTCTTATTGTTCTATATTTTCAATATTGTCAATTTGGGTTTCAGGGTTCCAGTCATTTCCTTTAAAACTGGTAACTAGTGTATTTAAGTGGATCAAATATTCTTCATACTTCAAAATACTGGACATAATATGGATCACTGCATTGCTTTGAGTATAATCTTTGTTTATTTTTACTTCCATATTTGCTTCATCAAAGAATAAATGCATGAATTTTGTTCTAAAAGATTCTTTGTATGCAATAAAGTTAACTTCATCAGGCGAAACGCGTCCATTAAATTTTAATAAAATTTGCTCGTGTGCACTTAAAAGAGTTTCTAAACGTTCGCGAATTTGAATTCTTAATTCTTCTGGGAAATGATTAAATGAGTTTTCGTGTTCATGAATGACTGCAGTCAATTGATAAGCTGCTTTTGTTGTCTGAATAATTTGACGATAAACGGCTATTTTTCTTAAAATCTGTAAACGATTTTTCTTTCGGACATAGGTTCCTTCGTCTTTCATTAAAGAAAAATAGAGATCCATTCGATCTATTTCGGATTTCACCCATTTTAGATCTTTTTTTAAAATGGGGTATTCACTGTTTTTACGGACACTTGCTCGCATCCATTTCATAATCTCAGAAGTTGTGTAGTCAATTAAGTGGTAAAGTTTTTCTTCATATTTAGGTGGAAAAAACAAGGTGTTGACTAAAAAAGCTATCACTACACCAAGTAGTGTAGCTAGAATCCGAATGCTGGCTGCTAAAACGAAATTGGGATCTGAAGTCATCATAATCACAATCAATGTTACTGTTGCTTGTCCGATTACGGATGAGAGATTAAATTGATTTAAAATAGCAATTAATACAATTGCTGCTAAACCAATAAACATAAAATGATTTCCTAATGTTAAATTTACAACAATGGCTAACGTACCACCAATAATATTTCCATAAATTCTGTCTTTGAGTGTTCTGACAGAACGTTTCAAAGAAGGCTGTAAAGCAAAAATTGCTGAAATTGCCGCTAAAACACCAGCTCCTTGTATATTCAAAAAATGAGGTATGGCTAAAGCAAGAGTAATGGCTATGCCTGTTTTTAAAGTTCTTGCTCCAATTTTCATAAAATGTATCCTCTCCCAATCGCAATAAATCCAATTTTTCTTTTTTTAATAATTATTNNTTTAAAGAGAAGCAAATGTACTAGATAAGAGCGGACTAAATAATCTTTACTGAAAGATAAGTAAATAGATGAGTTAATAAACTGGATCAAACACAGTAAACTGATTCAGTTCCTTGTCTGTAAAGTTGTTCTTGTGTACTAATCAGCACTAAAGTTGCATTATTAAGTGATAAACGTTATCATTAGGAGAATCAATTAAATCTTTTTGCAGATAGAAAAACTTTTCCCTTCATTTAAATGGAAAGAAAGCTTTAAGAAGATTGTGTTTTACTGAATGGAATAAATAAGGGGGAATATTCATGGCCAATAATCAATTATTGCTGCAATCGATGGAAAAATTAAAATCTTCTAATATTCGGATAACTCCTCAACGTTATGCCGTTTTAGAATATCTGATAGAAGCTCATAGTCACCCAACGGCAGACGAAATTTATCGTTCACTTGTAGAACGGTTTCCAAATATTAGTGTTGCAACTGTTTATAATAATTTGCGTTTGTTTAAAAAAATTGGCTTTGTAGAAGAAATGACTTATGGAGATGGATCTAGTCGTTTCGATTTTGCTTCAACTCAGCATTATCATGCTATTTGTGAAAGTTGCGGTAAAATTGAAGACATCTATTACCCCGGGTTAGAAGATGTTGAAGCAGTGGCACATAATTTAACAGGGTATCAAGTGACTCGTCATCGGATGGAAGTCTACGGAATATGCCCTGAATGCCAAGCAAAAATGAATATAGCAGAACGTTAAATTGCAATTCCGATAAAGGTTGTTTTCACTCAGCTGTTATCGGAATTTTTTTAAAGAGTAGGAGATGATAAGTTTTTCTGCATTCAATGTCTAGCGTTCAATCCCTGTCGCCTCACAAAAAAGATGACTCAGCAAAATTCCCAAAGTCGAGTTATGCTCGCTTTACGATCAAACAGATTGAAGGGACTTTAAAGATCACTTGCAACTTGTTTTTTGCTTTTAGAAAAGCGATAATAGCAACAATAGACTAAAAAATAACGGTAGTGTAAAATGAACTGTTGCAAAAAGGGGAATCTGCATGACCACATTAAACGATGTTGCCAAAAAAGCTAATGTATCAAAAATGACAGTTTCGCGCGTTATCAATCATCCAGAACAAGTGACCGATGAACTGAAATCACTTGTATTTGAAGCGATGGAAGAACTGAACTACCGGCCCAATGTAGCCGCTAAAGCCTTAGCAAACAATCGCACGCAAATCATTAAACTATTTATATTGGAAGAGATGGATACAACTGAACCGTATTATATGAATTTATTAACCGGCATTGCACAGGAATTAGATGCTCGCCATTATTCGCTGCAATTAGTAACGAAAAATAATTTCGATATCGGAGCATGTGATGGTTACATTATGTGCGGTGTTCGAGAAAAAGATTATGAATGGATAGGACGTGCTAACAAACCAGTAGTTTTATTCGGTGAAAATCGGCATGGATATGATTTCGTCGATTCCGATAACCAAGCTGGTGTGGCCATGGCANNCTATTGATTTAGGGTACCAACAAGTTATTTTTATTGGAATCGATATTGACGAGCTGTTTGAAAAATCAAGAGAAACAGGTTATCTTCAAACGATGCAAAAGAACCAATTACCCCCAAAAATTATTCGTTTTGGGAATCACTCAAGTGGAGCCGCACAATACATTAAAGAAAATTGGACTCATTTTTCACCAAACACTATTTTTGTGTGCAGCTCTGATCGTTTAGCGATCGGGATAGAGCGAGGCATCCTTGAAATGGGCGGAAAGATTCCTAGTGATTTTGGCATTATTGGACACGATGGAGTCTTTTTGGATCAAATAGCTTTTCCGCAGTTAACCACTGTTAAACAAGCTGTAATTGAAATGGGCGGGGCTTGTGCAAAAATGTTGATGACTAAAATTGAACAAACCGGCGCAGCTCAAGGAAAAATTTTATTCAAACCAGAATTGATTACAAGAGGAACGACGAGAGACAAAACGTTAAAAATAAACTAGCGAAGTGAGGCGAGTGAAATGAAAAAAGGAATGATCGTGGTAAATCCTTCATCTGGCAGTGAACAAGCTGAAAAATACGTTGACCAATTGAAAGCACAACTACAAAGTCACTTCGAGCAAATTGTCGTTAATAAAACAACTAAAGCAGGAGATGCANNGTAATGGGCGGTGATGGCACGATAAATGAAGGAATAAATGGCATTGCTATTCATGAACACCAACCCACTGTAGGGATCATTCCATTAGGAACGGTAAATAATTTTGCGCGTGCGTTAGAAATCTCTGTCGTACCTGAAGAAGCCATTGGTAATCTGGAATTAACCAGTCAAAAGAAAGTTGACTTAGGGAAAATAAACGATACTTATTTTGTCAGTACTGTCTCGGTTGGGCCTATTCCAGAAAGCGTGCAAAACGTAGATACTGACTCTAAGACTAAATTTGGGCCATTAGCTTATGTTTTTGAAGGACTAAAAGCCTTGACTGATGAACATACTGCCCTTTTTGACTTAACGTTAGATGGAGAAAAAATCGAAGAGCACTACAGTATGCTGCTTATTGCTTTAAGCAATTCTGTTACAGGAATCGGAACAGTTTTTTCTTCAGCTGAAACGGATGATGGTTATTTGCAATTGTTGTGTTTAAAAGAAACAACGGCAGTTGAAAAACTGCAACTTATCCCTGAATTATTCCGTAAAGATGAAGATTATTCTGATAAATTAGTTCTGAAGAAATTTAAAAAAGCTGTTATCAGTACAAAAGGGCCAGAGAACTTTGTCTGTACTGTTGACGGCGATGCAGGACCGGCCTTCCCTATCGAAGTAGAAATTTTTCATAAACAGCTAAATGTTTTTGTGCCCTTTAACTGAATGGATAAGTAAGCTAAAAAATGTAAAAAAAATCCAAAAGCGGTTGTTGCTTATTGGATTTTTTCTTTTTTAAAAGAAAGGCAGATAGGTTTTAGAGGGTTAAATTTGGCAATTTAGCGGTGATTTGATTAGAATAAAGATAATAGAAAAGCAGCCTTGTTTAGAGTATGGATCAGGAGGTGGGAAAAATGACGGAACACGACTCAAAATGGTGGAAAAAAGCGATTATCTATCAAGTGTACCCAAGAAGCTTTCAAGACACAGATGGGAACGGCATAGGGGATTTACCTGGAGTGATTCAGCGGTTGGATTATATTCAAAAGCTCGGAGTCAATGCTATTTGGTTGAATCCTATTTTCAAATCCCCACAAGTCGATAATGGATATGACGTATCAGATTATTATGCGATTGATCCGATTTTTGGCACAATGGAAGATGCAGAGCTCGTCATTAAAGAAGCACATAAACGTGATCTAAAAGTTATTTTTGACCGAGTTTTAAATCATACCTCTATTGAGCATCCATGGTTCCAAGAAGCGTTAAAAGGTCCTGAAAATCCTCATCGGAACTTTTATATTTGGCATGATGCTCAGCCGAATGGTGACTTGCCAAATAACTGGGCTTCAATTTTTGGCGGTTCTGTCTGGGAAAAAGAACCAGTGGGCAATCAATATTATTTTCATTTGTTTAAAAAGGAAATGCCGGATCTAAATTGGGATAATCCTCATGTCGGCAAAGCGATGGTTGATATTGGGAAATTTTGGCTGGATAAAGGAGTAGATGGTTTTCGGTTAGATGCGTTTATTCATTTAGATAAGTTGGATGACTTCCCGAGTGAACCTGCCTTGCATGATGGCGACATGGTTTCGGCACAACTCATTAACGAAAATTTGCCAAATATTAAAAACTATATCCAAGATTTGACCAGTGCATTGCGTAAAGTAAAACCCGATGTTTTTATACTGGGAGAAGCTGCTTCGGCAGATGCCGATTTAGCAGTTACCTATTCTGATCCAGCCAATGATATGTGTGATACCATTATTTCTTTTATGCTATT
>DIDU01000133.1:347-1205 GCA_002418295.1 Carnobacterium sp. UBA5792 | reverse complement strand
ATGTATTTACAAAAGGGAATTCCTTTTATTTTATATGGTGAAGAAATAGGGATGCGCAACTTAATTCATACGAATCCGCAAGAATTCGAAACTCCCGGTGCAACAGCTTTTTACGCTAAATCGAAAGCTTTAGGTTATACTGAAGAACATATTTTAATGGAATTAAATAGTACAGCACGTGATGTGAGCCGAGGAGCGATGCAATGGGAAGACTCTCAATATGCCGGATTTTCGACTNNCGACTATGCCGCCTTGGAGCGGTGTCAATCGAGAAGAGGACTACAATATTGCTGAAGAGGAAAAAGAAGCAAAGAGTATTTTAGCTTATTATCGTCAGATTTTAACCTATAAAAAAATGCCGATTTTTACAGAAGGAACGTTTCACATGATGGAAACGAAAGAGAGCCTATACAGTTATGAAAGAGTGTTGGGCACCCAGCGGGCAATTGTGGTTTGTAATTTTTCAGACACGGAAGAACGGATGCAAGAAGATGGAATTATTGAAAAAGAATGGCAAGTTTTGATTCAAAATGAAGGTAACGACGTAGAAGGCAATTGTGTCACATTAGGACCATATGGAGCTGTAGTTTTATTAAAAGGTACTACTGACAATAGTAAAGACAAGAAATAAATGAACAGACTTGGGTGCTTGTTCTTTTTTGTTACCGTTAACATCTTATTTAATATTGTAAGTGCTTACCTATTTCAGTATCCTTAAATTAAGCACACTAAGATAGATAGGAGGCAGAACATGTCAGAAAAATGGTGGCAAGAAGCCATTGTATATCAAGTTTATCCGCGTAGTTTTCAAGATAGCAATGGTGATGGAGTAGGCGATCTTCGTGGCGTAATACAGCG
>DIDU01000133.1:0-318 GCA_002418295.1 Carnobacterium sp. UBA5792 | reverse complement strand
TTATGCAATCGATCCGCTTTTCGGAACAATAGAGGATGCAGAAGAATTGATAGAAAAAGCTCACCAATATGGATTAAAAGTGATATTTGATTTTGTATTAAACCACACATCAGATCAACATCCTTGGTTCCAAGAAGCGCTTAAAGGGCCAGACAATCCGTATCGTGATTATTACCTTTGGGCTGATGGTGAAACTGCTGGACAATTACCCAATAATTGGGCTTCTTTTTTTGGTGGAACAGTATGGGAAAAAGAGCCGGCTGGCAATCAGTATTATTTTCATTTGTTCGCTAAAGAAATGCCTGATTTGAACTGGAA
>DIDU01000113.1:588-15048 GCA_002418295.1 Carnobacterium sp. UBA5792 | reverse complement strand
ATGCACCACAAAGTAGTTTATCAACTTTAGTTATTCCAGACTGTCTGGGAAGAGGTTTATGTATAGGTGTTTCTTTCGGCACAGCAACTGGCGATTGTAGCGGCAGTTCCACTTCTAGATTTCTAGCTAAGTTGTTATTCAACGGCATTTAGATAACTTCCTTTCTAACCTTACTTTGCAAGTTTTTATTTTCTTTGTTTTTCTGCAACTCTCAGCTTCGCGCTTCGAGCACGATTATTGATATCCAATTCTTCTTCATTAGGCAAAATGGGTTTGCGCGTGATCAGTTTCAATTCGGGTAAATAGTCGTCAGGGATAACCGGCAATCCTGGTGGCAATTCTGGGCCTTGTGCATGTTCTCGGAAAATCGACTTTACAATACGATCTTCCAATGAATGGAAAGTTATGGCACTTATTCTTCCGCCGACTTTCAATAAACTGATAGCTGCTTCTAAAGAATCTTCTACAGCAGACAGTTCNNGTTCACAGCAATCCGAACAGCTTGAAACACACGTTTTGCCGGATGTCCACCTTTTCTCCTGGCTGGAGCAGGAATTCCTTCTTTAATGATATCAACTAATTCATTCGTCGTTTCAATTGTCTTTAATTCGCGTGCAGCTTCTATTTTACGGGCAATACTTTTTGAGAATTTTTCTTCTCCATAACGATAAAATATCCGGACTAAATCTTGATACGACCAAAAATTGATTACCTCTTTAGCTGTTAAAGGTGCATCTGTATCCATACGCATGTCAAGTGGAGCATCTTGGTGATAACTAAATCCCCGTTCCGCTTCATCCAACTGTGGTGAGGACACTCCTAAGTCATACAAAATGCCATCTACTTCAAAAACACCTTGTTCATTTAACGCCTCTTTAATAAAGCGAAAGTTTGATTTAATAAATGTGACCATTCCCTTTTCCACGTAAGCAGCTAAACGTACTTTAGCATTTTCAATTGCTCTTTCGTCTTGATCAAATGCATAAAGATGTCCTTTTTCATTTAATTGCGAAAGTAAGTATTCGCTATGCCCTGCCCCTCCTAATGTACAATCAACATAGATGCCATCTGGAAGGATAGACAGATTATCGACCGTTTCATGAAGCAAGACTGTTTTGTGATTAAATTCCGTCATTCTCATCCCACCTTTATTCAAATTCCGTGTGTTACTTTTTAATTAAAAACCAAAATCAATCATATTTTCAGCTATTTCATCAAAGGACTCTTCTGCTTCTGCTGAAAATTCATTCCATTTCGATTCGCTCCATATTTCAATTCGATCAGATACTCCAACAATGCGACATGTTTTTTCTAATTTGGCATGTTCTCTCAATGTTTGCGGGATATTGATTCTTCCCTGCTTATCTAGTTCACATTCTGTTGCTGCTGAATAAAAGAATCTAGTAAAAGCACGCGCTTCTTTTTTCGCCAGAGGAAGTTTTTTCAACTTTTCTTCGAGTATAGCCCATTCTTCTTCAGGGTATCCGAATAAGCAGCCATCTAAACCACGGGTCAAGATAAACTTCGCACCTAAGTCGCTGCGAAATTTAGCCGGCATAATTAGACGACCTTTTGCATCAATATTGTGCTTGTATTCGCCCATCAGCATAGCTATACTCCCCCCCACTTTTAGTAGACATTTTCAGTCTACCACAATGCCCCACTTTCCACCACAATTAATCGAAAGATTCCACAAAAAAAATAGATTATTAAATACTTGCTGAATACCAGTACGTTTTATGCCTATTAAAAGAAGAAAGCAGAGTGGGGACTGCTCCCAAAAAAAGACACAAAAAAACAACAAGATGTCAGAGAAAATGTCATCTTGCTGCTAAAAAATTAAGCTACAACCAAACTAAAAATATTCGCACTTACTAAAAAATAATAGGTCAGTATGGAAGATAAAAAAATAAATCGCCAATATGTTTTAAAAAAACGCTTGTAAATAATTTCGCCTTTTTTATAAGCCATTATCACCAAGATAATCATGCCTAAACTAAAAATAAAAATCAAAAAATAAGGAAAGATCGAGAAGTTAAATGTCTGTTTGCTCAAGATTTGAATCCCAAGCATTAAATAAGGTACCATTAAATCCGGTAATTTGATTTCTAATTGTTGTTTTCTAAAGTGCCGATTGATGCTTTTGTTAAATAACAATAATGTCACAATTGGCAATAAATAAAGGACACTAGTAGCAAAGGTAAAAGTAGACGCAGCCAAGACAGCCCTTCCTTTCCACATGCAGCTCTGCATGAATGATATTTTTATCATAAGTAACATTTTAATATATTTTCACACTTTTTTCAGCTAATTCCTTATTCAATTTAACTTAATTTTATCGTTTTGTATACCATTAAGTCGATAAAAACAGCAAAAAAAGTAAGAGAGAGAATAGAGAAAAGCTCTTTTCTTTTTTCTTCGACAACCTAACAATTTCAATTANNTTAATGTCTTATGAAGACCAATCATTAAAAAAAAATAATTTTTTGTAGTTCCTGCTTGTATTTTTTTAGAAGAGTTTTATTATGTTAACTAGTGACACTACAATTACAAAAAAATTGGTATAAGAGGTAACTTAAACCAGTTTTTAATCTAACTCCAGTTGTTTCTCATCAAGAAAATGAGTAATAGGGTTTATAGGTTAATGTGAAGTAATTAACAAATCTTAAAGAATAGGTAGGTATTTAGTTATGGACATCAATTTTACAGAAAAAGACCGTCAAGATATTGAAGAAACAGCTCAACATTTGTCGCTGACTAAAGAAGAGTATCTTTTAAATCTTCATCAAAAGAATAGCATTACTAAAACATCCTTAAAAGATTGGGAAAAATTTAGAGACTTTATTGATGACTATCATCATATGCTGGATAATTTATACGAGTATAATTACAAAATACAAGACTTAATAGAAGCAAACCATGACACAAAAGTAATTGATGCTATTCTCCATTTTCTAGATACTACCGTTAAAAACCCTATGATTCTGACACAGATTTACAATATTTATAAAGAAAAAAATGAAGAGCCACCTTCCGATTTTTAAAAGAAAATAAAAAGAGCCCCTATTTCAAGAGGGGCTCTTGCCTTAATTTCATTATTTTTTATATAGGATAACAAGTAGTTTTTCTATATATTTACTTATATCGAACTTTAACCATACATTGCATTCAATTCATTTACATTTTTTCTTCATTACGCTTTCTCACAAAATTCGATCCCCATAAACCAGCTAAAGAAGTTACGATCATGCCTAATAACAAAGCAACAAATCCCCAAATAGAAGCTTTTGCAGTAGCTTTTGAGGCTTCTTCTGCTTTTACTCTAGCTTCTTCGATGGTTTGATCGATTTTCTGCTGCGCTTCTTCAATGCTTTGAGAAGCTTGGTTTAATTTTGTTTCCGCTTCTTTGGAAGCAGACTGTGCAGCATTATAGATATTATCCGTCGCTTTTTTAGCTTCTTCTTCGTTTAAATCCGTATTCGACTCTACAGCGTTAGCGATAGCATCTTTGTCAACAGAATCTGTAATTTTTTGTGATCTATTTTTTAAAGATTCCGTTGTAGAAGAAATAATTTCATCTGAGTTTTCAGGATTTACTGCTAACTCTTTTCCAGCTTGAACAATTTCCTCTGTTGCTGCGCTCAACTGATCATTGAGGTAATCTGGTTGTAATTCTGGGATATCTGTATCTTTCAATACATCATTAACTTGACTTTCCATTTCGTTAGTATCAACTTCGCCTACATTATCAACGATTTTGTCAAAACTACTTGAAACGACATCACTTGCGCTGGAAGCAACAGTAGCTACTCCCTTTCCAGTTACTGAAAATACGCTACCTAAAGCTGAGCCTACAGCTGAAAATACACCGGCAGTCAAATATGAAAGCATGATCAATAATACCAGTACACTTGTTGCCCAAGTTAGAAAACCATGGACTACTCCGACGCGACGTGAAGTTACTCCTGCTATAAATCCAGCAGCTATCAAGGAAAGTAAAAACGCGATAACCGTCCAAATGATTAAGCCTGTTCCAACACCGTCTAATGGGTTATTAGATGTAGGCTCGACTGTTCCAAAACCAATAGCTGATCCAATTAAAGAAAGCGTAAACAAAACCGCTAAAAATGTCACAACACCTGCAAAAACAGCAGGCCAAGAGATATTAAAACCAGCTTCTTCACCCTCCACTAGATACCTTCTGAAGCCCTTAGATCTATTTTCTTTCATTTTCCTTCAGCTCCTCTGTCTTAAAATTTATGAAACTATTTATGGCCTAAATTAAGCATAAAGCCTTTCATCTTTAATTTCAAACTTCCTGTTTTTGATTAAATTTCTTCAAAAAGAGAGTGGGACAAAAGGCGTTTAGACTCGAAACTTCTACCTCGCATACCATATCCCTAAGCAGCTAAAGCTGCAAGGGCTAAGGCAACTGGAGCGAATAAGCGCAAGTATGGTCACCGACCATCGAGCATTACTCGTGAAGTGGACGTCGAGCCTGCCTTTTGGAGCATATTTAAGAAAAATAGTTAAGAAAAAGGTAAGAGGATGAGACTTATGTCTCATCCTCTTTAGCTAATTAATAATTTTATCTTTGCTATAAGAAAAGCGGGACAAGCCCGCCCTGACTCGAAAGANNATGGTCTCAAAGAAGTTTTAGACTATTATCTCAGGATGAAGAAAATCAGCTGTATTAAGCTTCTTTGCTAACTACTTCTTTACCGTCATAATGTCCACATGCTGCACAAACGTGATGGCTTTTTTTCAATTCGCCACAGTTTGGACATGCGTTCATACCAGGTACTTCTAATTTAAAATGCGTACGACGTCTGTTTTTCTTGCTTTTTGATGTTCTTCTTTTTGGTACTGCCATTCTCTACACCTCCTTAAAGATTCCTTCTATTTCTAATTTGCTTACTTAGAAAAGAAGCTATGTTTTCTAATCTTACTCCCCATCATTTGATTCGTCTTTAAACAAATCTTTTAAACCAGCAAAACGAGGGTCCACCTTGTTTGATTCTTGTGCTGTTTTTTCTGAAAGATAATCTTCTTCAGATACCACAACCCAGTCATTTCCACTCGGCATCTTATGTTCTTTTTCTTCTTCTTCAGTAAATACTTGCATTGGAAGATTCAACAAGATAGCATCTTCAATTGCTTCAGATAAATCAATCAGATCTTTATCTAGATAAATCACTGTTCCATTCTCTTCTTCAATCGTATAATCTGCTACATGTTTTGGAACATAAATCTCATCTACCACTATTGATAGAGGTACTGATACTGGTTCTAATGATCTTGCAGAAGGTAGTGTCACATCTAATGAAACAACCATATGAAGCAAGATGTCAAATTCTTGAACACTCAGCTTTCCTTCCAAATGAATGGTGGAAACGTCTAATATTTCTTTTTCTCTCTTCATCAACGATTCTTTTAAATCAACTGTTTCAGAAAAAATAAGCGGTTCAAAGCGGTACTTTTGCAATTCGTCTAATGACCATTTCATTTTACATCACTCCTAAAGCAACAAAGGTAATTATACTAGTCTCCTGTACCTTTGTCAACGTATTTTACCTTACACCTAAAATCTTAATCCTCTAGTTTTCATTAGTATTTTCACAAAAAAACCAACGAATTTTATTTTTGTCTGAGAGGCTGTCTACGAAAATCTTGCGGCTTTGCTAAAGCAGAAAAGGCTAAATTATAAACTTCGCCAGCTTTAATATCAAATTGCCATAAGGATGAANNTTTGGTTTAAAAAAGCTTGTCCTTTTTCATTAAAGCCTAAGATGTGAACAGCTTTAGGAGATTGCAATTCTTCCCTCATTTCTTCTGTCTTTACATTCAATAAAATATAAAGGCACAAGCGTTGCAATCTAACCCAAGTATACCGTTTATTTTTAACTAATGAAATAAAATGATCGAAATTTTTTGCTTCCTTGCTTTTTTCTTTTAACCGGTATTCGATTCCTTCGTTCATTTGATAGATCGTCCTTAACTCCGCGACCGATTGTAAGGTTAGCTGATATTTTAGATAAGGCCAAAACGTTTCCCAACTCACCAACTCCGCGTTGTCTAATGCTTTGGCAGTTGTCTCAGGTATAACCTCTTTTAATTTATTCAATGCATGCAAAAGATCCGTATCTTCTCTTAATGTTTTCCGAATAGCTGTTGCACTAGCCATTTTTTCTTGAGGCATGATCTTTTGTACATGATAGCCGGATCCTGACCTTTTGACAGTATGCAAAACCATTGGATTAGCATATTTTGCGTTTTCTTTAGCATAAGCTAAACCCAGGATGGAGTTCGGCATACTTAAATCAAGATTTTTTGAGGGAAATAAGTCAGCAATTATCTGTTGCATTTGGGCTGCATAAGTCATACCGTTGTTTCTTACCTCTTTAAATCGCTTTTCAATCTCTGCTATTTCATCAGCTAAACATTCAGCTAATTTTTGAAAGTCTTCAGCTTCGCCGCTTTCAACTCCGAAGCATAACTGGTCACATCCTATGGCTTGCAATAATGAAATTCCGCCTTTTGNNTCAATGATCAGATCTGCTCCCCCAGATAAAGCCATTTGGGCTCTTGTCCACTTATCTACAATTGCCGGTTCTCCGCGTTGCAAAAAATTACCACTCATAACAGCAATGATCACATCTGCTCCTGTTATCTTCTTTGCCTGCTGTAAATGATAAAGATGTCCATTATGAAATGGATTATACTCTACGATTACACCGCAACTTTTCATTTTTACCCTCACTTTATTTAACTAGTTACTTTACTATTTTTTAATTCTTCGAGAAATACAGCACCATATTTTTCCAGCTTATTTTCCCCCACACCTTTGATTTTCAATAGTTCATTTTCTGTTTGTGGTAAGAACTGGCACATCTGTTTTAGCGTTTCATCTGAAAAAATAACATAAGGCGGAACTTTTTGAACACTGGCTAACTCCTTGCGAATCTCTCTTAATCGATCGAATAAGACATCATCAATGGCTAATTTGTGCGCTTGTTGTGCTTGTTTTCGGGTAACACTGTTTTCCCCTTTCAAGATAGCTACGCCTTTTTCAGTTAATTTCAACAGAGGATATTGTCCATCAGTCGGAGCTAAATACTTTTCAGCAGTCAAATAGTCGATCAATTGAGTGACCTCTTTTTGGGCCGTTCCTTTCATTAAACCATACGTCGAAAGTTGATCAAAATTCCATTGCTTGATTTTTTGATCTTTTGAACCCGTCAAAACTTTCATAACCATTGACTTTCCAAACGTTTCTCCCATTCTTTTAACACACGACAAAACCTTTTGCGTCTCTATTGTAATATCAATCGCTTCTCGTTCATCTAAGCAATTACTACACTGTCCGCATTCTTCACATTGGTCTCCAAAATAATGCACAATATAGCACTGTAGACACATTTGCGTTGATCCATACTGTGCCATTTCTCTTAGCTTGGCATACTCCATTTTTTTATGTTCCTCATCCATTGCAGATTGTTCAATAAAGTAATGTTGAATCTGCATATCTTGTGGTGAAAACAGTAATATTGCATCGCTAGGGAGCCCATCACGACCGGCACGACCGGCTTCTTGATAATACGCTTCAATGTTTTTTGGGATTTGGTAATGGATCACAAAACGCACATTGCTTTTATCGATCCCCATTCCGAAAGCATTTGTAGCTACCATAACTGCAACTTCATCATAAAGAAATTTCTCTTGCCAATCGCTTCTTTCTTCTTCTTTCATGCCGCCATGATATTTTCCTGCAAGAATATGATGAGAGGTTAACAATTCGTAAATTCGTTCAACCTCTTTACGGGTGCTGGCATAAATAATTCCTGATTGTCCTTTATTGATTGTTAAATAATCTAATAAGTAGCGATTCCGCTCTTGTCCCTTAACGACTTGAAAAGCTAAATTATCACGAACAAAGCCCGTATTTACCCGATTTTTCTCTTCTATTCCTAATAATTCCAAAATATCATCTGAAACAAGAGGCGTAGCAGTGGCAGTTAAAGCAAGAATAGTCGGTCGATAAACTGATCGTTGGATGGTCTCGCATAAAGACAGATAACTGGGCCTGAAATCATGCCCCCATTGTGAAATACAGTGCGCTTCATCAATCGCAATCATTGAGATTTTTACTGACTTCATCAAATAATAAATTTCTTCAGTTTGAAAACGTTCCGGTGCGACATAAACTAGTTTATATTTTCCATTACTGGCATCCTTCAGTCGTTCATTCATTTCTACTGAAGAAAGCGTACTGTTTAGGTAAGTCGCTGAAATACCTAATTCCGTTAAAGCATCTACCTGGTCTTTCATCAAAGAGATTAAAGGAGAAATTACAATGGTTATTCCATCAAAAACCAATGCTGGAATTTGATAACAAAGCGACTTGCCGCCGCCTGTAGGCATGATAGCTAACGCATCTTGCCCATTCAAAATCTTCTCAATCACTTCTGATTGACCATGACGGAATTCATTAAAGCCATAGATTTCATGAAGTAATTGATAAGCTCTTGTTAACATACCGCACCTCCTTTTTATAAATCCATTCCCTTTTCAGGAGAAAAAAACAGAAAAATCCATTTCGATTCTCCTGTTTTTATTGTGTTCATTCATCCGTCTGATTTACACGTTATTATTTTTTACACACAAAAAACCAACGGGGAGAGTCATCTTTTACTTCTGTCTCACCAAATTCAGCACTTGTTTTTATTGAAGTAAAACCTGCCTGTTGCAGCATATCATAGTAAACTACTAAGGGATAAGTACGCTCTTTGTGCGTTTCATCAAAACGCTCATACTTGTCCGATTCTTCCTCATACACAAAAAAGGTTAAATCATGTTCGATAGAATGCTCGCTGTCTCCGCTATAGCTTTTCCACAAAAAACTGATGTCTTCTGATTGATCATTGTACATGTACCCTGGAAAAACTTCATCTATCTGATAAAGAGAATGCACATCAAACAGAAACATTCCAGAATCATTCAACGTTTGATACACTTCTTTAAAAACTGATAAAACAGCTTCTTTATGCGGCATATAACAAATAGAATCAGAAAAACAAGTTACTGCATCGTATTTTCCCACTTCTGATAAATCTAACATATCCCCTTCAATAAGCGGCAATTGTAGGCCTTCAGCCCATGCTCGTTCATTAGCTAGACTCAACATGTTAGCGGATAAGTCCAGTCCCGTCACAGCATAACCGCGTTTCTTTAACATTATAGCTAATGCTCCAGTTCCACAAGCTAATTCTAGTACGGTTTGCTTCTTATTTTGAAGTTCTTGGTCTACAAAGTTTCCCCAGCGTTCGTAAAGTGTTTCATCCATGATCGCATCATAAACTTGAGCAAATGTTTGATAACTCATCACTGATTAAACCATTTTAGTGATGTCAACTAATGGGGCATCACTCCATAATTTTTCAAGATTGTAAAATGCTCGTTCAGAATAATGGAAAACATGAACGACTACATCCCCTAAATCGATCAACAACCATTTTGCAGATTCACGGCCTTCAACCCTTTTTACTTCAAGTCCTGCTTTTTGTACTTGATCGATGATTTCATCTGCAATCGCTTGAACTTGTTTTTCATTATTCCCGTGCATCACAACAAAATAGTCTGCTAATATCGAGATTTGTCTAACATCCATTGCTAAAATATCTTCTGCGCGTTTGTCATCCCCAGCTTTTACTACTAAATCTAACAATTTTTCACTTGTTTCTTCTGACATCATATTCCTCCTATGGTTTTGCTACCCATGCATTATACGTTTCGATCGCTTTTGGGTAAATTTTTCTTTTGGTCGTAAATAAATGTTGCAGTGTATGTTCCGTTTCAAATGCTACAGCTTGTTCCAAATCCATTGCAGCCAATTTCCTAGCTTCCTCAACTCCTGGAAAATCACGTCCTGCTTCAATATAATCAGCAACGTAAATGACTTGTTCTAATAAAGACATCTCAGCAGCACCTACTGTATGGCAACGTATGGCATTTAAAATTTCTATATTTTGAACATGCAATTCTTTTTTTACTAAGATGGCTCCAACAGGTCCATGCCAAATCTCACTGCCGTATTGCAACAATTCTAAATCTAAATTTGCACTGATAATCAAGTCATGCATCTCGCGAGGATTGCGTTCTTTTGCATAATCATGCGTCAATGCTGCTATACTTGCTGCTTCTATAGAAACACCGTAACGCTGAGCTAACTCAACAGCGGCTTTTTCGACGCCTAATACATGCTTGAACCGTTTCGAGCTCATTTGTGCTTGTACTTTTTCAAGTAATTCATTTCTGTCTAACGGGACNNCATAACCCCTTTTCAGAAATATACGCTAATGTCTCATCAGGAATTAAGTAACGAACAGAACACTTCGTTTCCAATTTTTTACGTACTAACGTTGAACTAATATTCACTGATGGAACATCTACCCAAATAATGGGGTAAGTAGTAGTCAATGCGTAGCCAGGTCGATTTACGCCTACAAATTGTACTAACTGCAGCAACTCTTCGATTTTATACCATTTAGGCAAATATTCTACCATATCGCCTCCGATAATAAAATAGTAGTCTGTATCTGGGTTAGCTCTCGTCAATTGTAACATAGTATCGTAGGTATAACTTTTTCCGCCTCTTTCGACTTCGCTTTTTTCAATATCAAAAAAAGGATTATTTTGTATAGCAGCTTCCACCATTTTCATACGATGAGCAGCTTCAATAGCTGTCTTCTTGTCTTGATGCGGCGGATTGGCACTTGGCATAAAGCATACTTTATCTAGACCCAGTTGTTGACCTACTTGGTCTGCAATAATCAAATGCCCGATATGCGGCGGATTAAAGGTCCCTCCAAGGATACCTACTTTTTTTCGTTCTGTTCTTTCAGGTATACTGTTTGTAAGAACTTCTGTCTGATTAAAAGAAACCGTCTGCCTTTTCAAAATAATCACCTTTCTTTACTTTTTATTCTTATTTTTTTAATGGCAATTCTGTTGAAATACGTTGGTACTTTTCTTGTGACGAAGGCTGAAATAAAACAATCACACGACCAATGACTTGAACTGCATGGCAGCCTAATTTTGCTTCAATTTCTTCAGCTACTTCATCAGCTGTTTCATCTGTATTTTGTAATAAATTGATTTTTATCAATTCGCGTTTTTCAAGTGCTTCACCAATCTGGACAATCACTTCCGGATTTAAGCCGTTTTTTCCGATTTGAAAAATCGGATCTAAGTGGTGTGCTTTGCTTCTTAAAAAGCGTTTTTGTTTTCCAGTTAATTTCATTTTCTGCTCCTATTGAATCACACTATCAGCAATTCTTTTATTTGTTAAATCAATGATTTACGAATGACCACGTTAATGCCTTTAGGCGCCCATCCTGCAACGATCGCTCCCGGCTCATTCACCGTTACCCAGCCTAAGCCGGCAAAAACAATATCCGATTTTTCTTTAATCGTGAATTCAAAACGAACCAACTCAGGAAAATCGGCTACTTCATTCTTTCTTGGCGGCTGCAATAATTCTCCGACTTGCTTTTGATACAAATTAGATGCGTTTTCTAACTTTGTTCGGTGAATTTTTAAGTCATTAGAGGTATAAGCAGTAAAGGAGCGTCTTCCACCTTTCAAGTAGTCAAACCTTGCGACACCTCCAAAAAATAATGTCTGGCCTTCGTTTAGTTGATAGACCATCGGCTTTATTTCTTTTTTAGGGGCAATCAATTTTAAATCTTTATCTCCTAAAACATGTGCCATCTGATGGCGGTGAATAATGCCTGGAGTATCAATTAAAAATTTTCCGTCCTCTAAAGGAATTTCGATTTTATCTAAAGTCGTTCCTGGGAATTGTGAGGTCGTGATTAAGTTTTGCACACCAGCTGTCATTTTTATAATTTGATTGATAAGAGTTGATTTCCCAACATTGGTTACTCCGACCACAAAAACATCTCGTCCTTTACGGTGTTTTTCAATCGTTTCTAATAAAGCTTCCATTTCTTTAGGCTTCACGGCACTTGTCAAAATAACTTCTTCTGGACGCAGACCTTCTTCAAAAGCTCGTTCGCGCAACCATTGGGTCATTTTTCCTCTTTTTAATGATTTAGGCAATAAATCTACTTTATTTCCAACTAAAAGAACAGGATTATTGCCAACAAAACGGTGCATCCCAGGAATCAAACTGCCATTAAAATCAAAAATGTCGATTACATTAACAATTAAGGCATCTTCCGTGCCGATTTCATTTAATAATTTTAAAAAATCATCATCTGTTAAATGAACATCTTGAATTTCATTATAGTGACGCAACCTGAATCACCGTTGGCAATAAACTTCACCGTTCTCAAGTCCTTTTTTCAACGCTGATTCTGGAGTATATCCTGGAGCTTCTTTATCTGTTGTTTGGATAAGTGCTCCACAACCGATACACCGTATTTCTTCTTCATTCATTAACTCTTTCGCCATGTAATGACTTCCTCCATCTCATATCTGGGTTCTTTTTGATTAAATAGTTCATAATAANNCGTATTCCATGCATCACTATTGATAATAGGCTTTACCAGTACGGTTCGTATTCCTGCTAAATTGGCACCCCAAACATCAGTCATGATCTGGTCTCCAACCATTAAAATCTCTTCTTTTGGTAGGCCTAACTTCGTTTCTGCTTTTTTAAATCCGATTACAGTGGGTTTTATAGCTCTGGCTACATAGTCCAAATTTAAAGCACTGGCAACCCTTTTAACGCGCTCGTCACTATTATTTGAGAGAATCACAACAGGGATGCCCGCTTCTTCCATTACTTTGATCCATTGGATCAGTTCTTCTGTTCCGTCTGGATTGTTCCATGCGATCAAAGTATTATCTAAATCAGTTAAAACAGCTTTAATATTTTGTTCTTTTAATTGTTCAGGTGTGAGGTGGTAAATAGCTTCTATCATCCACGTTGGTTTAAATATATTTAACATTTTTTCTCCCTATCCATTAAAATAGGAGCACTATGCACAGTACTCCTCAAGTTTACTATTATTTTAATTATACGCCAAAACCACAAAATAGCAATCAAACTCAGTCGTTTTTAGCTTATTTCTAATTTTGTAAAAAGGCAGTATGCAAGGCATTTACTGCTACTTTCAAATCTTTTTCTGCTACCAAAATCCAAACAGTCGTATAACTATCTGCAGATTGATAGATTGGTATGTTGTGTTTGTCCAAAGTCGTGATCATGTTAGAAATAATCCCTGGTACTCCTGTTATTCCAGCTCCCACTATTGCTACTTTTGCGCAGTTTTCAATCAGGGAGTAAGCAGCATCTTGTTCATTCAGGATCGTTTGAGCCTGTTCCAATGCCGTTTGCGGCAATGTAAACACAATATGATCAGGAAAAATATTGATAAAGTCTACACTAATATTCAATTCAGCTAGTGAAGCAAAAACCGCTTCTTGTATTTTCCGAGAAGCTTGAACGTTGAATTGAACTAAGTTAGGCACATGAGCAATGCCTGTCACCAAACGATAATGTTCGATTTGGCTTTCAATATGGGTCACTAATGTGCCTGTATTATTGACCGGTTGATGAGTCGAGCGGATTCTCAATGGGATTCCAGATTGCATAGCGATTTCTACAGCTCGTGGATCGATCACTTTTGCTCCTTCGTGTGCCATATTGCTTACTTCTCGGTAACTNNACCACTTCTAAAAACTTGGCATTGTCAACCAATCGAGGATCAGCAGTCATCATTCCCGAAACATCTGTAAAAATATCGATACTCTCCGCTTTAAAAGCAGCTCCTAAAAAGGCAGCGGTTGTATCACTGCCGCCGCGTCCAATTGTCGTAATATGTCCACTTTCACTGATTCCCTGAAAACCTGTCACCACTACCACATCATTCATTTTAAAATGAGCAAAAATGTGCTCTGTTTCAATCCGTTGTACTTTAGCATTACCAAACTCTTCATTAGTAACGATGCCTGCATCTTGTCCCGTTAATCCGACAGCGGTTAACCCATTTTTTTTCAATCCATTAGTAAAGACGGCTGCTGAAATCGTTTCGCCAACCGAAAGCAGCATATCTTTCTCACGCAAATCTAAATAACTCCGAGCTCCGCCAATTAATTCCAATAGAGAATCTGTCGCATATGGATCTCCTAGACGCCCAATTGCCGAAACAACTACGATTACTTTATACCCGGCTGAAACCGCATGAACAATATGTTTTTCCGCTGCTAGGCGGCTCTCTTCGTCTTTAACAGAAGTACCGCCAAATTTTTGAACTAAAATTTTCATGTTTACCATCCTTTGATTTGAGTCTTTCATAACTTATCAAGAAACTGCCTCTTATTTTAATGAGTCGTTTACTGTCTGCCAGCTCCGTTTTATTATAACGAAGACTTTTACAATATTCAATGCGGTGTTGATTAGAGAACCAAAAACAATTTTTCATGTTATACTAG
>DIDU01000113.1:0-572 GCA_002418295.1 Carnobacterium sp. UBA5792 | reverse complement strand
AATGATTCTGAGCTGAAAATAATGGGCTATGATATTATCGAAGCACGAAATTTAGGTTTAGATGGGATCGTTGTAGGGTGTTTAAATGAGGAGAACTGGCTGGACGAAGACGCGATGGAACAGATTTTAGAAGAATCTTATGGGTTGCAGGTAACGTTCCATATGGCTTTTGATGTCATCCCCGTTAGTCGGCAATTTGAAGCCATCGATTGGTTGATTGATCATGATGTTCAACGTATTTTGACCCATGGCGGCTCATTAGATCTACCTATTGAAACTACCCTACCTCATTTAAAAGAATTAGTTGATTATGCCGATGGCCGTATTGTTATCCTGCCTGGAGGCGGCATTACAGATAAAAATGCTCAACCTGTCATCGAACAATTAGGTGTAAATGAAGTACACGGCACTCAAATTGTCGGTAAACTTTAAAATCTAAAAAAACAATCTTCCGCAAAAGTTTATTTTGCAGAAGATTGTTTTTTTTTTTACTTTTTTAATTGTGTTCCTAAAGATGATACGTTAACTTCTTTGATCAGCATATCTGTCAATTGTATGCTTAACCCATTTTT
>DIDU01000108.1 GCA_002418295.1 Carnobacterium sp. UBA5792 | reverse complement strand
ACGTTGATCAGCTTCAATTGTAATTTTTTGATCTTTCAACATATCATTAACATCATTTAACATCAAGTCTACGATAATAAGAAGGTGTTCTTTTTTCAAAGAATTGAATTCGACGATTGCATCAAACCGGTTAATAAATTCTGGTTTGAAGAAGTCGGTCAAATGATTTAAGACAGATTTTTGGTTACCTTTAGAGGCAGCTGCAAAACCAACATTTGCTTCAACTGATCCCGTACCTGCATTACTTGTCATGATAATAATTGTATCTTTGAAACTTACGGTACGTCCTTGTGCATCAGTTAAGCGTCCATCATCTAAAATTTGCAAGAACATATGCAAAACATCGGGATGTGCTTTTTCGATTTCATCTAATAATAAAATACTATAAGGATTGTGACGGACTTTCTCAGTCAATTGTCCAGCTTCGTCATATCCTACATATCCTGGAGGAGAACCGATCAACTTAGCTACACTGTGTTTTTCCATATATTCACTCATATCGAAACGAATGTAGGCTTCTTTATTACCGAACAATTCTAGAGCTAATTGTTTGGCTAATTCTGTTTTACCTACACCTGTCGGACCGACAAATAAGAAAGAACCAATTGGTCGATTTTTTTTGTTTAACCCGATCCGGCTTCTGCGAATAGCTTTAGAAATTTTTTCAATTGCTTGATTTTGGCCGATTACATGTTGACGTAAGTCAGTTTCTAAATTACGCAATTGAGTTTGTTCTTTTTCTTTTAATTCGCCTACAGGAATATTTGTTTTTGTTTCAATAATCTTGACCATATCTTTTCCTGTTACAACTGGGCGTTCAGCTTCAGGTTGTTGTTGATCCCGCATGGCCGCAAACTTAGTAGCTTGGTCACGGTAGAAAGCAGCCTTTTCATAATCTTCTTGCTGCAAAGCCAATTGTTTTTGATGTGCTGCTTCAGCAATTTTATCTTCAACTACCTTTGGATCAATTGCTTGAATCGTCAAGTTTTTCTTAGAGCCCGATTCATCTAATAGATCAATGGCTTTATCAGGTAAGAAACGATCGTGGATATAACGGTTAGAAAGAGTAACCGCATCTTTAATGGCTTCTTCTGTATAAGTGACTTGGTGATAATCTTCGTATTTTTTTTGAATACCTTTTAGAATATCGATCGTTTCATCAACTGTTGGTTCGCTGACACGTACAGGTTGTAAACGTCTTTCTAAAGCAGCATCTTTTTCAATAGTGCGGTATTCTTTTAATGTTGTTGCTCCAACCATTTGTAACTCGCCTCGTGCTAAAGCAGGTTTCAACATATTACCTGCATCCATACTGCCTTCAGCACTACCTGCACCTACGATTTCATGGACTTCATCAATAAAAAGAATGATTTGTGGATTTTTTTTCAATTCATCCATTAATTGTTGCATACGTTCTTCAAATTGTCCGCGAATTCCAGTTCCTTGAACTAGAGAAGCAACATCTAAACGAATGACTTCTTTATCCATTAGTTTTTGTGGAACTTCTCCATCTACAATTTTTTGAGCTAACCCTTCCACGACAGCTGTTTTACCAACACCGGGTTCTCCAGTTAGAACAGGGTTATTTTTTGTACGGCGATTTAAGATTTCGATTACTCGTTCAATCTCTTTATCACGTCCGATAATTGGATCAATTGCGCCTGATCTAGCTAAATCAGTTAGATTGGTTCCATATTCTCCCAATAAACCTTTTACTTTATTTGTCGGCCGTTGCCCATTACCGGAGCCACCGCTACTTTGTGTAGGGGGTACCCCTTTATAATTTTGAGACGATGGGTTTTGCATAGACCGGAAAAAATTATCTAGATTGCCAAACCCAAAAGGATCTTGAGGAGTTGGATAATTGTTTTGAATAGAGCCTTTTTCATTAGCTTCTTTTAAAAGTCGGTAGCAATTTTGACAGATATCTAATTGGCCTTTTTGACCATTCATATTTGTATATAAATGAATTGTTGCATCTTGTTGATGACAATTTTGACATAACATACAGCATGCACAACCTTTCAATAATTAAAGTTAGAAGTTTCTGCAGGAAAAAATAATCGACGTTAAAAGAAAATTGACCTTTCCTGACCTTCATGTATTCATTATACACTGACCTTGTCTGACATACAAGTAATTTGTTCTATCATTTGTTAAAAAATTAGGCTAAAATAATAAGAAACAAGAAAGGAAGAAGGAAAAAATGACAAACGAATCTCTTGAGCTGCAGCTTGAAAAGTTAATAGAAGGTGAGCTAACTGAAATAGTCATAGCAAAAGAAAATTTTATGCAATTTAGAGAAATATGGATGAATCATGTTCAAAAAGATCATATTATTGGGGAAGCAAAGCACAATGGTGAAGTAGTTTATCGCTTTAGAACAAATAGCTAGAAAGAAAAAAGAAGGCAGAAGAAAAAGAAAAAATAGAAAATAGTTGTAGTATGCTCTTAAAAATGGTAATCTATGAAGATGAAAGGGTTATTTTTAGAACAGGGACATTTAGATGTTTATTGTTTAAAGAATTCTAGGATAAAAATAAGCCTCATAAAAAATTATTATTTATTAAAGGAGATCAAACATTATGGAAAAACGCGATTTTCATGTAATAGCTGAAACAGGAATTCATGCACGTCCTGCAACTTTATTAGTACAAACAGCTAGCAAATTCAACTCAGATATTAACCTAGAATATAAAGGTAAATCTGTTAACTTAAAATCAATTATGGGTGTTATGTCATTAGGCGTAGGCCAAGGTGCAGAAGTTGTTATCAGTGCAGATGGTGCTGATGAAGCAGAAGCTATTTCAAGTATTGAAGAAACAATGAAGAAAGAAGGTTTAGCTGAGTAATGGTTGAAAATTTAAAAGGGATTGCTGCAAGTGATGGTATTGCGATTGCAAAAGCTTATCTACTTGTTGAGCCCGATTTAACTTTCGACAAATTCTCAGTTGAAAATTCTGATTCAGAAATTGAACGTTTAAAACAAGCGTTAAATAAAGCTACCCAAGAACTTGAGCTGATCCGCGGTAAAGCTGTTGAAACTTTAGGCGAAGAAGAAGCTCAAGTTTTTGACGCGCATTTAATGGTTCTTTCTGATCCTGAATTAATTGGGAGTATCGAAAGTAACATAAGAGATAATAAAGTAAATGCTGAAAGCGCACTAAAAGAAGTAACGGATATGTTCATTGGCATTTTTGAAGGCATGGAAGATAATCCATATATGCAAGAACGTGCTGCTGACATTAAAGACGTTACTAAGCGTGTGTTAAGTCACTTGCTAGGCGTGAGATTACCGAATCCTTCAATGATCGATGAAGAAGTAATTGTTATCGCNNCGCCAAGTGATACAGCCCAATTAAACCGTAAATTTGTGAAAGCATTTGTAACGGATATTGGTGGTCGTACGTCTCACTCTGCAATTATGGCTCGTTCTCTTGAAATTCCGGCAATTGTCGGAACAAAAGAAATCACAGCTCTTGTAAAAGAAAACGATATGATTATTGTAGACGGATTAGAAGGCGATGTCTTAATTCATCCTGAAAATACCGATATTTCTTTTTATGAAGAGAAAGCCTCAAAATTTGCAGGGCAAAAAGCCGAATGGGAAAAGTTGAAAAACGAAAAAACCTATACAGCTGACGGCAAACATATTGAATTAGCTGCTAATATCGGAACACCAAAAGACTTAGCTGGTGTGAAAAATAACGGTGGTGAAGCAATTGGTTTGTACCGGACAGAATTCCTTTATATGGATTCACCTGACTTCCCGACTGAAGAAGCTCAGTTTGAAGCTTATAAAGCTATTTTAGAAGGTATGGGAGACAAAGCTGTAGTTGTTCGGACGATGGATATCGGCGGAGACAAAGAATTGCCTTATTTAACATTGCCTCATGAAATGAATCCATTTTTAGGCTACCGGGCTATTCGTATTTGTTTAGCTGAACAAGATATGTTTAGAACCCAATTACGCGCTCTTTTACGGGCTTCTGTATTTGGTAAATTGCGTATTATGTTCCCGATGATTGCAACACTAGGAGAATTCCGTGATGCTAAAGGGATATTGTTAGAAGAAAAAGAAAAATTAGTCAAAGAAGGCGTGGAGGTTTCGAATGATATCGAAGTCGGTATTATGATTGAAATCCCAGCAGCTGCTGTTCTTGCAGATCGCTTTGCTAAAGAAGTTGATTTCTTCAGTATTGGAACGAACGACTTAATTCAATATACAATGGCAGCTGACCGAATGAACGAACGCGTTTCTTATTTATACCAACCATATAATCCATCTATTTTACGTTTGATTAAGAACGTCATCGACGCTTCTCATAAAGAAGGTAAATGGACAGGAATGTGTGGGGAAATGGCTGGCGATCAAACAGCAGTACCATTATTGATGGGATTAGGCTTAGATGAATTCTCAATGAGTGCTTCAAGTATTCTAAAAACTCGTAGTTTAATGAAACGTTTAGATACAACGAAGATGGCTGAATTAGCTGAAAAAGCAATTAATGATTGCGACACAGCTGAAGAAGTAGTTAAACTAGTTGAAGAATATACAAAATAAAAAAAAGTTGCAAGAATCTTTAGATTCTTGCAACTTTTTTTTGTTTTAAAATCGTACTTCAGGCGGAGGGAGCAGCATTAAATTTTTAGTATACTATTTTTAATAAACTCTCTGCGTAGAAATCTGAAAGACATGNNATGGGAACTTAAAGGCTAAAATCTATGTTTTTACATAAAACTAAGTATAATAAATTAAAGGGGTGAAAATAATGAAAGTTGGAATTTTTACAGACACTTATTTTCCACAAATAAGTGGAGTTGCAACTTCAATAAAAACTTTAAAAAAAGAGCTAGAACGCCAAGGGCATGAAGTGATTATTTTTACAACAACTGATCCAAAAGTACAAGAAAAAGAAGAGGGAATCGTCCGCTTGACCAGTATACCCTTTTTTTCTTTTCAAGACCGACGTATCGCAATAAAAGGAGTTTATCGCGCATTAAAAATAGCGAAAGAGCTCCAATTAGATATTATTCATACACAAACCGAATTCAGTTTAGGTTTGACTGGAAAATATATTGCCTACCAATTAAAAATCCCATGTGTCCATACTTATCATACAATGTACGAAGATTACCTTTACTACATTGCCAATGGTAAAGTTCTTAGACCGACGCATGTTAAGTTAGTGTCAAAAATGTATTGCAATAAATCATCTGGCATTATTGCGCCAAGCGAAAAGGCACGAAAACAACTGCTAAATTATGGAGTTGTTTCAAGAATAAGTGTAATTCCTACTGGAGTGGATTTAGAGCATTTTTTGAAGGAAAATAAGCGAGATATCCGTAAAGAACTTTCTTTTTCAAAAGATACACGATTGCTTTTATCTTTAAGCCGAGTAGCAAAAGAGAAAAGTATTGATTTGCTTATTAAAGCAATGCCGGAAATTTTACTTCATCAACCTGCAGCAAAATTAGTCATTGTAGGAGATGGGCCAGCCAGAAATGAGCTGGAAGAATTAGCTCATTCATTAGGGTTAGCGGATACTGTTTTCTTTATNNTTATTTGTCAGCTCATCAAACTCAGAATCACAAGGGTTGACTTATATTGAAGCAATCGCATCCGGAACGGATATTGTAGCACGTCTAAACGAGTACACAGAAACGTTAACGCAAAATGGCTCTTTTGGCATGACGTTTAGTGATGACTCACAAATTGCAGAGACGGTATACAGTTACTTTACTCAGAATAAAAAAAATCAATGGATAAAAAAAGAACGAACCAGTTTATTAAACTCCATTTCGTCCGAATTATTTGGAGAAAAAGTTTTACAATTTTATAGAGAGACTATTCAGCAGTACATGCACGAAAAAGAGGTCGCTGTCCATTCAAATCATTAAAACGTAGATAAGAAAGGAGGGGGATAAAACCATGATTAAAATAACCATGTTTTCTTCTGCTGATAAAGTGGCTGGACAAGGCGTAGGAAGTGCATATGTTGAGTTACTTCAATTATTAAAAAATTACCATTCTTCTACTTTATTGGTTTCTATTAATCGTTATACCAAAACACAAATCAGCCATTATCATACGATTGATCCAATTTTTTTTATTAGTACATTTTTTAAACATCATTTTGGCAGACGAATCGGATACGTTCATTTTTTGCCTTCCACTTTAAAAGGCAGTCTTCAATTGCCTCGTTGGGTAACAGTTCTCTTTTATTGGTATGTGATTGCTTTTTATAAACGAATGGATCAGCTTGTAGTTGTAAATCCTTCTTACATTACCGAACTAATGAAATACGGAATACCAGAAGAAACAATTACGTATATCCCTAATTTTGTTTCTAAAAAAGATTTTTATTCTTTAGAGCCTCATCAAGTAAACCAGATAAAAACTTCTTTAGGTCTAAAAGAAAAGCGATTTATCGTTTTTGGAGCTGCTCAAGTGCAAGAACGGAAAGGGGTAATGGACTTCATTAAGCTAGCTGAAGCAATGCCTGATATTCAATTTATTTGGGCAGGAGGATTTTCATTTGGCAAACTTACTGATGGTTATGANNAAAAAATGGAACACCCACCTAAAAATTTATTGTTTACTGGTATTGTCGGAAGAAAAGAAATGCTCCGTTATTACAATATAGCTGATGTTTTTTTGCTGCCTTCTTATGATGAACTCTTTCCCATGTGTATTTTAGAAGCCTTTTCTTGTGGGACTCCTGTGGTCTTAAGAGACTTAGCACTCTACCTTCCTGTATTGGAAGGGTACTATTTACCTGCTGCTAACCGAGAAGCAATGCAAGGAGAAATTGAACGTTTAGCGAATGATGCTGCTTATTATCAAGCAGCACTGCAAAAAACAACTGCTGGTAACAACACTTATTCAGAAGAACGCTTAGCACAGATATGGGGAGACTTTTATCAGCAGCAAGAAAAGAAGAATGAGCAAAGATAGAAAATACCTCTTTCGGGTTAATGGTTTTTCTTTTTAGTTTGTTCAGCAAAATGCTATACTAAAATCAATGACTAAATGAAAAGGAGTTGGTGTAAGTGAAAAAAATTGGATTTATCGGAATAGGAGTAATGGGTTCTTCAATTGTTAAACACTTGCTAAAAGCGGGTTATGAGGTAAATGTCTACAATCGCACAAAAAGCAAAACAGATGAGGTGGTTGTTTTAGGAGCCAACTGGTATGATGATCCAGCAACTGTTACGAAAGAAAGTGAAGTAGTTTTTACGATTGTTGGTTATCCAGAAGATGTAGAAGAAACTTATTTTGGAGAAAAAGGGATTTTTCAAACAGCTACAGCTGAACATATTTTAATCGATATGACAACTAGCACCCCTTCATTAGCAGTGAAACTATATAAAAAAGGAAAAGAAAATGGAATAGCTGTGCTAGATGCGCCTGTTTCAGGTGGAGATTTAGGGGCCAAAAAAGGAACGCTGACGATCATGGTCGGTGGTGATGAATCAACTTATGCTGCTATAGAACCTATTTTTAAAGAATTTTCAAGTAAAGTAAACTTACAAGGATCAGCTGGCAAAGGTCAACATACTAAAATGGCCAATCAAATCATGATTGCCGGAACGATGACAGGAATGACAGAGTTGCTGGTATACGCTGATGCTGCAGGACTTGATTTAGAAAAAGTGTTAGATACTGTTGGCGGTGGAAGTGCAGGAAACTGGTCGTTAGCTAACTATGGACCGCGTATTTTACAAGGTGATTTTTCACCAGGATTTTTTATAAAACACTTCGTAAAAGATTTAAAAATTGCTCTAAATGAAGCGAGCAGAATGAATATTGACTTGCCATTTACAGCATTAGCGCAACAATTGTATGAAAAACTTGAAACAAATGGCCATGGAGACGAGGGGACACAAGCTTTTATTAAATTATGGTGGCCTGACGGGAAAAGAAAAATGAACTTCTAAAAAGATACAAAAAGTTGCTCTGAAAGTTAAAGAGCAACTTTTTTTACATGATTGTCCTTTTACTCTACCGCCTGGAAGAGATAGAAAATCAAAAAATTCTTTTAATTACTTTGAAGGAAGTTCGAAAAAAAAGAAGTTTTTAATGAAAAAAAGATGAGTTTACTGTCTTTTAATGAAAAATCTGTTAAAATAATGACTGAGTCAAGTCTGAAAGGGGCACGAGAAGATGAAACCTTCACAATTACAGGCGATTATTCGCCGGTTGGAAGCTATGCTAGAAGATAAAGAGAGTGAAGTTCAAATTCGTAGATTTGAAAAAGAAGGCTTAGAACGTTGCCTAATTTCCTATGATGCGAAGACTGCTACTTTTGAATTAGAAGATAGTTCAACTCACCAAGTTTATCAATTTGATGATTTGGATTTAGTCGCAATTGAGATTTTTGAATTGTTGCAAGATTAAAAATTAAAGGTTAAAGGTAAGCTTACTTAGTTAAGCTTGTCTTTAACCTTTTTTTGTAAAACACAAGGATGATAAGGTCAATAATTATGCAACAAAATTTTGGTTGTTTAACAAATAGTGTTGATATAACAAAATAAAATTTATTCTGGAATAGATGGATTTGTTTGAGGCTTGAATCGTTAGGCATAGCTACAAGCAACCATTATTCCTCCAAAAATACCTTGTAATCAATTAACTAATCTATCTACTCTACAAATTATAGAGTCAAAATTTTTGATGGAATAAGGTAGTTATCCATTCAGGAATTAGGTATAATAAGTTTAAATTTAGATTAAAACCAAATTAAAAAATGTTGAACTATAAAGGAGCACAATAAAATGAAACGGAAAATACAGGTCGGAATATTAGGTTTTGGAACAGTAGGCAGCGGTGTTTTGCGTATTCTAAAACAGCATGAAAGCAAAATCAAACAAATAACCGGAGAAGAATTGAACGTAAAGAAAGTATTGGTTCGCAATGTTGAAAAAAAACGTGGAGAATTTTCTGAAGGAATTGAATTAACCACAAATGCAGCTGATATTTTAATGGATGAAGACATTGATATTGTAGTAGAAGTGATGGGCAGTATTGTCCAAGCAAAAGACTACATTTCTCAAGCTTTAAAAGCAGGAAAACATGTCGTAACAGCTAATAAGGACTTGATTGCTTTGCATGGAAATGAATTAGTAGCATTAGCGAATGACTATCAGTGTGATTTATACTATGAAGCTAGTGTTGCAGGCGGTANNAAAAGTTTTTGGAATCGTGAATGGAACAACTAATTTTATGTTGTCTAAGATGACAAATAACAACGATACATACGAAGAAGCATTGCAAAAAGCACAAGAATTAGGTTTTGCTGAAAGTGATCCTACTAATGATGTTGATGGGATCGACGCAGCTAGAAAAATGGTAATTCTGACTCGTTTGGCGTTTGGTATGAACGTAGAATTAGAGCAAATTGAAACAAGAGGGATCCGGAATATTCAATTAGCAGATATTGAAATGGCAAAACGGCTTGGCTACCGCATCAAATTGATTGGTGCAGCTATTGAAAAAGACAATAGTGTACGAGTTGATGTAGGACCAGTTTTAGTTCCGGAAGACCATCCTTTAGCGGGTGTACAAAATGAAAACAATGCCGTTTTTGTTGTAGGTGCTGCGGTAGGAGAAACCATGTTTTATGGGCCAGGAGCCGGAGCTTTACCAACCGCTACCAGCGTCGTAAGTGATCTTATTACAGTAGCTAAAAATATTGGTCTAGGAACGACAGGAACAGTTTTTAATTCTTATCAGCATGAAACGAACCTCACCAAAGACAAAGACGTAGAATCAAAATATTACATGGCTATTGATATGCAAGATCAGACCGGCCAATTTTTAGAGTTAACTAAAATTTTTAATAAATCAGATGTAGGTTTTGATCAAATCATCCAACAACCATTTTCAAAAGCATCTGCCAAAGTAGTGATCGTGACTCATAAAATGAATAAAGCGCAACAGACTCAGATTATAAAAGACTTGGAAAAAGCTGAAGGAATGAACTTATTAGTCTGTTTTAAAGTAATGGAGGGGAAATAATGTACAAAGGATTGTTAACTAAATACAAGAAAGTTTTGCCCGTAACGTCAGATACGCCCATGATTTCGCTAAGTGAAGGAAATACTCCTTTGATTCCGTTGACTAATTTATCTAAAGTCTTAGGAATCACATTATACGGAAAATACGAAGGGTTAAATCCAGCAGGGGTTTTTTTTTAAAGGGAGGGGGGGGAGGGGGGGGGGGGNNGATGGCAGTAGCAAAAGCGAAAGAAGAGGGAGCAGAAGCGATTATTTGTGCATCTACAGGAAACACAAGCGCTTCAGCAGCTGCTTATGCAACTAGAGCAAATATGAAAGCTTATATTGTCATTCCAGAAGGAAAAATCGCATTAGGCAAACTGGCACAAGCGGTAATGTACGGTGCGGATATTATTTCGATTCAAGGAAATTTTGATGAAGCTTTGCGTGCTGTTCGCCAATTAGCTGAAACAGAAGCAGTTACTTTAGTCAATTCAGTCAATCCTTATCGTTTAGAAGGCCAAAAAACAGCCGCATTTGAAATTTGTGAAGATTTAAAAAAAGCGCCAGATGTTTTAGCTATTCCAGTCGGAAATGCTGGTAATATTTCAGCTTATTGGAAAGGGTTTAAGGAATGGAATGAATTGCATCAAACAGGACTGCCGAGAATGCATGGTTTTGAAGCAGAAGGTGCTGCTGCTATTGTTAAGGGTCAAGTGATTGCTCAACCAGAAACCATTGCAACAGCAATTCGTATCGGCAATCCTGCTAGTTGGGAATTGGCTGAAGCAGCTAGAGATGAATCAAAGGGGAAAATTGATTCTGTTACAGACGATGAGATCATTGATGCGTATAAAAAGGTAGCTGCAATGGACGGTGTGTATATTGAGCCGGGGTCAGCAGCTTCGTTAGCGGGTGTGATCAAAGATATAAAGAGCGGAGCCATTCAGGCAGGAGAAACAGTTGTATGTGTGTTCACAGGTAATGGATTAAAAGATCCTGATACGTCAATGAATGTGACGGAGATTCCCATTGTGAGATTAGACGGTATCGAAGAAATGAGAACTCATTTAAAGGCAGGTGTTTCTAAAAATGCTGACTATTAGAGTCCCGGGTACAACCGCCAATTTAGGCCCAGGATTCGATTCATGTGGATTAGCTTTAGATCTTTATTTGACGCTTGAAGTTGGGGAAGAGCAAAGTGAATGGCACATTGACCATCATTTAGGAGAGAAGATTCCAAAAGATAAAGAAAATTTGATCATTCAAACAGCTTTGACCTTAGCTCCGAATCTGGTTCCAAGAAAGCTGATGATGCAAAGCGATATTCCTTCTGCTCGCGGCTTAGGCAGCAGTTCAGCAGCGATTGTAGCCGGAATAGAATTGGCGAATCAACTTGAGGAGTTAGAACTGACACCTATGGAAAAAGTGAATATAGCAGCAGCTATTGAAGGGCATCCGGATAATGTAGCACCAGCTATCTTAGGGGATTTTGTAGTTGCGAGTCAGTTAGATCAAGAAGTATATGCAGTTCAGCATACTTTCCCAGAAACGGGAATTTTAGCGATCGTGCCTAAAAATGAATTGCTGACTACTCAAAGCCGAGAGGTGCTGCCGAAAACAATGACCT
>DIDU01000110.1:24179-25665 GCA_002418295.1 Carnobacterium sp. UBA5792 | reverse complement strand
ACGCGAAATTAGGCCTGCCAGCGGATCGGTTGTATTTAACGACCAATGAACTAGCTGATGCCATTGCTGCGCAAGTGAAGGCTGTAACGGCAGATAAAGGGCCTGTTACATCAGAAACCAAAGCAGGTGAAGACAAATGATGGATAAATTGATTTTCGGCCGGTACATTCCGGGAGATTCTTGGATCCACCGGCTGGACCCCAGAGCAAAGTTGTTAGGCAGTATGTATTTTATCGGAATTATCTTTTTAGCCAATAACTGGCAAACTTACGCATTATTGTTTCTTTTTACGATGTTTGTGATTCAATTGTCTAAAATCAAATTGAGCTTTTTCATCAATGGGGTTAAACCGCTGATTTGGTTGATTTTATTTACAGTACTTTTGCAAGTACTATTTACCGGCGGCGGAACGGTCTACTTTTCTTTAGGGCCGATTACGGTTTCTCAAGAAGGACTGTTGAACGGTGTATTTATCTTCTGTCGGTTTGTTTTGATCATTTTTATGTCGACTTTATTGACCTTGACGACTATGCCGTTGTCCTTGACTGATGCGATTGAATTTTTATTGCGTCCTTTGATCGCTTTAAAAGTACCAGTTTACGAAATAGCTTTGATGTTGTCGATCGCACTACGGTTTGTTCCAACTTTGATGAACGAAACCGAAAAAATCATGAACGCCCAACGAGCCAGAGGAGTAGACTTTGGAGAAGGAAATGTTTTTCAGCAAATGAAAGCCATTGTGCCGTTGCTGATTCCTCTATTCGTCAGTTCCTTTAATCGTGCTGAAGAGCTGGCAACAGCGATGGAAGCCCGCGGTTATCAAGGCGGCGAAGGACGGACCAAATACCGGCTGTTAAAATGGGAAATGCGCGATATGCTTGTGATCGTTGGTTATGCCCTATTGACAGTAGCCTTAGTTTTTTTAAGAAATTAGGGTAGAATAAAGGCTGATTCATCTTTAATTGAAACAGCCTTTTTTCTTTTGCAGTAAGTGATAAATTTTATGATTAGGAGTCAGTGATAATGGAAACTACACGCTATAAAATTATTATTCAATACGATGGCACAAACTTTAGCGGCTTTCAAATTCAGCCTAATGCTCGAACTGTTCAAGGCGAAATTGAACGCGTACTGAAGATCATGGCCAAAGGACTAGAAATTAAAATACAAGGATCAGGCCGAACGGATTCAGGTGTTCATGCGTTAGGGCAAGTTATTCATTTTGACTATCCGATCCGAATGCCGATTGAAAACATGAAACGGGCTTTGAATAGCTTGACTACTAATGAGATTTACGTTCAACAAGTTGAATTTGTCAGTTTTGATTTTCACGCCCGCTACCAAACAACCGGGAAAAAATACCAATACCGGGTCGACACAAATCCTGTTACCGATCCATTTAAACGGCTGTACACCAAACACCACCAATACCCGATCAATTTGCCGGTTTTAGAACAGGCGTTAAAAGATATTGAAGGTACGCATG
>DIDU01000110.1:21055-24174 GCA_002418295.1 Carnobacterium sp. UBA5792 | reverse complement strand
TACGGACTGTTTATGAAGCCAGTGTCGTAGAAGACCCTGAAAAAGGCGAGCTGATTTTCACGTTTAGAGGAGACGGCTTTTTGTACAATATGGTACGGATCTTTATCGGTACACTGTTGCAAATTGCGAATGGACGCCGACCAGCTGATGATATGAAACGCCTGTTGGAAG
Organism: Carnobacterium sp. UBA5792; assembly: GCA_002418295.1. The sequence goes on along the minus strand of DIDU01000110.1, from coordinate 24,003 downwards.
TCAAAGACCGTCGTCAAGCAGGCCCAACAGCTGCCCCGCAAGGTTTGTATTTAGTCGAAGTTTATTATGATGTGGAAGAAGCAACGAAAGGCACCCGCTTTTATCAACCAACCGTGCAAAAATCAAAAGGAGAATAAGCAGATGACAGTAGTGATACGAACCAGCCGATGGTCGGATTATCCGGACTTAGTAGCAATCGAAAATCAAATTTGGAATGAAACCAATACACCGAATGTCACAACTTATTCTTCAGCAGAAGCTTACCGGCAACACCATCCTGTGGGTACGCATTTAGTGGCTGTTAACGAAGAGCTGAATAAAGTAGTAGGCTTTGTCGGCTTTCATACGCCCACACCTTTAGCAGCCCACCAACGAACCTGGATGATCGATATCGGTGTAGATCCAAATACACAAAGCACTGGAGTCGGCTCCCAATTGTTGGAAGCTATAAAAAATAAAGCAAAAGAACAACAGATCCATAAACTGGGATTGCGTGTGTTAGCTACAAACCAACATGCTATTCGTTTTTATCAAAAGAATGGCTTCGTGATTGAAGGAACGCTGAAAGAGGAGTTCTGGTTGAATAATCAATTTGTAGATGATATTTTAATGGGTTTTATTTTAGAAAGTTGACAAAATTTGCTATACTAGCACAGTAAATAAATCGGTAACACTTTTACCTATAAATCAATAGATCGAAAACGATCGAAAAGGAGAATGAACATGTATAAAAAATCAATGATCTTTTTTGCGGCAGCATTTGTCTTAGCAGGCTGCAGCACTAACAAAGCAGAGGCGCCTGCTGAAGAATCTTCTGAAGCAGCTGTTCAATCTAGTCAAGAAATGGCACAAGAAAGTTCAGCAGAAAGCGCCGTATCTGAAAGCTCAGTATCATCAGAAGAAGCCGATACAGAAGAAGACAGCGAAGATATGGCACCGGTCAGTGAAGAAGAAGCAGCTAACGCCGAAGAAGCAACAGACCTCAGTCAATATGAAGAATTGGCTTATGCAAAAGACAAAGTGGACTTATCAAAATACGAAAGCCGCATTTTGACTGATAACCAAGGAAAACGCGTGATGCTCTTTTCAGACGGCAACCAACAAGTCTATAAAACCGTCTATGTGAAACACAACAACTGGTTAAAAGTGATCGATTTGAAAAACGACGATTTAGTGGTAAACGAATCCATTAAATAAAAGAAAAAAGTGCTGATAAAGTTTCAAAAAAACTGCTAGAATGATTGACATCTGGCTTTTAAAACGGTATTATGTTAGATGGTATTGTTTGCCCCACATAATGAGCCCCGGAAACTTATATTGTGCACCAAACAAACAGATAAGAATATGGAGGAAACTAACGTGCGTACAACTTATATGGCTAAACCTAGCGAAGTAGAACGTAAATGGTATGTGGTAGACGCAACTGATATCCCAATGGGACGTTTGTCTACTGTAGTAGCATCAATTCTACGCGGTAAAAATAAACCAACTTTCACACCCCACATCGATACTGGTGACTTTGTGATCGTTATTAATGCAGAAAAAATTAAATTAACTGGTAAAAAAGCAACTGACAAAATTTACTCTCACCACACTGGATACATTGGTGGATTGAAACAAGTTTCAGCTGGAGACTTACGTGCTAACAAACCACGTAAATTGATTGAAATGTCTGTCAAAGGTATGTTGCCTAAGAACACTTTAGGACGCAAACAAGGCATGAAATTACACGTTTACGCTGGTGCTGAACATGATCACCAAGCACAACAACCTGAAGTACTAGACATTACAAACTTAATTTAAGGAGGGAAATTCTTTGGCACAAGTACAATATACCGGCACAGGCCGTCGTAAAAATTCAACAGCTCGCGTACGTTTAGTACCCGGAACTGGTAAAATCATCATGAACAAAAAAGACATTACTGAATACATGCCTTTCCCATATTTATACGTAATCGTTAAACAACCTTTAGCAGTTACAGAAACATTGGAAAGCTATGACATTCACGTAAACGTAAATGGCGGTGGCTACACTGGACAAGCAGGCGCTACTCGTCATGGTATCGCTCGTGCGTTACTACAAGTAGACCCAGCTTTCCGTGCACCTTTAAAAGCTGCAGGACTATTAACACGTGACCCACGTATGGTTGAACGTAAAAAACCAGGTCTTAAGAAAGCTCGTAAAGCTTCTCAATTCTCAAAACGTTAATCAATTTACTATTGTATCAACGTTTTCAATGGTTTTCTGGTTCAGGTGGGTTCAAATTACGAATCCGACAACGAATTTAAGAGACTTAAGGCATCAGCATCTTGTTGGTGTCTTTTTTCTGGCATCAATTCCAGATAGTAGTTTTGGGTGGTTTGGATATTGATATGTCCCAATCGTTTGGAGACATAAGCCAGATCGATATTTTGTGAAAATAGAAAAGATGCGTGGGTATCCCGAAGACCGTGGAAGGTGGTTCGCTCGATGCCCACCTTTTTTAATACACGGTGTAAGCGGGCGGAATGATTGAAACCTTGTGGNNTAGTAACCATTCTCGTGAACAGACATTCCTTGAAGAATATCGTAAATTTCCTTATTGATGGATACATCTCGCTTGGAGTTTTTCGTCTTTAATGAAGTGTCTTCTGAAGTCGGACTAATGGATCGTACTACATGAATGCCATGTTCATAGACATCTTCTGGACGAATGCCCAAAAGCTCACCACGACGCATGCCAGTCTCCAAAGCCAATAAGACCAAAACGTTAAACTCATCATCGGTATGTTGTAGGAGATAAGTTCGTAGCTTCTTGAACTCGGTGATGGATAAAGCCCGGTTTCGCTTCGGTAATTCTTTGCCACGAGTTTTTACTAAGCTAGCAAAATCAGTTGGCAAGTAACCGCGAGCATAAGCGTCTCTCAAAGCCGTTTTGATTTTCAACAATATTTCATGAGTCGTCTTA
>DIDU01000110.1:5322-21015 GCA_002418295.1 Carnobacterium sp. UBA5792 | reverse complement strand
TCATTTAAGTCTTTTAGTTGGATGTCACCAAAGAGCCGTTTCACGACAGCAGAGGTGCGCTGGTAATTTTGAAAAGTGGATTCCTTTACATCATTTTTCTTGATGATGTTGATCCAGTCTTCAAAATAGGTAGCAAATGGTGTGGTTCGTTTCGCTAATTCTTTTCCATTTCCTTTCTCAAGTTCATTTTCCAGTGCCCATAATTTCGCTTCTTTCTTGGTATCAAAAGACTTAGTCAATTTTTTATGTTGGCCATTCTTGAAAAGTGAAATTTGGATACGAAATTTGTTGCCGCGTTTAATAATGCTGGACATCTATCTTCATTCCTTTCTCTATTGAAGGTGGTTGATAGATGCTCTTGAATACACTTCTATTGTAAGCGGATACCGGCTCTTCTTCAACCACCTTAACGTTTTAAATGGAGTGGCTACTAACAAATTTTTGTAGTGAATCAATCGTGTAGCGTTCTTGTTTGCCAATCATGAATCGCTCCAAATCATCGTGCTGACGGATATGTTTATCAAATGACTTGGGATCAATCCCTAAAAACTTGGAAGCTTGTTCTCGCGTTAAGAGATAAGGATAGAAAGTGTTGATTTCTGATTGCATTTTTTGAACTCCTTTCATGCTAGAGTCCCGCTGCAATCTGTGCTATACTCAACTTGTCTAGGGCGGAGTATCGTTTACACATCAGTGTCAGCGGTGCTTTGCTTTATTTGTTTTTGTCTAAAATATTTTTTGTAATAATTAAACTCCCCCTGATAAAACTCAGAGTGCTCAAAAATGTGATTCTTTAATTTCTCGGTTCCTTCGCTTAATTTTCCTGTCTCGATGACAGCCTCAATCAAATCAAATTTGAAAAATTCCCCCAGCTCCCTGACCAATTTCAAAGAGGGTGCCACACTGTCTTCAAACCAGCGAACTGTTTTCTCCAAGGCCATTGGATCGGACAACAGCATTAGTCTGATTTTGTCTTTGCCGTTGATGAAAGCCTGCCAACGCTTATCCAGTTGCACACCTTCTTGATCTCTGGGCCGATCATAGAAAACCACAGACTGACTGATTAAGCCCATGATCAAAGTGTTTAAGTCAGTTCCGTTACGAATTTCAGTTGCCAATCTATCGGCTTTTTTATCCTTGTAGCGAAGTTCATACCGATTGACAATCTCAGCTTCTTTAATCGGTGTTCCTCGCTTAACGAATTGTTCGTAGTCTTTTTGGTAGAAACAGAAATGACTCAGACTTCGAACTGAACCAAAATAGAGCGTTGCGCCACGAGAGGTCCCGTCTGTGGCATTGAATGTTTCTCTTGGATCGACAATGCGAAAAGAAGACTTAAATTCCAGCCGTTTTACTTTGCGAATCAGCGTTGGAATATCCAGTAAGCCAACGTAATCATTTAGGGCCAAATCAATGCGAGTGAAGTTTCCGCTATAGTCTTTGACCCTTTGAAAGAAGTCTTGCCATGTTTTACCAGCGCTCTTTAGTTGGCCCGCTAGGAGACGACAACCTTGCCCTTTCAATTCAAACAGGGTACCCTGGGTTTGGTTTTTGGAGATACGGATATAAATGGCCGTCCGAAAATTGAAATACCCTTCATAGTTCAACATGGTTGATGNNATTCGTGGAAATCCATATATTTTAAGCTGATTTTCAACACCTGATCGATTAACTTCTGATAATCAGTGTCAAAGAAGTGAATGGTTAAATAATCGACAATTCCTTCAAGACAGTCTGATTGCACATCCCCTTCGAATAGATTGAAAATCTGCTGAATCAATTCTTCATCGCCTTGCCGTTTACCAGTCTCAATCTTTGAAATCAGCGAGCGTGAGACGCCAAGATATTTTGCTAAATCATTTTGTGTATACCCCCTTTCTTCACGTAATTGACGAAGATAATCGCCGCAGAGTTGTTCCGTCATTCCATCAGCTCCTTTTGTACTTATATTAAGTACAGAGAAAGTACAAATATATAATGAGTTTATCGAAGTAAAGAATGGTGGCGATTTGATGGAAATCAATAAGGTAGCCGTAGGACAGCGCATTAAAGAAATTCGAACAGATTTGGGATTGAGTATGGCTAAGTTCGGTGAGTTATTGGGCAATATGCCTAGAAGTAGTGTCAACAATTGGGAGCGAGGGATTAATCTTCCCAAGAATGAGACGCTGGCAAAAATCGCAGAGGTTGGCAAGACAACCAATGAATACTTGTTATACGGTGACCAAGAGAACCAATATATCATGGAACTATTGGAGAAAAAGCTTAATGAGGCTGATCCTCGTCTAGCGAGTATGATTAAAGAAATTGCTCAGCAGGTTGAACCTAGTGATGAAGCGCAAATGAAAAATTTTATCAATTTTTTGGTGAACAATATCACGCCGCCAGATGGCAGTGATGAATATTCCTATCAGTTAATTGATAAAGAGATGTTGCTGTACCTGGGATCGATTAAATCTGGGACAAAAGCACAAATCTATCTTCATTTTGATCAGGACACGAAAATCATGCATATCATGCCGTTTACGTTTTCTGATCAATCGGTGGACCGGCTGTTAATCTTTTTGAATAATGGGGAATCACTTCATTATTTTGATGACAAGTTGCCGGACGAGATGAAACAAAAGCCGATTATGCTTTACTATTTCAACGAGCGAACCAACGATTTAGCGATTTCAGCTCTTGTTTACAACGCCCAGAGTATGTCTTACCAGGTTGCGCAATCTGATGAAGACCCATTTAAAGGGCAGGGATATATGCCTTTTGTTGAGGAGCTATTTAAAGAAAAGCTTCTTCGAAAGGAACTCGCTGACAAAGACTAAATGTGACAACATCGTTAAGTTGGTGACAGAGTAAACATTGATAAGTCACAGTTTTTAGGTAGCTTTGGACATTTTCCTGTTTCTAGTTAGCCCCCTGTTAGAATACGGAGCTAAGACACACAAAAATACCACGAGGACCGGCCTGGCTTCGCCGCCGGCCCTCGTGGTATTTTTGTGTGAACTCGCATAGAGAATGAATATAAAAATATCTTCTTTTGGATTCGACTGTAAACCCGCTATATAAGTTAATTTATCTAAGTGTATCGTATGCGGTACAAAAATATCTTATATTCTTGTTGACTTTTATATTTTTGTACCGTATTATTTGAGTATCGAAGCGCACGATATAAAGATAATGAGGTGATCTAATGAAAAACAAACAAACAGAATTATTAATTAAAAAAATTAAACGTCAAAATAATAGACTTCAACATGCCGTGGATGGCATTCATAAATTTATGGAGCTAAAGCTTGAGTTTCCATCTAGCACGCAAAATGAAGATATTTTTCCTGAACAAAATGAGGGCTCGGTGCTGACGAGTGGCAATTTCGGACACTATACAGATAGCGAGCTAGTGAGTTTGGTGATTCGACTACAAGAAGAAATCAGGATGAAAAAGAGGGCGGAGTCTAACAATGAAATCGAAAATTTGGTTGTAGCCATCTTAAAAGAAAACTCTGATTCGGTATCTTTATTCGATGGTAACGCTAAGCTTGGTCGTTTCCTGCTTGAAGCTTCTCAACAGACGAGTATTAATAGCTATTTTGGTCTGTGTTCGAGTGAGGTAGCTGCGGAACGTGCCAATCTATATGCGAAGTTCCTTTCTATGAATCAAACTCGGGTCGCAGAAGGTTACTTTTTTACTGAGAAAGCATTATCAATGCAGGAAAGGATCTTTGTTACACCGAATTTTGACAATGAACTTGACGAGGCAGTTGTTGCAAAATTGGCTAATATGTCTGAGTTTAAAGTTATTCGAGAGATGTCTTCATATTCACAAGAATGGCTTTATGTCGTAAAAACGATTGATACCCTATTAGATGAGGGAATGGGATTTGTTTTGATGCCCAATAGTGCGTTAAGTTCAGTTCGTGATGAAAATTTGCGCATGCGAATTTTCAGTAGTGGTGATTTATGGGCTGTTATTAAGTTGCCAGAAAGAATCGTATTGGAGCGTGGCAGTCAGCATACGTTGTTAATTATCAAAAAAGGTTATCGCGGTCCTATCCGGATGGTAGATGCCTCAAATGAATTTGACGCGGGGCAAAGCCGCAAGAAGGCCTACTTTTCTTCAGAAAATCTGAAAAACGTTGTTACTATGCTTAACACAAATTCTAAATTCTCAATGGCAATTGATGCTAGCTTGGTTCAAGAGAAGTTTTATAATTTGTCAGTTATTGAATACTTAGACGATTTAGAAAGTCAGCTCAAGAATCCGGTTGAATTAATGTCTGTTGCGAAGGTGTTTCGTGGGCGACCTTTTGATAAAGATACCATAGGGGAATCTGATACTAGTGAGCCTGGAGGCTACTTGTTAAGCGTTGCTGATGTAGGGGATGGCTATATTGATAAGTTATCACAGGAACTAAGTGCTAACTTAGTGGCAAAGAGCAAAAAATTTAGCCTTCATGAAGATGATATTGTGATGACCTCTCGGGGATCTATTCTGAAAATGGCAATGGTAACAAAGAAACAAGCAGGTCAAACTATCATTTTGAGCTCAAATTTAGTAGCGATTCGCTCTAATGATATTAATCCATTTTATTTATTTGGCTTTTTAAAAAGTGAATTAGGTCGCAAATTGATTGAGCGGACAATGACAGGAAGCAATATGGTGGTAATTAGCAATAAGCAACTGGAGCGGATGCTAGTTGACTTGCCAGACGAAGCTACCCAGGAAGTAATTGGCTCAATAGTCAGCCGTTTATGTAATGAGCTGAATGATACTGTTCAGCGAACGAAAGATGTCCAGCTGCAACTAGGTACAGTGATTTCTTAATCGTTCGACAATAGGGTATTTATATAAGTAGAATTATCGTTCAAACTCGAATGAATATAAATGGTACATGGTATAATATTCGTGAATGACATCGTCGTACAAAGTCGTGTAAAACTCAGATTATATAAACTGAAAGTAGTGATTAATAAGTGGCAAAAAATAAAGTATTAAATATCACTGAGATAGAGGATGGAATAAAAAAAATCGTCACTAATCTACAAAGTGAAGAGTTTATAACAAAATTTCTTAGTCTCTATGATATCCCAAAGACATCCGTCACCCGTGCTAACAAGCAATTCGGTGAAGGAGAACCTTTCGTAATAAGAAATAAACTTTACTATGTTGAGACCGACAGTGATGTTGTGGTCTCCATTGATGCTATCGAACAAAAAATCAAAGATCAAAAGTCGAAACCGCGGTATATCGTGGCAAACAATTTCGCGCAGATTGCCGCTCTGGATACTAAGACCCGTGCCACATTGAACATACCCATTAAAGAGTTACCTGCAAATGCAGATTTCTTTCTTGCATGGAATGGGATTGAGAAAGCGGATTATCAGGCGGAAAATCCAGCAGACAGAAAAGCTGCTGAGCGTTTTGCAAGGTTATACGATGTTATAGCCAAGGACAATCCATCAGCGGATGAGCATGCCTTCAATCTTTTTTTAATTCGAGTACTGTTTCTACTGTTTGCGGAAGATACAGGAATAATGGAAAAAGGGTCCTTCACAAATGTATTAAAAACTCGAACTTCAGAGGATGGTAGTAATTTTAATCAAGTTATAAAAGAATTGTTCGAAGTACTTGATGTACCAAAAGGGCAAAGAAATGAGAAGTCTGATTGGTTGTTCGATTTTCCTTATGTAAATGGCAAGCTTTTTGGTGAAGCACATGTGGATTTAGTTTTTACAAAAGTTTCTCGCGAGCTATTGATTGAGGCTGGGGAGCTACTTAACTGGAATGAAATCAATCCAGATATTTTAGGGGCAATGATCCAATCGGTGGCTTCGGCCGAGGACCGCCATGTATCGGGCATGCACTATACGAGTGTGCCAAATATCTTGAAGGTAATTAATCCACTTTTCATGGATGAGTTGAATGATGTTTTTAATGAACTAAAAGCTCGACATCAAGAAAACGAATTGAAGAATCTTAGGAGCAGGACCTATAGGGATAACCGGAAAGATATACTTAATAAATTAAGGTTGCTTCTTGATCGGTTATCAAAAATCAAATTTTTAGATCCAGCAAGTGGTTCTGGAAATTTTCTGATTATAGCATACAAAGAAATCCGTAGACTTGAAATAAAAATTTTGCTATTAATGGAAGAAATTGAACAATCTGATACTTTGCCACTATCAACAGTCCATCTTGGTAATTTCAATGGAATTGAACTTGATGATTTTGCCCATGAAGTTGCAAAACTTTCACTATGGATTGCGGAGCATCAGATGAATGAAGAAATGAAAGAGGCTTTGCCAGGGGCAATTGCGGAACTTCTGCCGTTAAAAGATGCTGGGAACATTATATGTGCCAATTCTCTGGAAATAGACTGGATTGAAGTCGTCGAAAATATGGAGAAAGATGAGGTATATGTTCTAGGGAATCCACCATATGTAGGGGCAAATAAACAACAAAAAGAACATAAGGATGATTTGAAAAAAGTTTTCGCACCAGAGGGTATACGAACCGGCGAACTTGATTATATTTCCGCTTGGTTCATTGTTGGTGCAAGGTATATTAGAGACACGAATGCGAAATTGGCTTTTGTTACGACAAATTCTATAATACAGGGTAAGCAGGTAGGTATGCTCTGGCCAAAAATTTTTGATTATAAAATCACAATTTCGTTTGGATACACTTCCTTTAAGTGGGGAAATAATGCTAAGAACAATGCTGGTGTAACTGTAGTCATTATTGGGTTAGCTAGTGATCTACAAGGAGAAAAGTATATTTACAATGGTGAAAGCAAAAGAATGGTAAACAATATTTCGCCATACCTTACCAGTAATAATGATGTAGTTGTTAAAGAAACCAGAAAAGTTTTGAATGGATTGCCCAAAATGGTGTCAGGTAACCGAGCCGTTGATGGAGGAGGTTTGATATTTAATAGTGAAGATTATTATGATGCAATTTTGAATGATCCTGAAATTAAACCATACTTTAAGAAGTATTACGGGGCAGAGGAATATATAAATGATCAGCCTAGGTATACTTTGTGGCTAAATAAGGGTCAGTATGAAAAGTTAAGAGATCATGATTTGATCAGCGCACGCATTGAAATTGTAAAAAAAGCGAGATTATCTTCAAAAGATGTTAGCACACGAACATTAGGATCTGAACCGTGGAGAATGAGAGAAACAAGACTAACTACAACAAATAGTATTATTATCCCTAATGTATCATCTGAAAACAGATTTTATGTACCCATGGGTTTTGTTGGCGGGGACTCGATTGTTTCAAATGCTGCTTCGGTTATATATGATACACAAGTCTGGCTACNNTCGATACTCTGCGGGCTTGGTATACAATACATTTCCCATTCAAAATTTGTCCACCCAACGTAAAAATGAGATGGCACGGATTATGATGGAAATACTTGACCTTCGTGAATACGAAGGAGGCTCATTGGCGACTCTTTATAACAAAGACACAATGCCCGAAAGCTTGCGAAAGAAACACGAGGAATTGGACGGGATTGTGGATCGTGCTTACCAGCAGCGACCATTTGGAAGTGATGAAGAACGCTTAGCGGTATTGCTAAACCTATATCAGGAGATGACGGAAAATGACTAGTAATTTATTCGAAATTAATTTCGACAAGAACACGACGAAGACAACTAATGATTTAGGTATGCGAGAAATGCAGGAACGAGTATATGAAAGACGTAATTCTCAGTACTTGTTAGTGAAGGCCCCACCTGCTTCTGGAAAATCACGAGCCCTGATGTTTGTCGGGCTAGATAAACTTCACAATCAAGGAATCAAGAAAGTAATTATTGCTGTTCCAGAACGTTCTATTGGCAAGTCATTCCGTAATACTGACCTAACAAAGTTTGGCTTTTACTGGGATTGGAATGTTCAGGCTAATAACAACTTGACAATTGGCGGTGGAGAAAAATCGAAAGTGAAGCATTTCGTGAAGTTTATGCAATCAACCGATCCTGAAGATAACATTTTGATTGCTACTCATGCAACGTTACGCTTTGCATTTGAAGAGCTTGATGATTCGGCATTTGATGGAACTTTATTAGCCATCGATGAATTTCACCATGTCAGCCGTGACGATAATTCTGTACTGGGTAGTGCCCTGAGGAGTATTACGGCAAACTCTAATGCACATATTTTGGCGATGACCGGCTCTTATTTTCGTGGCGATTCCATTCAAATTTTAGAACCAGCTGATGAGGATAGATTCGATAAAGTAACCTACACATATTATGAACAATTGGAAGGTTATCAATACCTAAAGTCCTTTGCAATGGGTTACAGCTTCTATCGCGGCAAATATACGGATGCACTAGATAAAGTAATTGATCCATCAAAAAAAACGATTATCCATATTCCTAATGTTAACTCAGGAGAATCTACTAAGAAAAAGTATGATGAAGTTGATCGTATTCTAGATTTAATTACAGATGGCGGGGACATCAATCAAAATGATGATGGCATCTATGAAGTAAATAGATTGGATGGGCAGAAGTTGTTGATTGCTGACCTAGTGAATGAGGATGGGCGGGAAAAAGTTTCTGCTTACCTTGCAAAGATTACTGATGATATCGCAGATTTAGATAAACTGGATATGATTATCGCTTTGGGCATGGCCAAGGAAGGTTTTGACTGGCCATTCGCAGAATATGCTCTTACCATTGGTTACCGTAATTCTCTGACTGAGGTCATTCAAATTATCGGTCGGGTTACACGGGACAGTCCTAATAAGACACATGCTCAATTCACAAATTTGATTGCACAACCAGATGCCCAAGATGACGAGGTTCTATTTGCCGTAAATAGCATTATGAAGGCCATTTCCGCTTCCTTATTAATGGAACAGGTATTGGCACCGGTATATAAATTCAAGCCAAAGGATGGAAAACCTGATAAGCCAGGGGATTTATCTATCCGTGGTTTGAAGCCGAAAGATACTACTGAACGAACAAAAAAAATCATTGAAGATGATATGGCTGATTTGAAGTCTAGTATCTTACAAAGTAAAGAAATTCAAAATGCAATCGTCTCTGGTACTGATGCTAAAATGATTAATAAGACACTTATCCCACGAGTAATTATCGAACGTTATCCAGATTTAACAAGTGATGAGCTTGAAACTGTTCGGCAACACACTTTGGCAGCTATTAATGTTGCAGCAGGACGGAAGACAACATCAGAGGATGGTAGCCGTGAGATTATTAAGATGGCTGACAGGTTTATCAATATCGATGAGTTAAACATTGATTTGATTGATCAAGTCAATCCATTTCAACGGGCTTATGAAGTAATCAGCCGTGATATTGATGCTCCAACCTTACGATTCATCCAGGACTATTTGTCGTCTAATAAATACGATTTTACTGAAGAGCAATTAGTGGCGGCTTTCAAACAGGCGAAACAATTTAGGGCGGAAAATGGAAGAAACCCAGATCGAAATAGTAAAGATGATGGTGAGAAATATCTAGCATTCGCAATGCTAAAATTAGCAGAGTTAAAGAATCAAAGAGAGGCTTCACGTGAAGATGAAGAATAGTCGTGACAGTATCTTTGAGGATGATGACTTCGGTGAGTTAACAAAACAGCCTGAGAAAAGAAAAATTGAAAAGCTAGATCCAGAAGTAACAAAGTTTCAAGAAATACTAGATTTTATTGAGAGAGAGGGGCGAGAGCCACAAAAGACAGACGAGTGGTCAACGGAACGTGCTTTGTGGGCTAGACTGAGAGGTTTTCGAGACAAGAAGGAACGCAGCGAGAAAGTTAAAAAATATGATACTCTGAAAATTTTAGAAAAGAAGAATATTGAAGACCCAGAATTTGTTGTGGAGAGCACATCCTCAGAGGTTCCTAATAAGCTCGATGATATTCTTGGGGCTGATGATATGTTAGATGATTTTTCCAGCTTGTTAGATGTATCGAGATATAAGAAGACAGTCAAAGCAGCTGATAAGATAGGACGTAGAAAGCACTCTACAAACTTCTCAAAGTACAAGGTTCTATTTGATCAAGTTCATAAAGATATTGCTAGTGGTCATAGAAAAATAGTTCCTTTTGAGCAGTATGATATCGAAGAAGGGCGCTTTAACGTTCAAAATGGTGTAATGTTGTACATTGTCTCGATTTCAAAAGATACATTCATAGCTGATAATGGAAAATTAAATAGTCGGATGCATGTAGTTTACGAAAACGGTACCGAAAATAAAAATTTACTTCTACAATCCCTCGCATCTTCACTATATTCTACAGAACGGCATGGGCGGATGGTGACTGATTTAGTTAATGATGAAACACTTGCTGAAAGTTTCGGCGAAGAATATACCACTGGATATATTTATATTCTTAAATCATTGAGTCAGGATCCTAATATTTCTAAGTTAGAAAATTTGTATAAAATCGGATTCACTAGAAATACTATTGATATTCGTACCGCAAATGCGGAAAAAGAGTTGACGTACTTGTACGCGCCAATTCACCTTATTCTCTCTGCAGAAGTTAAGAATATAAATGCACAACTACTTGAAAGAACATTACACCATGTCTTTGGTGATAAACAGGTTGAATTTCAAAGTGAGGATTTAAAGAAAGCAACTGAGTGGTACATCGTTCCGATTGATGAAATTGAGGAAAAAATCAACGGGATTATCGCCGAGTTACAGAAGTAAGCGGAGGTTATATTAATATGGTTGGCTATTGTCGGATTTTGAACGCACGTTTTAGTGCCTTTTATTGAGGAGGGTTATGTGAGCTATTTTTCAGATAGATATTCATTAATGAAAGTTCCTATTGCAAATGATTCAAAGAATCTTGTAGGGTTAAGAAATGCACAAGTGGGCGCAGTGCATGCTTTAGGAGCGTATTTTACGACCAAAAGTGAGCCGGTTCTCGTGTCAATGCCGACGGGTACTGGTAAAACTGCAGTAATTATGATGGCGCCATATTTATTGCAGGCATCGAAAGTATTAATTATAACTCCTACGGTTTTGGTGAGATCACAGATATCGAATAACTTTTCTCAATTAGAAGTTTTAAAACGTTTGGGTGTTTTTGCAAAAAATATAAAGACACCTCAAGTTTTCGAACTTAAAAAAAAGTTTACTTCAGATTTTTCGAATAGGGTAAAGAATGCAGACGTAGTAATTTCTACTCCGGGATGTGCATTATCGTTATCAGAAAGCACAGAGTTGGCGTCTTCTTTCGATATGGTGGTAATTGATGAAGCCCATCACGAACCCGCAAAGACATGGCGACAAGTTTTAGTTTNNGAGATAAAAAGGAGATAAATGCAAATCATATTTATAACTATCCTTTGTCGCAGGCATATAGAGACGGTGTTTTCGGTGAGCTAAAATATGTGCCAGTACATGCAGATTCATCTCTTGATTCAGATGTTGCTTTAGCAAAAAAAGGAGAAGAAATCTTTTTAAGGGATGTTCAGAGCGGTTACGATCATTCGTTGATGGTCAGGTGCAGCTCGAAGAAAGAAGCAGAAAGACTATTTGAAAAATACAAAGAGAATACCCAGCTTAGATTAGAAATAGTCGACAGTTCAAAAAGTAGAAATGTCGTTTTAAATACTATCAGAAAGCTTAGAACTAAAGAGATTGATGGCGTTGTTTGTGTGGACATGATGGCCGAAGGATTTGATTTTCCAAATTTAAAAATTGCAGTAATTCATCAGCCGCATAAATCTTTGGCTACGACTCTACAGTTTATCGGCCGCTTTGCCAGAACTACTAGTGATGTATCAATTGGTGAGGCCACATTTATTGCCTTAAAAGATGAAGAATTTATGTTGGAGAATAAACAACTATTTGCATCGGACTCAATTTGGCAAGATATTATTATAGACCTAAGCGAAGAGAAAATTAGTAGGGATATCGAAGAACAAAACTATATGAAATCATTTGACAATCATCTAGTAACTACAAATACACAAGACTTTTCGCTGCATAGCATTCAAACGAATTTTCATGCCAAGGTGTACTATACTACGTTATTCAATTTGGAAGCTAAGTTTCCTGATATTGGTTTAAAAATTGAAAATATAAACATTAACCGAGAAGATAATACTGTTGTTATAGTTGCATCTAGCCGTAAATTACCGAGATGGAGTACAAATGACGGTGTATATTATGATATAGAATATAACTCCTTTATTGTACATTACCAGCAGAAGAATGGTCTTTTATTCATTAATTCTCATATAAAATCGGAGAGTGTGTATGATGCAATTGCAAGTGCCTTTTGTGGGGAGAATAATTATCAGAAAATTCGAATGAGCAGTATTCATCGAGTGTTGAGTGGGTTGCAAAACCATGAAATATTTAATTCTGGTATGGCTAATAGGCTCTCCGAAGGAGAATCGTATAAAATCAGTTCGGGTTCAGATGTGAGTAAAACTATTGACGCTGAGAGTGGCCGAATGTACTCTCCAGGACATGTTTTTTGCAAGGCTGAAGGATTAGAGACATCATCAACGATAGGTTATAGTAGTGGCGCAAAAATTTGGAGTAGTACTTATGGGAATATTCAAGAAATGGTTAAATGGTTTGATATCAATGGTGATAAGATAGTTAATAAGTCTGCACTTGTAAAAACAAATACAAATTACGACTTTTTACCAATGTGGGAAGAACTCATAGAGTTTCCTGAAAATATTTTTATGTGGGACTTTTGTGAGGATAGTTATTTGCACCACCATCATTTGGCAGATAGTGAGGGAAATCGCAAAATAGAGTCAATATTAGATGTTGAGATTGCCATTGAATCAATAGAAGCAACGCAAATTTTATTGAGAGTACAAGGTTTGGGCTTTTCGTATCTAATTAACAGATTGCTAAGTGGGGAATATGTTTCGTTGATGGAAGAAGAGATATTCGTAGCTTGCGGAAGGGATCTTGTACCGTTGTCAAAATATCTAAATGATTTTCCGTTATACTTTTACACTAGTAATTTTGATCTAATTGAAGGTCCTGAAATTAATAGAATCAATCTTGAAATTCCAGCGTTTAATTCGAATAAAATTGTTAAAATTGATTGGGGAAAATATAAAACCGATATTTCCATGGAGTTCAAGAAAAGTTCCTATAATGGGGATGAAAATTCAATTCAGGATACTATTGGAGAGATTCTTCTAAATGAAAATGAGTATGATTATGTTATATTCGATCACACAACTGGTGAAATAGCTGATTATATAGCAATAAAGTTCTCAAACGAAGAGATTTCAATCTGGCTGTTCCATGCCAAAGGAAAAAGCGCAGTTCAGTTTAATTCTTCTGTGGGTGACGTTTACGAAGTGATGGGTCAATCAGTTAAGTCACTAATCTGGTTAAAAAGTAAGGGTGTATTTTTATCGAAGCTGAGAGATAGACAAAAAAGGGGACATGGGAATTTTATAAAGGGAAATATCGAGAAGCTGACAGAAGATCTCAAGAAGAACATACCTATCAGAGGGAAAATTGTTGCTTGTCAACCGGGCATAACTAGTTCGAGTAATCTGCCTGATAAAGTAAGTGAAGTATTGAGCGCGGCAGATATGAAAATTAGAAATTCTGCCGTGGCAAATGAATTTATTGTGTGGGGTAGCTAGAATAGAGATATACTTTTATTTTGAAATAGGCTCAAAGGGAACTACTTATTGGAGTAGACTTTACTAGGCTAGTAATTTGTTTTGAGAGGAAGAAACCTATTGGATGCAGAATACATCAAGAGCATAATATTGCTTAAGTTGAAGAACCCTAATGAGGAGTCTATCGTCGAGTTTAAACATAATAATAGTGATTTGAAAGCTATAGGGGAATATATATCTGCCCTATCAAACACGGCAGCTCTAGAAAATTATTCGCAGGCTTTTATGGTGTGGGGAATCAATGATAAAACTCATGAAATTCTAGGCACTAGTTTTTATCCAGAAACTGTTAAAAAAGGAAATGAAGAAATCACCTCTTGGCTTTCACGAAAAATGAATGCTAAAGTTGATTTTGAATTCGTAAGTTTCACTGTGGATGGTAATCATATCACGGTTATGGTTGTTGACCGTGCATTCAGCCAGCCAATAGCATTTGAAGGGGTAGAGTATATCCGTGTTGGGACGTATAAGAAACGCCTGAAGGACTACCCAGAAAAAGAGCGTAAATTGTGGAATGTTTTTCAGAAACTAACGTTTGAAAAGGAATATGCCCTTGAGAATATTCAAATTCAAGACATTCGACAATTGCTTGATGTGGACAAGTATTTTGATTTATTGAAGTTACCCATTCCGGTAGATATGGAATTAATTGTTCAGAACCTTCTTTATGATAACTTATTAAAGAAAGAAAATGGGCTGCTAGGGATAACCAACCTTGGTGCGGTTTTGCTGGGAAAAGATTTGAAGAAATTCTCATCAGTAAAAAGGAAAATGATACGAATCATCCATTATGGAGGTAGGGGGCGAACAGGTGCCATCCATGAAGACATGATTATTAAAGGATATGCAAATGGATTTGAGTCAGCAGTCAGGGCGATAAATAGTATGCTGCCGAGAAGAGAAATTATTGGCGAGGCATTTAGACAGGAACAAAGACTTTATCCAGAGATAGCTATTCGTGAATTGTTGGCAAACACATTAATCCATCAAGACTTTAGTATCAGGGGGACTGGTCCGATGATTGAGATATTCGACGATCGGATCGAATTTTCTAATCCGGGGAATCCGCTGGTTAAAAAAGAGAGATTTCTTGATACCCGACCAAAATCACGAAATGAGGATTTGGCATCTTTGATGAGGAACTTTGATTTGGCTGAGGAACGTGGTAGTGGGTTTGATAAAGTAGTTCGTGCTACTGAAGAGTATAACTTGCCAGCACCGGTGGTCAAGGCGTTGGCTGAGGACACGGTCGTTGTATTATATGGTCCGCGGGACTTTATGGATATGTCTAAAGAGGAACGGTTAGATGCGATGTATCTGCATGCTTCATTGAAGTATGTGGAGAACGACTTTATGACCAATGCAACATTACGCACCAGATTTAAGATGGATAGCAAGAAGAGTTATTTGATTTCACGGCTTATTCGGGATGGATTGGATGCGGAGCTTATTCGAGCGAGTGATCCAGCAGCAAATAATAAAAATATGAAGTATGTACCGTTTTGGGCGTAGTTTCTATGACTTATTAATACTTAAAAAATATCAGAAACCCAAAAAACGTTGATATATCGCTNNTTGCAATAATAATTTAAACTTGCATGCCAGGATAGTGAATACAGCAATTTTCTATGACATTCGTCGTTCTTTTCACTCAGTATTTCAGAGTAAATGCTGATATAGCAGCAAAATTCTCTATGACGTTCATTTGCAATATTGGAAAATAAGCTACTTCGAAAGCTTTAATAATTGTGAATATGATTAGTTGAACTAAGCGTATTCCAGAGCGCCCATCGTGGTTCAAATTGGTTCAACTCCCATCCAATTTCACCCCTTTTTATCCGTTTTCAAGAAAGTTACAAACTAGAAAACGCTGATATAAAGGGATAGGGATGGACTTTCTTTCACGAAACCCCCACTCGCCACATCTCAAAACGTTAATTTTACGTTATATATTATCAAAAGAGATCTGCTCATATGGCAGTTCTCTTTTTTTATAGAAATAGAATAGGTTTTATAAGAATTGTAGGAAAAT
>DIDU01000110.1:0-5212 GCA_002418295.1 Carnobacterium sp. UBA5792 | reverse complement strand
TGTCTGGTAGCGGCGGTCTAGCGAACAAACACATCGGATAACAGTGATGAATTGTCTGGTAGAGCCGGTCTAGCGAACAAACGCATCGGATAACAGTAGTGAGTTGTCTGGTAGCGGCAGTCTAGTGAACAAACACATCGGATAACAGTAGTGAGTTGTCTGGTAGCGGCGGTCTAGTGAACAAACACATCGGATAACAGTAGTGAGTTGTCTGGTAGCGGCGGTCTAGCGAACAAATGCATCGGATAACAGTAGTGAATTGTCTGGTAGCGGCGGTCTAGCGAACAAANNTTTTATGCTATTTATATCTATGTCTAAAAAAAGTTAAAAGTAAATTCATTATAATTGCCATAATCTTATCAAGGATTTCTATAGTGAGAGATCTGCAGATACTGAGGGGGTGCTAAAATGAAAAATAAGATAGTTATATTTTTATTAGGGAGCTTGTCTTTTATAGTTTCGCAACCTATGTTAAGATTTTCTTTATTAGATTACCTTAACCATAATACAACATTTATTTTATATTATGGTTTAAATCCGTTATTAGTTGGAATATTAATAGCTTTTTCAGCTGGTATATTTGAAGAAAGTTTTAGATTTATCTTTAAAAAATTTCTTCTAAGACCTTCAAAAACAATTATGGCACAACCTATTCTCTTTGGGCTAGGTCATGGGTTAGCAGAAATGGTCCTTATACTTGGACCTTATATAACTGAGGTTCCTTTTTCAAGTTTAACCATTGCTATAATTGAAAGGATTTTATCAGTCATTCTTCACATTGGTTTAACGATAATTGTTTGGAATGGATTTCAGCTAAATAATAAGTTGAAATACTTAGGGATAGCCATTTTGGTACATGGTATGATAGATTCTCTAATACCTATTTTAAATTTAACTAAAAATGGGTTGATTTTAATGGAAAGTTCTCTAGTGATAATTGCCCTATTTATGGTGGTATATTCATATAGATCAAGAAAATATTATTTAAAGGAGGAAAAAAAATGAAGAACTCAATGCTAAAACTAGTATCTTGTTTCTTTATTGGTTTTATTATTTTATCAGGGTGCGCAAGTTCAAAACTATCAGATGATTTCGCTGAGGATGACGTTAAAAAGGCGACAGAAGAAGTTATATCTTACATAAATAACGAAGACTCAGAAGCTATTTTGGAAATGAGTAATGCAGAAATGAAAGATGCTCTTACTGATGAGGTCCTTCAAGAAGTATACAGCTCTATAAATGAAAGTGGAAAATTTGAAAAAATTGAAGATATCAGTATTTCTGGAAAAGAAGAAATAGCTATAGCTGTAGCTAAAACGAAATATGAAAATAACGAAATCATATACACAATTTCTTTTAATAAAGAAATGAAAATTGCAGGATTATTTTACAAATAGAAAAATAATGAAAGACTTATTTAAAGGATTATCGTCAGTGAAAAAATACATTGAGGGTAGTCCTTCATTTGTTCAATGATGCAATTTTCTGGAGGCGTTTCTCCTAAATTTCTAACATCTCATTTTCTTGATAAATAACTATATATCTAGGGGAAACGCAAAAGCTTTTCGTTTGCTTTTATAATATATGCCTCTGGGTTTTCAAGATTTGCAAATAGATATCTAAGCCGGTATTCAATTAAAAATCAAACTGTCTTAGATAGAGTAAAATATCTTTATTGTCGTCTAATGTAAAGTTATATTCTCTGATCTTGTTTTCTAGTTGTTTTTCTATTTTGGACTGGTCATTAAACGAATTAATAAGTAAATGACTAACTCTGATAAGATAGTTAATGAACCTGCTGACCCTAGCTCTGCACCCATTAATTCATTATCGGATAATATAGTGTTGATTAGTTTTTTAACATTGTCTTTGTATTCACCCTTTACAGGAGAACTCACTTGTTTTCTACTTTTATACAAAAAATGGCGTTAGTGAGTTTTGTGCCCACTAACGTTATTTCTTGTATAGTCTTTTATTTCAACTAGTTTGCTTTTCTATTTATTCTTCTAGTTTTCCAGCTGTATATCCACCATCGACAGGAATGGTGACACCACTGATTTGTTCAGCTAAATCTGAACATAAGAACATAACAACATTCCCTTGATCTTCAGCTTTAGCCATCTTGCCTGTAGGAATAGATTTCAACGTACCTTCATATTGTTCTGGATGGTCTTTTGCCCATCCTTCAATTGCTGGAGTAAACGTTGCACCTGGGGCAATAGAATTGATTCGAATTCCTTGTTTTCCATATTCTAAAGCAACTGATTTTGTTAGACCGACAATGGCATGTTTTGAAGCCGTGTACGGAGCCATGTTTGGCGAACCTTCAATACCTGCTGCTGATGCAGAGTTAACAATCGAACCGCCTCCTGTTTTAATCATCGCATTCACTTCATGTTTGATACTATAAAATGTACCATACAACGTTACTTTTAATGTTTTGTCCCAGTCTTTTGAATCCATTTCGCCAATTTTAACTTGGCCAGCATTAATGCCTGCATTATTGTGAGCAAAATTAAGTTGACCGAAAACTGATACCGTTTCATCAACTAATGCTTTCACTTGTTCTTCATCGCTGACATCACACTTAAAGAATTGTGCTTTCCCACCGTTATCGTTAATTATTTTAACGGTTTCTTGTCCACTTTCTACACTTACATCAGAAACCATCACTTTTGCGCCTTCTTCTGCTAAAGAGATAGCACTGGCACGTCCAATACCTGATCCTGCTGCTGTTACTAATCCTGCTTTTCCTTCTAATAATTTTGTCATCTGAACATCCCTTTCTTCTTTAACAAACAGGAAGCAATTTTACGCCTTTACTATCGAATGTCAAGGAAAACAACTTTTAGGAAAATGTAAATGATAGAAGGAATAAACTTAGATACCATACTGTAATCTTGTTTACCTTGTATTAATTCAGAAGAAATTTATGGTAGAATAAAAGTGAAAAACAGAAGATGTGAACAAATACTTGAACTCAAATTGAGTCAGGAGGATATCAATGTACTCTCATGAAGAATATTTAAATAGCAGTAAAACTATTTATAAAACCTGACCATTCATTTGCGACTACTATTCAAAAATTTGGATATCCCTCTCCAAAAGTATTATATAATTGGTATAAAGAACAGAGTAAGACAGGAGAGCTTCATAAATCATCTGGGCATAAAAAAATTTACTTTAAAAGGATAACAAATGACGGTTGATCATTATCTTGAATATGGACAAAATTATTCTAGGAAAGTTCGAATGCTTGGCTATCTGAATAGGAAAAGTTTAAGGCAGCGGGGAGAAGGATTTTTTGGATGCCTAAAGAATGAACTGTTTTATGGAGTATTCTGAAAGGGTATTAGTATAGACGAAAGTTAGGGCTAACTGCTTTAAAAGTTTAAGAAAATATCCGCATCTCCTGTGCTGTACTCTTATTCTGCCATGAACATCCGTATAAGATACAATTTTATGTTGGTATTGTAAGGGAGAATTTTTAATTGAATACGCGAGAAGAAGCAATCCTATATTGGATTATAATTGTGTTAGTATTAATTGTTTTATTTGGAAGAAAAAATGGAATTTTGGATTCGTTGTTAGATGTTATTAAGTATGTGAAACAATTAATTTTAAATCCTATTTCTATTGTGATTTTGTTTATGAATCTACTATATTTGACTTTGATTTACTTTTGGACAGTTAGAAATGATTTAGATATTTCAATATGGTATATAAAAGACTATTTGATTGTGCTGTTTTTTTCCATTTATCCATTGGCAGAAACGTTAAAAAAATTAAATTTTAATCAGTTATATCGAGAAAAGAAAGCTGAATTATTTGGATTAGCTGCGATTCCACTATTTATAAATTCTTCGTATACATTTTCAGTAGGCGTAGAAATGCTTTTAACAATGATGTTGTTTTTTCTCTCTGTTATTATTGCAGTTGCAAATAGCACAGAAGAAACAAAAAATGTAGAAAGGTTTTTTAACTTCTTTTTAATGGTAATTCCTCTATTTATGATAGGAGGGGCATTTTTCCAATTTAGTCAGCATGTTAAGGATATATTAACTTTAGATTTTTGGATATCTTTTGGTCTGGAAGCATTAGTTTGGATAATCAACATACCTGTTATATATTTGGCAAAACAAATGATATTAATAGAAAAGAAAATAATATTCAGTAATTATAAAAATCAGATAGATACGTACATTAGATATTATATTAAACTATTAATTAGAAGGGTAAAATTTTGGAAATATAGGAATCTTAAACATAAATTATCAAAATACATTACTGAGTCAAAAGAACTCTCAGCAGTAGGGGGCAATAGGATATATATTAAAATTAATAAAAGCGAGCTGCCTAATGAGATTATAATAGCCATTATTAGTGATGCTATTTTAGGCAGAAATAAGCTAACCAATTTAGTTAACCAACGAGAAAAATATCCTAATGTTGTAGAACTTGTTGATAAAAATAATAATCTTTACGTATTGTGGCAAGATGACTTTATTGAAACTAGATTTAGAGATAATAGGATTGATGACATGGAAACGATCGAATTATTAAGTGGAATTAAAGTACGGATACGTTAATTATTTATGTCGGGACTGAAAACTAAAAATTTATTGATTTATAACTGATTGTTTTATTAAAAAACCAAAAACTTTATTAGATACATTGGAAGTTCATAATACTTTGAAATTGAATTAACATTTATAAGGAAGAGAAAATATGAATAATACTGAATATATAGATGAGATAAAAAAGAATAAATTAAGCATATAATGATGGATATTATTTAGAAGTTATTACATTAACATATTCATTTATCGAAAACTATACTACACGATTATTAAAGCAATTAGGTTTTGGAAATAGTAACTCATAAGCTGTTCTAGCAAAAAAATTATAATTTAAATGAACTAATACAGAATGCCGATAATGAAAGTTTTATGAAACCTAAAAGGGCAGTAGTGAGAAGGCTCAAGTATTACCTGTATTCAGATTCAAAATTTGATGGACAGAAAAGTCGAATTTTCGATGAAAACTATTTTTAAAAAGGAGTTTATACTAAAGAAGGTCCTGCTGAGAGTTTACTCTGTCTCAAAGGATGGAGATGCATTTAAACGTATGCTATAGGACCCTCAACTAATTAAATTTTCTGAAACTAATCATTTAAAGCAGAATGATTAGCTTTTTTATAGAATATATATGT
>DIDU01000194.1:9505-9761 GCA_002418295.1 Carnobacterium sp. UBA5792 | reverse complement strand
AAAACTACTTTGTGGTGCATTGTTGTCTATTGTATTTGCGTTAGTTGCAATAAGTATCTCGTTGGAAATAAGTATTGCTAGCACAAACCGTGCATTACAAGACACTAACTCTTCTATTGCAACGATTACTACTATAAATGACAATTTGGAACAAGAAGTTCAAGAATTATCTCGTTATGATCGTGTTTATAAAATTGCCAATAGTCAAGGGTTAAAAATGAATGAAGCGAATGTAAGGAATGTTACTAAATGACAA
>DIDU01000194.1:3074-9496 GCA_002418295.1 Carnobacterium sp. UBA5792 | reverse complement strand
ACTTATATCATGGTAAGAGGAGAAATTAACGGGGAAAACTTGTCTCAAAATGTGAATAACCTTTATACAAGAAGTAGCGTACTAGAAGCAAACAGAGGAGCCATTTATGATGTAGGCGGAAATCCGATTGCTGTGGATGCTACTTCTTATTCATTAATCGCAGTTTTCACAGATAAATGGTCAAATAACCCTAAAGATCCTCAATATGTGGTAGATAAACAAAAAACAGCTGCTGCTTTAGCAAAGCATATTGCTATGAGTGAGGCGGACATCTTAAAAAGACTGAATCAAAAAGATCTAGCGCAAGTAGAGTTTGGTTCGGCTGGGAAAAAATTATCTTACGATATAAAAACAGCTATTGAAGAAGAAAAATTACCGGGNNTTTATCCAAATGGTATTTTTGCTTCACATCTAGTGGGGTATGCGGAACTGCCAACGGATAAAAATGGAGAAACTAAAGAAACGACATCTCGTACTGATTTAAAAGGATTAATGGGCGTGGAACAAGCTTATAATGATGTGTTAACGGGTACAGATGGATCAATGAAATACCAAAAAGATAGTTTTGGGTATGTTTTGCCTAATTCTTCTGTTGAAACCACAGAACCGGTAGATGGAAAAGACATTTATCTGACGCTTGATAAAAGAATGCAAGTATATTTGGAAAGTGTTATGACTGAAGTAAATGAAAAATACAAGCCGGTAGAGATGACTGCAACTTTAATGAATCCGGAAACTGGGGCAATTATTGCTGCTTCACAACGACCGTCTTTTAATGGGACTACAAAAGAAGGAATTGGCGACTTATGGCAAAACTTGTTAGTTGAAAATACTTTTGAGCCAGGTTCAACAATGAAAGTTTTAACGCTTGCCGCTGCTATCAATGAGGGCGTATTTAACCCAAATGAAACCTATATGTCGGGTTCGAAAAAAGTAGAAGGCGGGATAGTAACCGACCATAATGTAAATGGGTGGGGACAAATCAGCTTTTTAGAAGGTCTCGAGCGTTCGAGTAACGTAGGATTCGTTAACCTAATGGAAAAAATGGGAGAAGACGATTGGAAGAAGTATATGGATGAATTTGGAATCGGGAAAACAACTAATTCAGGTCTTCCAAATGAACAAGAAGGATCGAACCCGTATCAATGGCCTTTGGAAAAAGCGAATACGTCCTTCGGGCAAGGAGTAACAGTTACCGTTTTTCAAATGATGCAAGCTTACTCTGCTATTGCGAATGAAGGCAAAATGATGAAGCCGCAATACATCAGCAAAATCGTTGACCCAGCAACTGGAAAAGAGACTGTGATTAAACCAGAAGTGGTCAATGAACCTATTTCTAAGGAAACGGCAGACCAAGCATTGAATTATTTAAAAGAAGTCGTTTATAGCAAAAATGGTACTGGTCAAGGCTACCAGATCGATGGTTATGAGATTGCTGCAAAAACGGGGACTGCACAAATTGTCAATCCTGAAACCAAAAAATATTATAGCGGAGGGAATAATTATATTTTTTCTGTGGTAGGGATGGCACCGGCTGATGATCCAAAAGTTGTTTTATATGTGACCGTACAGCAGCCAACTATCACTGATCCTTCCTTGGTGGGTGGCGATGTAGTGCAAGCTATCTTTAATCCGGTTATGAAACGGGCGCTTGAATACCAGCATTTAACCGATGAATCTGAACCAGAGGATACAAACCAAGTAGAAATGCCAAAAGTAACAGGTGTATCTAAAGAAGAAGCNNAGAAGCGTTAAAACAATTAGAAGAGACTAAGTTAGATGTGACCGTTATTGGAAATGGTGATACAATAGTACAACAATTACCGCTTCCTGATAAAATGACTATTAAAAATCAGCGGATTATGTTAATGACAAATGGCGCAATGACGATGCCTGATATGACAGGATGGTCAAAAAATGATGCATTGAAAGTAGCTGAAATTACAGGGATTGAATTTACATTTAAAGGAGAAGGTTATGTCGTTAATCAAAGTTTGGCCCCACAAGCTAATATGCAAAGTGAAGAAAAAATTGATGTGACATTAGCCTCTCCTCAAGAATAGAAAAGGTGGAAGATATGAAAGCAACTGAATTAATCGCACCGCTTATTGTAAAAAATACTTCATTGCCGATTCCACAAGAATTGACAATTAGTAAAGTGACACAAGATACACGAGAAATAGAACCTGGCTCTGCCTTTATCTGTATAGCAGGTGCTATTCGTAATGGACATGACCTAGCGGGAGAAGCCGTTGAAAAGGGAGCGGTACTGGTTATTGCAAGTGAAAAAATCGAAGTAGCTGTACCTGTAGTCTACGTTTCAAATACGGAAAAAGCAATGGCTGTATTGGCAAGTCACTTTTATCAACAACCAAGTCAAGAACTGCGTGTGATAGGAGTCACAGGAACAAATGGTAAAACAACGGTTACTCACTTATTAGACCAAATTTTTCGAGACCATCAAGAAACGACAGGAGTCATTGGAACCATGTACCGTCGTATAGGCGACAAAGTACATGAAACAAAAAATACGACTCCAGATAGTCTTACATTACAAAAAACATTAAGAGAAATGAAAAAAGCCGGAGTTACTACTTGCTCAATGGAAGTATCCTCACATGCATTAGTACAGGGACGTGTTTGGGGAACAGATTTCGATATCGCTGTTTTTACCAACTTAAGCCAAGATCATTTAGAATATCATCATACAATGGAAGAATATGCGCACGCTAAAGAATTATTGTTTTCACAATTAGGCAATAGTTATCAAGNNTGATGATCCAGTTGGCAGAAGTTATCAAAATAAGACAGCGGCTCAGGTTTATTCTTATGGTATTGATCAACCAGCAGATTTTAGAGCGTCTGATTTAAAAATAACTAATAAAGGCACTAGTTTTACATTGGTTTTTAAAGAAGAAGAATATCCAGTCCAAATGAAAATGATTGGGAAGTTTAATGTTTCAAANNGCTGCTTATGCTTCAGGATTGGCGTTGCCAAGTATCCTCTCTTCTATAGCAAAAATCGAAGGGGTCAGAGGAAGATTTGAAGTAGTGCAGGGAGAACAAGACTTTGCTATCATTGTGGATTATGCTCATACTCCTGATGGCCTGTTAAATGTTTTGAATGCTGTGAATGAAATAAAAGAGGGTCAGGTTTACTGTGTAGTAGGGTGCGGCGGAGACCGTGATCGGACTAAACGCCCCATTATGGCTGATGTAGCTTATACACATGCAGACCATGCTATCTTTACATCGGATAATCCGCGTACTGAAGATCCGCAGGCTATTCTAAATGAAATGGTAGTCGACTTGGAAGAAGGCACATATCAAATGATACCGGATCGCAGAGCTGCCATTCAGGCTGCTGTTGAACAAGCAACCAGCAAAGATATTATTATCATTGCGGGTAAAGGACATGAAGATTATCAAATCATCGGAACAGAAAAGCATCATTTTGATGATGTAGAAGAAGCCAGACAAGCGGTTAAATTAAAAAACAAAGAATTTTAGGAGCGATTAAACATGCATTGGACAGAAATGTTATTGCCATGGGTCAGTAGTTTTGCTTTGACTATCATGGCAATGCCAATTGTCATTGGCTACTTTAGAACAAAACAATTAGGACAAACAACAAGAGATGAAGGACCAAAATGGCATGAGGTTAAATCAGGTACGCCTACGATGGGAGGAGTCGTTTTTCTCATCGCAACAGCTATCTCTAGCATTTGGACAGGGATATGGCAACAAAGTTTCACTGTCAGTTTAGGTTTATTGCTGTTTATTACATTGCTTTATGGAATACTCGGTTTTTTAGATGATTTTATTAAGATTTTTAAAAAACGTAATTTAGGTTTAACTTCTAAACAAAAATTAATTGGACAACTAGTTGGCGGCTTTCTATTTTTTATTGTGTATCTAATGAACGGCTTTTCAACTGACTTAGCTCTTCCTTTCTTTGGAAATGTTCATTTTGGCTGGCTGTATGGAATCTTTCTACTGTTTTGGCTGGTTGGTTTTTCTAATGCCGTTAACTTAACGGATGGCTTGGATGGACTAGTGGCTGGGACAGCAACAATTGCCTATAGTGCCTACGCTATTATTGCTTGGCAGCAAGCCCAAACAGATGTATTGATTTTTTGTTTAACCGTCAGCGGCGGATTGGTTGGTTTTTTCTTTTTCAATAAAAAACCAGCAAAAATCTTTATGGGAGATGTTGGTTCATTAGCTTTAGGTGGCGGGTTAGCTGCTATCTCTATTTTATTGAAGCAAGAATGGTCTTTGCTGTTGATTGGGCTTATTTTCGTAATCGAAACAGCAAGTGTCATGATTCAAGTGACATCTTTTAAACTAACTGGAAAACGGGTTTTCAAAATGAGTCCTATTCACCATCATTTCGAAATGAGTGGTTGGAGTGAATGGCGGGGAGTAGGAACATTTTGGATTATCGGTTTGCTTACAGCTAGTTTATGTTTATGGATCATTCTNNAAAATAAGTAAGAGGAAAGGACTCGTTAGTTAG
Organism: Carnobacterium sp. UBA5792; assembly: GCA_002418295.1. The sequence goes on along the minus strand of DIDU01000194.1, from coordinate 4,977 downwards.
TCATTGTCACTTTGCTTAGTTTGAAAATAGTCCAGTTAGAAAGAGGTTTAGCAATGAAGAAAATTAAACGTTATGAAAATACAAAAGTTTTAGTTTTAGGTTTGGCTCTAAGCGGGGTTAATGCTGCCAAATTGCTTCATTCATTAGGTGCTTTAGTAACAGTGAATGATTATAAAAGCTTTGATGAAAATCCGGAGGCTCAAGAATTATTAGAATCCGGTATTCGTGTAGTAACTGGCGGACATCCTGTTGAACTATTAGATGAGGATTTTGAATGGATCGTTAAGAATCCGGGAATTATGTATAATAATCCTATCATTGTTCGTGCGTTGGAAAAACAAATACCGGTCATTACAGAAGTAGAACTAGCTTATGAAGTTGCTGAGAGTATGCTGATTGGTGTAACTGGGACTAATGGAAAAACGACGACAACTACCATGATAGCTGAGTTGTTGAATATGAACCGGGAAAATGGCCATGCCTATGTAGCAGGCAATATCGGGACTCCGGCTAGTCTAGTAGCGCAACAGGCAACAGTTGACGATGAAATCATAATGGAGCTTTCTAGTTTTCAATTGATGGGAATCACAGAAATGAAACCTCATATTGCAGTTATTACAAATATTTATTCTGCCCATTTGGATTACCATGGAACAAGAGAAGAATATGTTGCAGCCAAAATGCGAATCACTGAAAACCAAACTGCTGATGATTATCTGGTTGTTAATTGGGATCAACCAGAACTGAGAGAATTGGCTAAAAGCAGTCAAGCTCAAATTATTCCGTTTTCTCGACTTGAACGCGTAAGCAATGGAGTGTATTTAGAAAATGAAGTGATTTTTTACCGAGATGAGCCTGTCATGAACAAAGCCTCTATTTTAGTTCCAGGAGATCACAATGTTGAAAATGCAATGGCTGCTATAGCGGTCGCTAAATTGCTCAACCAAGAAAATGGGGCCATACGTGAATGCCTGCAACAATTTTCTGGAGTAAAGCATCGGACTCAATTCGTGAGAGAATATCAGCAAAGACGTTTCTACAATGATTCAAAAGCAACAAATAATTTAGCAACAAAGAACGCCTTAAAGGGTTTTGATGTTCCGGTTATTTTGCTAGCGGGCGGCTTAGATCGCGGAAACGATTTTGATGAGTTGATACCAGAATTAAAAAGAGTAAAAGCGTTAGTTTTGTTTGGCGAAACAGCTGCAAAATTGGCAGAAACAGGAAAAAAAGCGGGTGTCCAACAAATCGAATTCGTGCAAAACGTAGAAGCAGCTGTTCCGGTAGCTTTTGACNNCAGCCAGGAGAAGTGATTCTGTTATCGCCTGCTTGTGCAAGCTGGGATCAATACCGAAGTTTTGAAGTTCGAGGCGATGCCTTTATTCAATCGATCAGTCAGTTAATTGCTAAAGAAGAAGAGGAGGAGTAGGCCCTCAAAATGGCCTTACATAANNACTGAAAAAGGATTAGAAAGTCGAATTGTTCGAAATGCAGGCATTGCGTTTGAGTCTGTGGAAATACAAGGTTTTAAACGTTCGCTTTCGATCAGCAATGTTAAAACAATTCAGTTATTTATTAAAAGCATACAAAAATCTAAAAAGATTGTTAAAGCATTTCAACCTGATGTTGTTATCGGTACTGGCGGCTATGTTTGTGCTCCAGTTGTTTACGCCGCATCAAAACTGGGTATACCAACTATCATTCATGAACAAAACAGCGTGGCAGGCGTAACCAACAAATTCTTAGCACGTTATGTAACCAAAATAGCCGTTTGCTTTGAAGAAGCGCGTGCAGAATTTGGTAAATATGCTAAAAAAGTTGTGTATACCGGAAATCCGAGAGCACAAGAAGTTGTAGGAATAAAACCTTCTGCTATTTTGGAAGAATATCAGTTAGATGCTGT
>DIDU01000194.1:1492-3008 GCA_002418295.1 Carnobacterium sp. UBA5792 | reverse complement strand
TTTGCCCATATTAGCGACTAAAGATTACCAAATGTTATTTGCTACAGGTGAAATTCATTATGAGAAAATTAAAGAGCAAGTACAGACTTATTTAGAAAAAACGCATTCAATAGCAGTTGTGCCCTATATCGAAAATATGCCTGAAGTTTTTGCAAATGCAGAATTAGTTGTTTCAAGAAGTGGAGCAACTACATTAGCCGAATTAACCGCTTTAGGATTGCCAAGTATTTTAATTCCAAGTCCTTATGTAACCCATGACCATCAAACCAGAAATGCTGAAAGTCTTACTAAACGTGGTGCAGCGAAAATGATTGCTGAAAAAGAATTGAATGGAGTCAGTTTAGTGCAAGCGATTGATGAATTGATGCTGCATGAAGATACCCGTGAAGCGATGGCGACTGAAGCCAAAAAATTAGGGNNTCATCTTATTCAAATTATGCAAGAAATTAGTCATTAATAACAGTACGAGGAGGATTAGCGCATGGCAGATGAACGAAAAACCTTTAATAAGAAGAAAAAATTGCCTGCGCAATTATCTTCTGTTGGAAAAGAAAACGAATCTTTAAAGAAAGACAACAACAAAAGAGCGGGACAATCCGAAGGAAAAGATTATTCTTTGGAAGATAAACTTCCAAAATTAAAAGAGAAGCGACGTAAAAAGATGTATCGCCGCTTGGTTTCGCTACTTTTTTTATTTTCATTTGCAATTTTGATAGTCGTGTATTTTATTACACCTTTAAGTAAAGTTGACCAAGTTTCTGTTTCGGGAACCAAAGAAGTTACCGATCAAGCTGTTATTGATGCCAGTCAAATACGTTCTGGAGATTCATTATGGGAAACTTTTTTTTCGAGAAATAAAATAGAGACAACTATAAAAAAACAATTGCCTCAAGTGAAATCAATGAAACTGAAATTTAATAGCATAAATTCTTACGAATTAGTGGTTTCAGAATATAAGACCGTAGCCTACTTGGAAAAAGGGGACGAGTACTACAATATTCTTTCAAATGGAAAAATTGTAAACGAAAGTAGAAAAGTATCCATTGGCAATCCGCCAATTTTCGTTAATTTTAAAGAAGGAAAAGCACTTAATAAAATGTTGGAACAATATCAAGTGTTGAACGAGAACATTCATAACAGTATCTCTGAAATTGAATATACCCCGAGCAAAACAGATGATTATTTAATCACACTTTATATGAATGATGGCAATCAAGTAGTGGCTTCCATTCTGTCTTTCGCGGAAAAAATGGTCTATTACCCTGATATAGTGGAAAAAATAGGGGAAGAAAAAGGGGTTATCAATATTGAAGTAGGTATTTATTTCATGCCTTTTGAATCAGAATCTTCAAAAGAAAATACAGAATCAGCAAATAATAAAGAATAATATCAAAAATAAGAAATAAAAAGCCCGATAATAATAGAGAAATTCTATTAAAAGCTTCGTAAATTGAGAACTGATATGGTAAAATTAAACATGTCTATGGTAAAGAAGAAGGACAAATATAAAATTTAC
>DIDU01000194.1:0-1460 GCA_002418295.1 Carnobacterium sp. UBA5792 | reverse complement strand
TAGATATTGACAAAACAGTTGACTCAATCAATAAAGCCATTAAACAAGCTGAACAAAAGGCAAACGTAGACATCCGTAATGTCGTTGTAGGTATCCCAAGCAACAATATTGAAATAGAACCGTGCCATGGCATGATTGCTGTTGCAGGAGATAACCATGAAATAACTGAAGAAGATGTAGAAAGTGTTCTAGCAGCTGCTATGGTAAAATCAGTACCGCCTGAACGTGAAATTCTTGCTGTTTTCCCGGAAGAATTTTTAGTAGATGGATTCGATGGAATACGAGATCCTCGGGGGATGATCGGTGTTCGATTAGAAATGCACGCAACGATGATCACTGGACCGAAAACCATTCTTCATAATACAAAAAGATGTGTTGAAAAAGCAGGATTGCATATTCAAGATATCGTTCTCCAGCCGCTGGCAGCAAGCAGCATAGCAATGACAGACGGAGAACGTGATTTCGGCACTATTTTAATTGATATGGGAGGCGGTCAAACTACCGTATCGGTTATGCACGATAATCAATTGAAATTTGCATATGTTAATCAAGAAGGCGGAGAATATGTAACAAAAGATATTTCTGTTGTTTTGAATACGTCACTTGAAAGCGCTGAAAGAATCAAACGCGATTATGGATATGCTTTGCCAGAAGAAACTTCTCCGGATGAAGAGTTTCCAGTAGATGTTGTTGGACAAAGCAAGCCTATAAAAGTAGACGAACAATACCTATCAGAAATTATCGAAGCCCGCTTAGTTCNNGTCGTTGATTTAGCAGAAGATATCTTTGAAATAAATGTTAAACTTTATATTCCTGATCAAATGGGGATGCGTTACCCAACTTTTACAACAGGTATTGGTTTAGTTCATTATGAAGCACATTTAGATGAAATCAACCAAATTGTAAAAGGACATTCTGTTACTAAAAACCAGCAGATTGAAGCTGGTTCGGTTCATGATTCGCATTTGCCAGATTTAGATTATAATAAAAACCAAGTTGAAGCAGCGGATGAACCAAAGAAAAAAATCAAAAGAAAAGAAGATACATTCTCATACAAAGCCAAAAGCTTCTTTTCTAACTTTTTCGATTAATACCACTAAAAAGTGCAAGTAGGAGGAAATAGAATGGAATTAGAGTTCGATACAAATCCAGCTAATGGGGCAATAATTAAAGTGATCGGTGTGGGCGGAGCGGGAAACAATGCCGTTAACCGTATGATTGATGAAGGTGTTAAAGGTGTAGAGTTTATCGTAGCCAATACAGATATTCAAGCACTTGCAGGATCAAATGCAGAAGTGAAAATCCAATTAGGACCAAAATTGACACGTGGTTTAGGCGCAGGTGCAAATCCAGAAATTGGACGTAAAGCTGCAGAAGAAAGCGAAGAACAAATTGCTGAAGCTTTGCGTGGTGCCGATATGATTTTTGTAACGGCTGGTATGGGCGGAGGAACTGGTACT
>DIDU01000192.1:6425-11493 GCA_002418295.1 Carnobacterium sp. UBA5792 | reverse complement strand
AAAAAGATAAGAAACAAGGGTCCCAAAGTCTCGCTGCACTCGCTTTGTACTATTCGACTAACCAGCTAAAGCTGGAAGTCTCCTAGCAATTGCGCAGCATGCTCATTCGCCATGGCTCTTGCCTTTTTAATGGCTTAGAGACACGGTGCACTTGAGCTTCGCTCACAGTGCTACTGCTGCTGAACTTGCACAACGTTGCTAGCGCTTCTCTGTTTAATTGTCTGTACGGATAGAACATCCTACAGCCACTAAATATTTTCCTGTCGAGCCAGAGCAGCTTGTACTGCTTTTCTATTATTTAAGCTTCTATTTCTGCAAAAACGGCTGAAGTGAGTTGTTGCAGGTCTAGTGGATTTAATTCTACTTGCAAGCCGCGTTTGCCTGCCGAAATAACGACCTTATCCATTTTTTCTGCATGTTTTGACAGGTACGTTGGCAAGAGCTTTTTCATACCAAGCGGCGACCAACCGCCTCGGATATACCCTGTTGTCTTTTCTAATTCCGTTAATTTCAACAGTTCAACTCGTTTATTTCCGCTGACTTTCGCCAAGGCTTTTAAATTGATCTCACTGGCTCCCGGAATACAAGCAACGATTGCCCCCGTTTTGTCCCCGACCGTTACAATCGTTTTAAAAATCCACTCGCTGGGAACTTTTACTCCTTCAACTACTGCACTTGCGTCTAAATGATCTTCACTCCAAGGGTACTCATGAAGTTGATAAGGTATGTCCGCTTTATCCAGCAGACGAATAGCATTCGTTTTTTGCTGCTTTGTTTTTTTCATTTATTTCTAACCTTCTTTGACTCTTTCATTTGAGAACTATTTATTTTTTACGTATCACATATACTTTCAAATAATCTCCTTGAGAAAATGCAGGGTTGATTTTGAAATCATCTGGCAAGGTATATTTTTCTTCTATTGTATAAGCAGTTTGTTGATTGTTAAAAGCTTCTTCAATAAATCCCTCGAACTTTTTAGTGGTAACATTCGCTGCGTTCGTTGAAGCAATAATGATTCCGTTGGGTGCAGTCAATTGGATTATATCTTCCAGTAACAGACTATAATCTTTAGCCGCACTGAATGTCCGTTTTTTTGAACGAGCAAAACTTGGCGGATCAACCACTACTACATCAAACAATAAATGATGGCGAAGAGCGTATTTAAAGTAATCAAAAACGTCCATTACCCGAATAATCTGGTTAGCTGGATCAAGCCCATTCAACTCAAATTGTTCGATGGTTTTGGGTAAACTGCGTTTGGCTAAATCTACGCTGGTGGTTTCAGTTGCACCACCCATTGCTGCAGCAACTGAAAAAGCCCCCGTATAACTAAATGTGTTTAATATTGATTTACCCATTGCGTAATTTTCCAACAAACTTTGACGAACGTCTCGTTGATCTAAGAAAATGCCTGTCATCAGCCCATCATTTAAATAAGTGGCATACTTGATTCCATTTTCTTTGATTATCAAAGGCTCAGGTGCCGGGTTTCCGGCAATCAGATCTGTTGCTGGTTTCATCTTGGTTTCAAAACGTAACTTCTCATAAATTCCTTGGTATTCTGGTACAACAGCTTCGAAAGCCGCTAAGATTTTATCCCGGTGCTTATNNACATAGTAATCCTCATAAAAATCAATCGTAATCCCGCCTAATCCATCGCCTTCTCCATTGAAAATACGATAAGCGGTCGTTTGTTCATTTAACTTGAAAATTGACCGGTGATCGATGGCTTCTTGAAAGAGGTTTTCAAAAAAAGATTGATCAATTTCTACAGATGGCTGTGTAGTTAATATCCAACCATCGCCTTTATTTTGTTTCGCCAAGTAAGCAACCGCCACAAATTTTCTTTGTTCATCTATGCATTCTATCAGCGTGCCTTCTGCTACTTTTGGTTCTTTAACAAAATCTTCCAATACCAATAAAGGGTACCCGTTACGAGCACGTTCTGTTGCCCGTCTTTTTAACATATATTTTTCCACAATTGTTGAACTCCTTTTAAATCTGTTTTTTTTAAATAAAACGTTTAGGTTATAATTCCTACCCGCTTTTTCTTTCTTTTTCAGCTCTTATTTTACAGTAGATCCAGTGGCTGACTATATAAAGCAGCAATCCTACTAGTGTTCCGGTCGTATTAAAAATCAAATCATCTATATCAGCGATCCCTGTTTGAAATAAAAATTGCATGGTTTCAATTGAAAAAGACACACTAAAACCAATCAATAAAGTTTTAAAGAAAAAGGGCTTTTTTTTCATTAAATAAGCCGTACCAAACCCCATCGGGACAAACCAAAGGATGTTTCCATACAAATTATAATAATAGTCAAACAACGTCACTCCTTCTGTCAGTTTAAAGGTATGAACAAAAGGCGTCAAATTAATTTGATCTAGAGAACGAATAGATAGTTCTACGTTCCCTATCCTGTTCTCTTCTCGAAAGACTGTTAAATGTACCAATAAAATTACATAAAAAATAAAGGTACTTAAAATAACTTCTCGCCGGATGTTAAAAGTCACTTTCTTCCTTTTGACAAAAGTAAGATAAAGACTACGCCCCACTATCCAAAAGATAAAATAAAATAATGCTTGATCCAGACTATAAAAGATGAGCTCGATTAATGGAAAATGATTGATTGAATCTCCGAACATATTCTCTGTTAAGTCAAATAAACTTTGTAAAAAATACATTGTGAGGCAAAACCTCCCTTTATCTGATGTTCCTTATTATAACTTACTCTACGTCTTTTTTTGATTAAAATGAACAAAAACTTTACTTAAATTTAACCTTCTGTTAGAGCAGCCTACTCTAGCCGCCTTTTTCTTACGTTTGACTGGTATCATTCAGGTGATAAAATTGACTAACTTGTAAATTAGCTGTAAAATATAGAGTGATATCTTTTGAAGAAATCCAACTATTCAAAAAAACATGAAATTTTTTCAATTTAAATAAAAGAACATCTATCCTGTTCTTCGTATTTTTAAGGAGGATTTAAATCAGTGACTAAACTAAAAAATATACTCAATACACGGCTCGGTTTCTTTTCTTTAGCAGTCGTTTTGTTTTGGGCAAAAACTTATCTCAGCTACACGAGGGAATTTTCACTCGGTGTTACCGGAGCAATGCAGCAATTTATCTTGTTCTTCAACCCGGTTGCTAGTACAGTTTTGTTCTTTTCCATCGCACTTTATTTTAAAAAGAGCAAGAAGGCTTACACCGCGCTATTTGTCATTTACTTTTTATTAAGTACTTTGCTATTCGCCAATATTCTCTATTACCGGGAATTCTCTGATTTCCTTGCCGTAACGACCATGCTGGGAGCAGGAAACGTAGCTGGCGGATTAGGTGCTAGTACAACAGCGTTATTGACAGCCAGCGACATTTTTTATTGGATCGATTTTGTTTTCTTATTAGGTCTGGTCTTGACCAAAAAAATCAAAATTGACATGCGTCCGTATAAAAAACGTTCTGCTATCGCAATCACTACCTTAGCTGTTACCTTATTTGCAGGTAATCTTGCATTATCGGAAAGCAACCGTCCACAACTATTAGCTCGTACATTTGACCGGAATTACATTGTAAAATACTTAGGGATTAACTTTTTTACAATGTATGACGGCTACCAAACTGCTCAATCGAATCAAAATAAAGCAAACGCTGATGAATCTGATATGGAAGCCGTTCTTTCTTACCTAGATGATCATTACGCTGCACCAAATCCAGATATGTTTGGGATTGCTGAAAACCGCAATGTTATTTACTTGCATTTAGAAAGTTTCCAACAATTTCTGATCGATTACGAATTAGAAGATGAAAATGGTGAATTACACGAAGTTACTCCTTTCTTAAATAGTATTTACCATGATCAACAAACGCAAAGTTTTTCTAACTTGTTCCATCAAGTAGGACAAGGAAAAACTTCGGATTCTGAAATGTTGTTAGAAAACTCGTTATTCGGTTTACCGCAAGGCGGTGCATTTACCCAAGTCGGCGGCAGCAATACTTTTGAATCTGCTTATCAAATTTTAGGTTCAGAAAAAGGCTATACTAGCGCGGTCATGCATGGGAATGTAGGTTCATTCTGGAACCGGAACAACACATATAAGCAAATGGGCGTGGATTACTTCTTCGATGCCAGTTATTATGACATGTCCGAAGGCAATACGTTGGAATATGGATTAAAAGATAAATTATTCTTCAAAGAATCTGTTCAATACTTGGAACAACTGCCTCAACCTTTTTATACTAAAATGATCTCTGTTTCTAATCACTTCCCATATCCTTTGGATGAAGCAAACGTTGACTTCAAGCCTGCTCAAACAGCAGACGATACGATCAACAATTACTTTGTAACGGCTCATTATTTGGATCAAGCAGTTGAAGAATTTTTCAATTATTTGAAAGATTCTGGTCTGTATGAGAATTCTGTTATCGTCTTATACGGAGACCACTATGGTATTTCAAATTCAAGAAATAAAACATTAGCACCTTTACTAGGTGAAGATCCTGAAACATGGGATGGCTACAATAACGATATGATGCAACGGATCCCGTTAATGTATCACATTCCTGGAACGACTAATGGAAAGATCAATGAACAATTCGGTGGACAAGTAGACATGCTGCCTACACTGATGCACTTACTAGGTGTGGAGACAAAAGACAATGTTATGTTGGGAACGGATTTATTTTCAGCAGATCATGATCAAACCGTCGCTTTCCGTAATGGTGATGTTGTTACACCTAAATACACCATTAACGGCTCCAACATTTATGATACAGCTACCGGAGAATTGATTGAAGAACCATCAGAAGAAGTTATCGCTGAAAAAGAAAAGCTAAAAGAAGCTGTGGCTACACAATTGAGCTTATCTGACAGTATTTTGAACAGTGATTTATTACGTTTCTATACTCCTGAAGGATTAAAGGAAATTGATCCCGCTTCTTATGATTACCAGAATCAAATTGAACGATTAAAAGCGGTCAACGCAGAACTGGGCGATAAATCAACGAGTTTATATCATCTAAACGGTGGTCGCTCAACAGCTGATTTATATAAAACTAATGCTCCTG
>DIDU01000192.1:4278-6302 GCA_002418295.1 Carnobacterium sp. UBA5792 | reverse complement strand
GCCTAAGAGGTCAGTACATCGGATTTTTTGTTTGCTGTTTTAGTTTGTTGAATGGCCTTCTTCAAAAGGAAAAACCAATGTAAATGTTGTTCCTTTTCCAGGTATGCTCTCAACCGTGATCGTTGCTTCATGTAAATTCATCAATTGTTGGACAATAGCTAGTCCTAACCCCGACTCACCATATAATGTATTTTTTCTAGAGACATCGGCTTTATAGTAACGTTCCCAAATGTTCTCCACTTCTTTTGCTTCCATTCCTATTCCAGAATCTTCAATAGTAATGATGCTTTCATGTGAGTTCATTTGACCTGTAAGCTTAATTTCCCCATCTTGCGTGAATTGAATCGCATTTTGAATAAGGTTGACCATAATTTGAACAAAACGGTCATAATCGGCATAAATCTGCATATCCAGAGGACAGTCCACGATCAGATGATCATTAGCTGTTTGGGCCTTGCTCGAAAGCTGTTCAACAATCATTTCCAAAGCTTCATGCGCATTAAAGCTTTGTTTACGTAAAATGATTTGATTGGAACGGATTTTTTCATAATCTAAATTTTCATTTACTAAACGGATCAATCGGCGCGTTTCATTGTGCATCAATTCAATACTCCGTTGTTTTTGATGTTCTGGTATCATGTCGTGTTCCAAACCTTCCAACAGTCCGTTAATAGTAGTCAAAGGCGTCCGCATCTCATGGGCAGCATCAGCCATAAATTGCCTACGCCGGTTTTCTTGGCGTTCAATTTCTTCTTGGGAACTCTTCAAAGAATTTACCATACTATTAAAGTCACCAGCTAAATCATCAAATTCATCTCTACCATGATTTTCCAATTGAATATCAAACCCGCCGCCAGCAACCGTATGAGTAGCCCGTCTTAATCGATTAATACGGTTCACTTGGTATTTAGCAAAAATCAGGCTGATGATAAACGCACCTAGAGAAGAAAACAAGAACGCACTAAAGAGATTGTTTCGCAAAGCCATCAAAGTAGCTTCAATCCCGCTGATAGGTGAACTAACAGCCACGAATCCTGAAAAGACTCCGTTATCCTGTGTAAAAAAAGGTAAATACACAATTGCCATTTGTTGGTCATTTCCATAAAAGTCTTTTTGTCGCACTGTTAAAGAAAGTCGTTTACCTGCTGCTAACTTTTTCAGGTCTTGTTCTGAAAGACCGCTTGAATAGGCCTTATCCGTCTTAGGATAAATCATTAAGTCCTCATTGCTGAATACACTGACTGTCACTCCTTGGTTGCTCAACACTAGTTGTCCATTATCGAGCTGGTCTTGTTGTAAGCCGCCTGAAATCAACGCCTCAGCATAGCCGTATAATTGCTTCTCCGTATTTCCATAGGTTGTATTTCGAGCAAACTGCAAAAAAGAAAAACCCATAATAACCAGCAGCGTTAAGATCACAGCAAAAAAAGCTAACATTTGTTGATAAAAATATTTCAACTTCATTTACTCTACCTCAGTATCGTCAAATTTATATCCTACTCCCCAAACAGTTTGAATGACTTGAGGACCGTTTTTATCGATTTTCTGTCTTAATTTTTTTATATGTGCATCTACTGTACGCTCATCTCCAAAATACTCGTAATCCCAAATCATGGTCAATAATTGTTCTCTTGAAAAAACTTGTTTAGGATTCTTGGCAAGTGTATACAATAATTCAAACTCTTTAGGGGTCAATCCCTCAATTTCCTGATCATACAAAAAAGCTTCTCGTGTCTTTTTATCTATTTTTAAATGCTTGGTTTCAATTTCATATGGTCTTTCTAGTTCATCATTATTTTCTCGGCTTAAATTTGCACGTCTCGTTAAAGCTTTGATTCGAGCAATCAAGGTTAACGGACTGAATGGTTTGGTGACATAATCATCCGCCCCCATTTCCAATCCGATCACTTGGTCGCTTTCGGAATCTTTAGCAGTCAACATAATAATAGGAATCGTTTTTGAAACGTTGCGTATTTCGCGGCAAATTTGCATGCCATCCATACTGGGTAAATTCAAATCAAGAA
>DIDU01000192.1:3985-4262 GCA_002418295.1 Carnobacterium sp. UBA5792 | reverse complement strand
ATCTAATCCTTCTTTGCCATCTTGTATAAAGCTTGCTTCCCACTGTTCTTTTTGAAAAAACATTTCCATCATTTCACAAACCGATGAATTATCTTCTATCATGCTTATTTTCATTTTAACAAGCCTCTCTTTTCTTTAACTCTAACTTTAGTTTAGTATACACTTTTTTGAAAGGCAAATGAACGATAAGCTAATGATTTGATTTAAGTCCACTGTTTTTCTTTTTTTCGTATAGAAACGGACTAATGTCATACATAAGAAAAGCGGGACAAGCCCG
>DIDU01000192.1:0-3940 GCA_002418295.1 Carnobacterium sp. UBA5792 | reverse complement strand
AGACTTCCAGCTTTAGCTGGTTACGTCGACTAGTATAAAGCTCGCGTAGCTAGACTTAGCTAGACTTTAGGCCCTTTATTTATCTAATTTCCGAGAGGCAGGCTTTGCTGAGAAACTTGCTGCTTTAGTAGCATATGCCGAAGCTGTGGCAGCTTTAGCTGCTTACAGATACGGTATGCGAACGCAGCGTAGAAGTTGAACAGTATGCGAGAGAGCAATGCGATCATGGTTTAGCTGAACCGCTAGACATCGAATGAAAAAAATTTATAATACTCTACTCCAGCACAAAAACGCTGCTTCTTTCAAGAGGCAGCGTTTCAAGTAATAGAAATAAATTTATTTGCTTCTTTATTTATTAATAGGACGTATGTTGTTTGCTTTCTTTAAATGAAGAACTTGCACTTGTTGTACTTCTTTTTCCTTGTAAAAAATCAACCTCATCAACCAGCAGTTCAACGACAAAAATGGTTTCTTCTTCTTTACTCAAATAAGACCTTGATTGAATACGTCCGGTCAACCCCACCAAGTCTCCTTTTTCACAATAGATCTGCAGCAACTTAGCTACTTGTCCCCAAGCAACAATTGGGATAAAATCGGCTTGTTGTCCTTGCTCGCTTTTGAANNGTATTGTTTAGCACAATTTTTCCTTCTCCTACTTCTTTTACTTCAATTTCTCTGACCAGCCGACCGACTAAATTGGTTTGATTCATTTCTTCTCCTCCTTCTCTTCTTTCCTTTCACATTGATTATCTGCTAAAAACAAAACATTTCGTTTTTTCAAGCAAAAAAAAACACCAAAAATCGGAACATATTCCTCATTTGGCGTTTCTTGTTTTTAATTGTTTATTTCATTATCCATTGACGATAGTCGGCTTAGTAAAGTAACTAAAGATGTGACCCCAAGTTGACATATCAAAGATGGCAAAAGGGTTGCCGTCTCCCAGAATACCATATCCTACCATTGCGCCAAGAATTAAAGCGATAGCGATCAAGACAAGAACAAGTAAAACTTTTAATACAAATGACACCATTTGCGTTGCGATTTTCTCTTTTGTCACGATCTCACCTCATTTTCCAGAATTTTTATTTACACACTGAATTTTTTCTTGGTCATGTTTTCTAATAAAATACCCGTTCCTAGTGCAACAGAATCTAAAGGCTGTTCAGCCACAAAGACAGGTACTTTTAATTGTTCAGCGAAAAGCTGGTCAATGCCATCTAGTAAAGCTCCTCCGCCGGTTAAAATGATTCCGCGATCAATAATATCGGCTGATAATTCAGGTGGAGTTTGTTCTAAGACGTCTTTTGCTTGTTGAACTAGCATTGCCATTGATTCTGCCGTAGCTTCTTGGACTTCACTGGATTTAATGGTAATCGTTCTTGGTAGACCGCTCACCATATCTCGGCCTCTAACATCCATAGAATCATCACGGTTATTAGGGAAAACAGTTCCTACTTCCATTTTGATTGATTCAGCTGTGCGTTCACCGATCATTAGCTTGTAGTTTTTCTTTACAAACTGAGTAATTTCATTGTCCATCCGGTCTCCGGCTACTTTCAATGAACGACTCGTTACAATGCCTCCCATAGAAAGGACAGCAATATCGCTTGTTCCGCCACCAATATCAATGACCATATTTCCGCTTGGTTGGAAGATATCCATCCCTGCGCCAATTGCGGCAACTTTAGGCTCTTCTTCAAGGAAAACATTTTTCCCACCGCTTTTTTCTGCTGCTTCAATAATTGCTTTTTGTTCAATTGCTGTAATATTTGTTGGACAGCAAATTAAAATGTTTGGTTTAGATAAAAATCCTTTTACATTTAATTTATCAATAAAGTGAGTTAACATAGCTTCGGTAATATCAAAGTCAGCGATAACTCCGCCATCTAAAGGACGAATAGCACGAATGTTGCCAGGCGTACGTCCGACCATCAAGTATGCTTCTTCTCCAACCGCTAAGACACGATTGGTTTTAGTGTCGATTGCAACTACTGAAGGTTCGTTTAACACGATTCCTTTTCCTTTTACATGAATCAATACATTGGCCGTTCCTAAATCGATTCCTATGTCTTTCGCCATTACTACGTTCTCCTCTCAAGCTCTTGTTCAATTTATAGCAAGTTTTTTTGTACTAGCCACCTAATTTATAATTATAGCATGTTTCAACTTAATCTGAAATGATGTTTTAAAAAAAATCACTATTTGCTTGACTTTTTTAATAAAGCTATAAATAAAAAAGTGAAACAAGCCCGCTAGTCATTGAATACAAAAAAATTATCTTATTCTACTTTATTAAAAAAACTGGAATAAACGCCTTTAAAGGCAAATTCATTCCAGTTTTCGTCCGTTTGTTATCCGTTGAATAAAGTACTCAATTCTTCATCTTTTAAAACGTGGGTAGCTGTTTCATCGATTCGTTCAATATCTGCTCCCAGGTTTTGAAGTTTTTTATGAAATTCATAATAGCCGCGGTCTANNCTCCTTGCAATTTAGCAGGGCCATAAATCACTAATGTTTGATTCTCCACAGTAAACGAGCCGTTCATTTTACGAAGTTCTTCCATATGCATATAACGATTTTCAAATACCGTTTCTTTCATTGTACTTGTGCCTTCAGCTACCACTTGTGCAATGGTGATCTGAGCTTGCATATCAGTCGGAAAACCTGGATGCGGCATCGTTTTAACATCTGTAGCTTTTAATTTTTCAGGTCCAATAACGCGTAAGCCATTTTTTTCTTCAATGAATTGAACACCCATTTCTGTTAATTTTGAAATCAATGGTTTATTGTGTTCAGAAACAGCATCTTCAATAAAGATATTTCCTTTTGTTGCTGCTGCAGCTACCATGAATGTTCCTGCTTCAATCCGGTCAGGAATAATGCTATGGTCCGTGCCGACTAGTGTTTCAACTCCTTCGATCCGGATCGTTTCTGTTCCGGCTCCGAAGACTTTAGCACCCATTCGATTTAAGAAATTAGCTAAATCGACGATTTCAGGTTCACGAGCGACGTTTTCAATGGTCGTAGTGCCTTCTGCTAATGTAGCAGCCATCATAATATTTTGCGTTGCTCCCACACTCGGGAAGTCCAAGTAAATGCGAGCCCCTTTTAATGTGTCTGCGAAAGCTTCGATATAGCCATTTTCAATATGTACTCTGGCACCCATCGCTTCGAATCCTTTTAAATGCAAATCAATTGGTCGTGTTCCAATCGCACAGCCGCCTGGCAATGCAACTTTAGCATGACCCAGCCGTGCTAAAAGCGGGCCCATCACAACAATTGAGGCACGCATTTTACTAACATATTCAAATGGAGCTTCAAAATTCAATTCTCCTGAAGCATCTAATGTAATTTCTTTATCGGTTTCATTAAAATCAACGGTTAAATTTAAGTGGTGTAATACTTCATTTATTGTAAAAACATCTGACAAAATCGGCACATTACTTAATTTGCTTTGCCCTTTGCTTGCCAAGATGGATGCTGCTAAAATGGGTAAAACAGCATTTTTTGCGCCTTCTACTTTTACTGTTCCTTCAAGACGTTTACCGCCGCGAATAATCATCTTTTTCATGATTCTATCCCTCCGAAATTTCTGTTGCCAACTACCTAAGCCTGTCGCTCTAACAATTTACAGCAATCTTGCATATTATAGCATAGAAGTCAGTTTAGTTTCAATTCTTTAATTTTTAACATGTAAAAATTTAGAACAAAAAGATTAAGTTTCTTGACATCAG
Organism: Carnobacterium sp. UBA5792; assembly: GCA_002418295.1. The sequence continues at coordinate 205 of DIDU01000192.1, read as the reverse complement.
AATAAATTCTATCACAAATGAACTTACTGTATATCCAATTGTAATTGACAAAAACAAGTAAATTAGTTTTGCTTGTCCAACGTGGTTTTTTTTAATCCATTTTTCAATCATTAAGGCTTTTAAAGCCCAAAAAGATACCAATATGAAAAAAACATGAGATCCGATACTAATCAATGCTTGAATACCTATAAAACTCATTTCTTTA
>DIDU01000154.1:5456-18342 GCA_002418295.1 Carnobacterium sp. UBA5792 | reverse complement strand
CAGCTGTTTCATAGGCCATCGTTGCTAATGGCTCTGCAATATTTTCAAGCAAGCGAGAAACTTGAGTATTCCATTGTTTCAAATATACCCGTGTTGAAGCTGTATTTGCTAATGTATACCAGCCATCTGTTTCTTGTGAAGTTAATTCGCCTGAAACTGTATTTAAATTATCGGGTAAGTCTTTCTTTAAAGCTGTTAAATATTCTTCAAAGGTAGCATGTACAAATTCAATATCAGGATACAATTCATTTGCAACTCGAATAGCGGTAGACAAATCTTTTTGAACAGGTTGATGGTCGCAACCGTTCATCATTAAGACATGATTAGTCGAAGTATACAATCCTGCATCATTTAATTTGGTCTCCCAAAAAGTTTGTGCTTCTGCTTTGTCGGTTGGAATTTCATTTCCGTTGCTGTACCAGTTAGCAAATAACAGTCCTAAAATTTTTGATTCGTCTGGCCCTTTCCACCACATTTCTGAAAATTGTGAAGCGTACTTGTCGTCATTGACCACAACATTATTGAAGCCAGTTGGTTTAACTCCACGGCCAAAAGCTGCTACATCAAATCCAGCTTGTTCCATCATTTGTGGTGTTTGTCCGGCATTTCCAAAAGTATCAGGGAAGTAGCCTAATTTAACTGGAGCACCCCATTGTTTGCTTTCGTCCATGCCGACAAGCATATTGCGGACATTTGACTCACTGCTTGTTAAGAAAGCATCTTGCAAAATATAAAAAGGACCGATTTTTAATTTACCATTCTGAATGTGTTTCTTAACCAAGTCTTTTTTATTAGGCCGTACTTGCAAATAGTCATCTAAAATAATCGTTTGTCCATCTAAATGGAAACTTTTAAATTCTGGATCTGTTTCGAATAATTCCAACACATCGTCCATTAATTCAATCAAACGCATATGGTGCTGTTCATATGGTAAGTACCACTCGCGGTCCCAGTGACTATGGGACAAAATATATACTTTCTTTTTCATTGTTTTCTCCTTTAATCAATTGTATTTTGTTGAATCACAGATTTCATCCAAAAGCTGCTTTTTTTAGGCGTTCGTTTAAAGTCGTTCTCAATATCGACACGATAAAAACCATAACGATTGCGGTATCCATTTAACCAAGACCAGCAATCGGCAAATGTCCACATATGATATCCGAAACAATTGCTGCCTTCTTCGGTTGCTTTATGCAACTCAGTTAAGTGATCATGAACAAATTCAATTCGATAATCGTCTTGTATGATGCCTTCATCATTCATAAATCGTTCTTCCTCGGCTACTCCCATGCCGTTTTCAGAAACATACCAAGGAATATTTCCGTATTCATTTTTTAACCGCATTGCAATATCGTAAAGAGCTTCTGGATAAATTTCCCATCCACGATAAGGATTGATTTTTTTCTCTGGCCAGTCATACTCCGCATATAAATCATTTGGCATCTTGGCCGGAACAGTGGGGTGACTAACTGCTTGTACACGTTTAGGCTGATAATAATTGACACCTAAAAAATCAACTGTTGCACGAGCGATTCTTTCTTTATCGCCGGTTTCACTATCCGGCAGCAAGTCATTTTCTTTTACTAACTGAATCAATTCAGCAGGGAAATGCCCTAAAACAACTGGATCTAGAAAGCTCTTCACATTTAACGCATCAGCTGCTTCTTTCGCTTTAAGGTCTCCAGGTGCATCACTTTTGCTGTAGACAGGTGTCAAATTCAAAATAATTCCAATTTTCCCAGTATGTTGACCTTTACGAAACTGTTCAACAGCTTCAACGTGTGCCATTAGCGTATGATATCCTACTTGAACCGCACGCTTAAAATCCACGACGGCAGGGTAATGGAATTCAAATAAATAGCCACATTCGACATGCACGATCGGTTCATTAAACGTCGTCCAGCGATGGACTAGGTCGCCAAATTGTTCAAAAGCAACTTTNNCAACCGCCTTTTTCCATCAGCCACCATGGCATATCAAAATGGAACAAATTGATAATCGGTTCAACACCTTTTTCGATCATGCTAAGAAAGTAATTACGGTAAAAATCAACCGCTTTTTGATTGAGTGTTTTTCCATCTGGCAGCAACCGCGCCCAAGAGATTGAAGTACGGTAAGAGTTCAATTTCATGTCTTCCATCAATTGGACATCTTCTGCATATTGCCTGTAGACATTTGATGTATCTTTTGGGCCTACACGTTTATCGAATTTTTCTGGGTTCATTTCAAACCATTTGTCCCATGTTGTCAAAGCTTTTCCATCAACCAAAGCGGATCCTTCCGTTTGGGGCGCTGAGGCTGCAGCTCCCCATAAAAAACCATCAGGNNTCAGGAAATGTTTTCAAGTTATTTTCCCCCTTCTTATTTTTTAATTCGTAGACCATAATAATCTAACACGAGCTCACAAAACATCATGTTTGCCCAAGAAAACCATTCTCTCGTATAATTGTTTGGATTATTGACATCAAAACCTTCATGCATTAATTTAGTGCCTGCATCATTCTCAACTAATAAATCTAAGATGCGTTTCTTTTCATTTTTATCAGAAGTGGTTAACCCTTCCATTGCTAAAGCAATTGGCCAAACGTAATTTTCAGGCGTGTGCGAACTTCCGATTCCTTTAGCGCAGTTTCCTTCATAAAAATAAGGATTTTCTTTGCTTAAGATTGTTTTGCGTGTTGCTAGATAGACTTCATCATCTTCGGCACAATAGCCTAAATAAGGAGCCGCTAACAAACTAGGAACATTCGAATCATCCATAATTGAGTAATTGCCTAATCCGTCGACTTCATATGCATAAACTGTTTCACCTGCTGCATTTTTTACTTTAGCAAATTTTTCAATACCGGATTGGATTTCTTCACGCAATGCAGTAATTTCGTCCAGAATAGCTGAATCTTTCAAGATTTCCATATAAACTTCTTTTAAATAATCCAGTACAACAACAGCAAACATATTAGAAGGAACTAAATAATTGTAAATGCAGCGGTCATCACTTGGTCTGAAACCTGACCAAGTCATTCCTGTTACTCCGATCGGCGAACCTTTGCCGTCGTTTACTAACGTATCTTCTTCTCTCCAAGTATCGCGTTCAAAATTGTATGGAGAGTTTTCATGATTTTGTTCGACTTTCCAAAGAGCTAAGATTTTCTTTACTGCTTCTTTAAATGTTTTGTTAAATTGGTCCGTTCTGCCGGTTTCTTTGTACAGCAAGTAGCTTAATTGAATAGGATAACACAACGAGTCGATTTCGTATTTGCGTTCCCAGATCCACGGATTCATTTCAGTGTGGTCATCTTGGTGTCCAGCATTATTAGCTTCTTCATTAAAAGCGTTTGCATAAGGATCCAAGTTAACGTATTGCAATTGTCTTTCCACTACACCTGCGATCATATCAGAAATATCTGCATCTTCTTTTGCTACCAATAAATAAGGACGAACTTGAGCAGTTGAATCTCTCAGCCACATAGCTGGAATATCACCTGTTAATAAGAAAGTCGTTCCATCGGTTTGTTTTTTTACCGTAGTTAATAATGTATTCGAAAAGGAAGCATTAAAGTTTTCTGCCCATCTTGGGTTTTCTGCAGCTTTTTCAGTAACCGCATTCATTAATTTCTCTATTGATATCGGTATTTCTTGATAAACCATTTTTTTTCCCCATTTCTTGGTATTTATATCTTTTAATAAACCTAGTATAAAATACCTAAACTTTAATAACTACAAAATATATGTATGTCTCTATTTTATATAGAAACACCTAAAATTTGTTGTCTTTTTCATTTTAAATAGTATATCCTTGATATAAGTCTATACCAATAGGAGGGCATAATCGTGTCTAAAACAGAACCGCTTTACAAATTGATTTACAACACAATAAAAAAACAAATTTTAACTGGAGTTTTTCCATATAACAGCCAACTACCTTCAGAAAAAGAACTTGCCGGACAATTTGGAGTTAGCCGGATCACCAGCAAACGCGCTTTGAATGACTTAGCCAAAGAAGGCTATATTATCCGGTTTCCAGGAAAAGGCAGTTTCGTGATTTTTAAAGGTCTCCCCGCCGAACGATCTTATACTATATCGCTATTGCTGCCTTTCTTTAAAAATGCTGGATTAGAACAATATGTACAAGGCATTTCTGATTACTTAAAACCAACGCCTTTTCATCTAGTTATTCATTCTACTCAAGACGACCCTGACAAACAGCGCCAACTGATTCAATCCTTGTCTAACGAAACAAGCGATGGCGTGATTCTTTATCCGAATTTTCCCGTCAGCTTGATCGATTTAGTATACAAGTTGATGCTTGATGATTTTCCCATTGTTTTATTGGATAAAAAACTTGTTGATCTCCCGATTCCCGTTGTGTCTTCAGCTAATTTCCAAGGTGGCTATGAGGCGACTACATATGCAATCAAGCAAGGACATAAAAACATTCTATTCTTTTCATTCGCTTCCTATCTTGAAAACTCAGCAGTCAAGGATCGTTATCTAGGTTACTTAAAGGCTCTCCATGAACATCAGATCCAGCCAACTTTACATCTACAGCAAAGTGACTATCCTAGTAACATGGATCAAAATCATTTGCTCCAGTCATTTCTTGAACAAACAAAAAAACAAGGCTACACTTGTATAATAGTTGAACATGACATTTTGGCTTTGGAATTGATCTCTACTGCAGCTGATATGGGATGGGATATCCCAAGCGATATGTCTTTTATTGGATTTGATGATCTTTCTCTGGCTCATATGATCACGCCNNCAAAAAATGCCCCCCCCATTTCCATCGAAGTTCCAATCGAATTAAAGATTCGAAAATCCGTCCAATTTATAGAACACGAAAAAGGAGCTGACAATTGACGTTAGCTCCTTTCTTCATGATTTTATTGTATTTGTTCTCGGAATTCTCGAGGAGATTGACCTACCAGCTTTTTAAAGTTTTTATAAAAATATCCTTGATTTTGGTAACCGATTCGACTGGCTATGTCATTGACCGGCTCTTTTGAACGCAACAGTAGTTCTTTGGCCAAGTTGATTCGATAATGGTTTAAGTATTTGGAAAAGCTTTTACCAGTTTCTTTTTTAAAAACCTGCCCCAAATACATCACATTAACATGAAGAATCAGAGCGATACTTTTCAAGTTCAAATCTTCCATATACTTTGTCTGTACTAATTCGATTGTTTGTTTAGTTAAATCGCTGTACAGCAGCTGTTTTTTCAATTCATCCAAAGGCAGCAGATCGGTTTCCATTACCGCGGCTAGTTCTTCAAATGTTTCTGATTCAAAGAGTGCATTCGTTTTANNAACTGCAAGTAAACATTGACGATAACTAAATACATCAATCGTTTAACGTTTTCAGCCTCTAACAGCTGATTCTCTTTTAATTGCCTAATAAATAATGAAATCTCTTTTGAGATACGTTCAATATTTTTAGAAAAAATCCCTTCATTTAAATCTGTTATCAAACCTGATAAAGTTAAATCAGTAATTTTATTCTCTTTATACGTGTTTAGAGTAAAGGGCTGCCCATAAAAATCAGCATGTTTTTTTGCTTTTAGTGCTGTTTTGTAACTTTTATAAACTTTTTTTGTATTTTCTACTTGTGAACCAACGTAAAATAAACAGTTGTTTCCCATTTTTTCATTTAATTTATTCAATTGCAGTTCTATGTTTTCTTTTTCTGTCAAAATAATCACTTTTTCTTTTTCATTTAACGATAGAAACAAAGGCTGATTCAATGAACGACAAACCTCCTTAAATGAAAGCTCCCAGTCTTTTAATTGTTTGTTTCGAACAAGAACTACGGTAAATTTTGTATTTTCAGAAATATCAAACGATGCGTTTTCGAATAGTCGTCCAAGTTGATCTTCCTGCAATTCATTTCTTATCCACCGACCAAGCATTCCTTCAAAGATCACTTGGTCGGCTTGGTTATATAACTTGGCTTGTTCAAATTCTTTTAGTATATTCTCAAGTGAATGATACAGTTCTTCTTTATCGATCGGCTTCAACAGATAATTAGAGGCTCCTAAATGCATCCCGCTTTTGACATATTCGAATTCTTGATATCCTGAAAGAATAATAAACTTAAAAGGTTCAGCTATCTTTTGCGCTTCTCGAATAAAATCAATTCCTGATAAAACAGGCATTGTGACATCGGTTAAAATGATATCGACAGGATGTTCTGCGATAAAATCGAGCGCTTTTTTTCCATTTCTAGCTGTTCCAGCTATCTCCATACCTAAACTTTCCCAGTCAATCAATTTTTGCAGACCAACTAAAATCATATATTCATCGTCTACCAATAATACTTTATACATACTAACTCATCCTTTTTTAATCATTCATCAGAACACCATTACAATAGTTGTTCCTCCGCCAACAGTTTCTTTAATTTCCATTTCAAACTGTTCTCCAAAGTAAAGTTTCATTCTGGTATAGACATTCATGATTCCTACTGAACCAGGTTTAAATAAATCGGTGTCTTTGAAAGAGCGATTCAACTGTTCCATTTGTTCTTTTGGAATCCCTTTTCCATTATCCACAATGAATATTTTTGTTTTGTCTTCTTCACGGTAGGCTTTGACACTAATGGCGTTTTCTATTTTCATAAAATCGATTCCATGCGCAAAGTAATTTTCTATCAACGGCTGAATAGCAAACTTAGGTATCATGACTTCTTTAGCATCTTCGCAGACTTTAAACAAATAAGCTACTTGGTCAGGGTACCTCATCTGATAAAGGTAAATATATTTTTCGCAAAATTTCAATTCATTTTCTACAGTCACTATTTTTTCGTGAGAAATATTGTTTCTCAACAAAGTTGCAAAATGAAATACCACGTCTGCCAACTCTTCAGCTCCTTCACTAATCGCACTCATTCGGATGTATTCTAATGTATTATACAAAAAGTGAGGATTGATTTGAGATTGTAAAGCACGCATATCGGCATCCTTTTGTTTGATTTCTAATTCATAAATATCTTTGATATACGTTTGCAGGCTGTCGAGCATGTCATTGATACCTTCTGCTATTTGCTTGGTTTCAGCTTTTTTGTCTTGCGTGCTGATTCGGTTTTCGCTGTCTCCTGCCGCAACTTGATCGATCGATATTAGAATGTCTTCTACTTGAACCACATACTTCTTGAATAAATGAAAAAGGATCAGCAACAAAACACTGTCGATCAGTAAGCTGAACAAAAAGAGACTAAATGTATTTTTCCATGTACTTTCATTGATTTCACTACGCGGGATCAATGTATAAATTTGATGATCGCTTTTAGTCAGCGACTCAGTGACATAGTAGTCTTTTTCCAATTCTGTTAAATTGATTTTTGAATGAACAGCCATTTGATCCACCAGCTTGTTTGCAATATCGGAATGACTTTGATGATTGCTGCCTTGATAAGTTAGTTGGTTCGTATTTGAAAAAACAAACGTTTGAATCGTATAATTGGTGTTTTGATTAGTCAAAATTTGATCAAACGTTTCTTTTTCAAAATCCATATGCAAAGAACCTATCGACTGCAAGGTGTTGCGGTTCATCAAAATAGCAGAAAAACGGATAGCTTCTGTCAAAGGCAGCTGTTTCACCTTTTCACCCATTAAACTACCTGTCTTCGAATAATAGATTTCTGGATAATTGGTTAAATTAATACTAGTTGCTAAAAGTGAGCTTTCATTGTAGTAGAGACTNNCCAGCACTTCCGATAAGTAATCAGCATAAGACAATTCAAAATATTGGTAAATATTGTCGATTTTTTCTGGTGTTGAAGTTAAGCTGACAGCCACTTCTTCAACTTTTTCTTGGTCTTTATTGATTAAAAATTCAAATCGACCCGATGCACTTTGAATACTTTGCAAAGCTAATTTTTTGTTGTTTTCATAAAGCAATCGTCCAACTGCTACACTAAAAACGGTCAAAAACAGAATCAAAATAATCGAATACGTTTTTAGCAACGAATAGATTTGATTGCTTTTCACTTTTGGTTTCATTTTGCTGCTGCTCCTTAACTAAGACCTTTTTTCGTTCAATCCATTAAAATACTCTCAAACATTCTTTTTGTGCTCGTACTGATAACAACAGCCAGCAGTCCGGTTGAAACAAATAATATCAGTCCGGGAAACTTGTAAGTAATTAAACTGGTGATTACCAAGCCGAACACCAACAAAAAGCATTCTTTTGTATTGGTAAAAAACTGTATCACAGATAGTTTTAGTGAATTGAATAATGTGATCTCAAAAGAAGTCAAAACAGCCAAGTTGATCATAAAAGATAACACCAAGATAAACAAGATGAAAATAAGAAGAAAATCAAGCATTAAAAAAACCAATCCTTTAGTCTGAAGGGCAATAAATAAATTGTAGCCGATGATCAAAAGAACTGCGGCATAAAGTAAAAACAATTGGTTTCCTTGTTTAAAATGCTGTTTAAAATGAACGAATGTAGTTTTCCATTTGATTTGTCCAAAATCCCAATTTGCTTCAGTATGCGCTTCTATAATCGCCATCATAGCTGGGGTGACGCCTAGAACTAATAACCCCATAAAACTCAGTCCCCAAAAATACAAACTTAGTTTTATCAAATAATATATTTTATTAAATACTGTTTCAATTCCTTTTGAAAACACACTTCATTCCTCCAAATCTTTCTCTCGTGCTCTGTTAAAAACAATTGCTTTTATCTTACACTACTTAGAGCAAATAGAAAAGGAGCGAGACAACTGTCTCCACTTCTTTTCTTGTCTCACTAACTAGCAACGTGCATAAGTCAAAATCGATTATCGACCAGACTCATTGTTTTTTTAATGAAAAAGGGCGTTCTGCTTTTGAATAGTCTTGGTATACAGGAGCTAACCCTAAGTGGACGGTAAACTCTCCGCCTTTAACGAGATCAGTATGAGTCAAAAACAATTTTTTATAGTCTTGCTGATTTTTTTCAACTTTAGTCACAAAGTTAGCTTGTGATGTATTGTTCAATGTTTCGATTTCCCACATCTTCCCATTTGGCAGCTGAATGCTCACTTCATCAAAAAGCGGGATCCCTAAAACATATTCTCCGCTGCCGGGAGTTACGGGATAAAAGCCCATGGAACTAAAGACAAACCAGCCTGACATACTGCCGTTGTCTTCATCTCCGGGAAACCCTTCATAACCGCTGTTGAACAACCGGGTCATCAATTGTTTAACAACGACCTGGGTAGATGCCNNCCGGTTTCCCGACATAGTTAAACAAGTAAGGAATATGGAAGCTGGGCTGATTAGAAAGAGCTAATTGTCCGTAATCGATCGCGGCTACTTCGCTCATTTCATGAATTTCAAATCCATAACTGCCGACCTCAAATGAAGGAGAAGTGTTGCACAATTCTGTCAGCCGGTTTAAAAAAGCTGTTTCGCTTTCGTAACTGTCGATTAAGTCTTGGAAGTTATGATAAACACCGAAGCTATTTTGCCAAGCGCTTCCTTCTGTATAGTCAAAACCCCAGCGTTCTGGAGAAAAGTCAGCTCTGAAAATTCCTTTTGAATCTTTCCCGCGCATAAACCCGGTTTCTGAGTCAAATAAGTTTCGATAGTTTAAAGAAGACTGTATGAATTGTTCTGCTGTTTCCTGTTGATCTTCCAGCAGGGCAGCAGTCTGACCGATACAAAAGTCACTGTAAGCGTAATCCAACGTTTGATTCACACTTTCGGGTACAGCTGTTGAAACATAGCCCAATTGATCATATTCTTCAATTCCAAGTCGGCCGTATACTGAGTTTCCGCTTTTAACTGTTGCCGTTTTGACCATGGCTTCCAAAAACTCGGCTATTTCTGCTTTAGACAACAGCCCTTTCACTGCAGCATCTGCAATCACGGCGTCAACCAACGTACCGGGCATCATTCCACGTTCATCAGGAGAAAGCCACTTAGGCAAAAAGCCGCTTTCGTTATAAGATGTTAAGATACCGGCTAAAATTTCTTGATATTCACCAGGTGCAATGATTGAATACAAAGGATAAACGGTTTTATATGTGTCCCAGAATCCATTATTGGTATATAAATAACCCGGCTTTACTGCTTTTGCTGTCGTATCATAATGGATCGGCAACTCCGCTTCATTTAATTCATAAAATTTTTGCGGAAATAAAAACATCCGATAGAGACAAGTATAAAACGTTTTGACGTATTCTTGGTTTTTATGCGAAACAGTAATTTTTCCTAAATACTTATTCCACATTTTTTCAGCAGCTAACTTTTGTGCTTCAAACGAATCCGCTATCTCTCGGTTATGGTTTGACTGTGCTTGTTCTTGGCTGATAAAAGAAGTTGCTAAGCTTGCTTGGACTGTCTGACGAGCAGCTCCTTCAAAATACACTATCAATTGCTTGCCTTCTTCTGTTTCAAAAAGACCGCTGACTTCAACGTCAAGAGACTGATCAAAATGAAGCGTAAAATACATTCCAAATTCAGGGTCATGGCTGCCGGCAGCATAATTAGCAAATCCGCTGACTGTGTTGGTTTTCGGTTCCAATCTTAACCGGCTATTTTTACCCGGCACATGAAAAACGATTCCTGCTTGTTTTTCAGACTGGTATGCAAACTTCATGCGACAACCTCGTTCGCTAGGAGTCAGCTCTGTAATAATGTTGTATCGCAGTTGTTTGACTTTTAAATANNAACTTTGATAAGAAAGAATGTCATTTGAACAGTCGTTTCCCGCAATCGGCGTGATCACTATCGGACAAAAATCCCCCATCCATGGACTAGGCTGATGAGATAAACGAATTCCTTGGAATACGCGATGGTAAGGATTAAAAAACCAGCTATCTTCATTCGCTGTTTGTACAGCATAATGGTTCATTCCAAAAGGAACACCTGTATAGGGCAATGTATTGCCATTCGAAAAATTACGGTTATTGTTTGTTCCTTGTCTTGTATCGATCATTTCTAACATGTTATTTTTCTCCTCTTCAACTTATTATCAACGCTTAGGTCTTTAGTTTTTAAAGAAAAAGAACGCCTAAGAAGCAGGCGTTCTTTTTAACAAAGGTCTCTTTAAATCGATTATTTACTTGCATTGAATTCGTCAAATTGTTTTTGTGCTTCTTCTTTGATCTTATCCAATCCAGCTTCTTTTAATTTTTCTAAATATTCAGGTACAACTTTTTTAGGATCAACACTACCTGTTTGCAACCCAGCTGTGTATTGAGCTGCCACGTTATTCACATTTGTAATTTCTGTCTTAACATTGTCAGTCACAAAGTTAAATCCAAGTAATGGAGATTCTTCTGCTTCTTTAATTGATTTTTCTTTGTATTCGATTTGTTCATCTGTTACAGCTTCATCGATGTAAAGAATCGCATTGTTAGCTAAGTTCCATGCTGACATGTAGCCGCTCTTAGGATCTTGGTACCCTTCCAATAAGCGTACACGTCCTTCTTCATCGGTTTTTTCCCAGTTTCTGCCTTCAACACCATAAACCAAACCATTTAACAATTCTGGATCTGTGTTCAGCAAGTTCAAGACTTTCATAGATTCTTCTTTTTTCTTAGAATTGTTTGAGATAACAAAATTAGCCATCCGGGCTTGTGCTACAGTTTTTGCTGGCTTAGTAAAAGGTTTTGACTGAATGTCTTTTCCAGTAATACGTTGTAGCAAGTAATCACCGTAGTCGTAAGGTCCTTGTGTTTCAGCTCTTACGAACCAAGTATCTTCATCTGTGTTGTAAGCCGTTTGGCTGGTGGCCGCATCAGCAGGAACAAAGCCTTTTTTGTAGTAATCATGCATAGTATCTAGTTGCGGCAATAGGCCGTCGCCTTCTTCATATGGATTGATCAGTTTTGTAAGATCTCCATTTAAATCGATACCAAGCGGTACATTGTTGCCGATCAAGAAATCGATGTCTTTTTCAATTCTCCAACCTGAACCTGCAGTTAAAGGTACAACACCAGGTTCATTGTCTTTAATGGTTTGCAAGAAAGGTTCTAAATCTGTTAATTTGCTGACTTTAGAAATATCCATATCGTATTTATCTAAAAACGTTGGGTTAAACGTAAACATTTGTTGTGCATAAACGTTTGCATTAACGGGTATAGCATAAAGTTTTCCATCAATTGTATTTCCTTTAATGTACGCTTCATCTAATTGTTCCATTGTTTCAGGTGCAAATTCTTTAGATAGTTCTGTTAAATCGGCATACNNCGGACGCCTATTTCATCTTCAATTCGTTTGTTGGCAATTTCCATTAATTCGTCAAGATTTTCTGGTGCTACTCCGACTTGGTACATCAAAACAGTGTCTTTGTCTCCGCCGGTGTTTTTACTTTCGCTTTCCTTGCTGTCGCCAGATGCTAATCTGCCGCACCCGACTAGAGCTGCTCCGCATAAAAGAGCAACAGCTCCTCTAACCAATGTCTTCTTAAAATTGATTTTCATTGTATATCCTCCATTACTATTTTTTTATAAAACTCAAACCCTTTAGATAAAAACTTACAAATTAATCATAACCACATACCCTTAAGCGGCTATTCTTTCACTCCGCCGATAGTCAATCCGCTGATAAAGTACTTTTGGAAGAATGGGTAGCTTAATGCGATTGGAAGTGTAGAAATATCAACCATTGCCATTCTTGTGGCTTCTTTCGGGATACCAGCAGCTCCAATCATGGAACTCATACCAGCATTTTCAATCATAAATTCGATATTGCTTTGAATCTGCATCAATACATATTGCAGCGGCATCAAATTGTCGCTTTGAATATACAGCAATGCGTTGAACCAATCATTCCAAAAACCGATAGCTGCAAATAAACTGATCGTTGCAATTCCCGGCACGGCTAATGGTAAGACGATTTTCCAAAATGTTCTTAGTTCTCCTGCTCCGTCAATTCGAGCAGACTCAATAATCG
>DIDU01000154.1:0-5447 GCA_002418295.1 Carnobacterium sp. UBA5792 | reverse complement strand
CAAATCGTATCTTTCAATCCTAATAAACTCGTCATCACGATATATCCCGGTACTAGTCCTGCACTAAACAACATGGTTACTAGTGCAAACATGGTGAAGAATTTACGGAATTTAAAGTCTTTACGTGAAATTGCGTAAGCATATGAAGAAGTTAATGTCGTATTGATCAACGTGCCGACAACAGTAACAAAAACGGTAACGAAAAGAGCTTGAAGAATTTGATCGCCCATTTGAGCTAAGTAGCGATACCCGTCAAAACTCCATGTTTCAGGAATCAATTGATACCCATTAACAACCATTGCGGTCTCATCACTAAAGGATAGAATCACAATGAAGATAAAAGGAAACACACAGGAAAAAGCAAATATTCCAATTAAGATGTTAAAAAAGATATTTGTTTTCTTTCCAAATCCTTTGTAATTAACGGAATTAATGCGTTTTTTCTTTTTCTTATCTGTAGCTTTTTTTTGTTCTTGTTCTTTAATATAAGTGTCTTCAGCTTGCATTTTTGCTCCTCCTCTCTAGAATAATGCTGATTCTTCATCAAAACGGCGTACGATCAAGTTGGTGATCATAACTAAGACAAACCCTACAACGGATTGATACAATCCGGCTGCTGTTGTCATCCCAATGTCTCCGCTTGATGCTAAACCATTATAGATATAAGTATCCAAGACAGAAGTAACGTTATAAAGCGCACCTGCATTCCGAGGAATTTGATAAAATAAACCAAAGTCTGCTTTAAAAATACCGCCGACACTCATGATGGTTAAAATAGTGATCAAAGGAACTAAGTGAGGCAAAGTAACGTGTTTGATCTGCTGCCATTTGCTGGCACCGTCGATCTCAGCTGCTTCATAATAAGCCGGTTCGATTCCCATAATAGCTGCAAGGTAAATCACACTGCTGTATCCGACGCCTTTCCAAATGCCCAAGAACACTAAAATATACGGCCAATACGTTGGATCAGAATNNGCTGATTGGTGTGCCTCCTTGACCTACAATGATCGAGTTGACTAATCCTTTATCCGGGCTCAGGAAAGCGTATACAAAGTAGCTTATAATAACCCATGAAAGGAAATAGGGAAGCAACATAGACGTTTGGTAAATCTTGATCATCTTTTTAGAACGCAATTGACTGACGATAACGGCAATGCTGACTGCTAAGATTAATCCTGCTATAATGAATGTAACGTTGTATAAAATCGTATTTCTGGTAATGATGTAGGCATTTGAAGAAGAAAATAAAAATTTAAAATTATCAAATCCTACCCATTTGCTTTGACTGATACTTCCCCAAAATCCGCCGTCTTCAATAAATCTGAAGTCTTTAAAAGCGACTACATTTCCTGCTACAGGAATATAGAAAAAGAAAATCAACCAAATCGTTCCGGGCAGTGCCATAAACAACATGGCTTTATTTCTATTTAAATGATACAAAAACCCCTTTTTTTTCTTTTTCATTCAGTATGCTCCTTTCAAAACTAATGCCTTTCTTTATACTCTTATTTTAATTGACTATACCAAGTGATGAAAGGAATAAAATATAGGATAACCTACACAAATTATAGAAAAACATTCTTATCAGCTATTTCTAGCGCTTTTTGTTCCTTTTATGGTCTTTATTCTATTGATAAACCGCAAAAAATGAAGTATACCACTTTTTACGGTTCATTATTTTTTTCTTTATCTGAATTACTTAATCATTAAAAGGCCGTAATACCAAATCAAATTCGAATTTTTCAGCTACTGATTGGTACTTTTCTAAAACGTCAGGACCGCAGCTTGCTGAACCAATTCCATGCTGCTGTTTATCTAAATAAAGATAAACTTCTTTTGTTTTCTTTAAATCATAAGTATGTTGAGCTTCATCAAGATTCTTTTGTGTATAGTGGCGAGCACTGAAATTAAATGGTTTATTTCCATTAATCCATAAGCCGCTTTCTCTTTCGTCTGTTACCCTCAACCATTCGACATCTGAGCGATTGCCGTTTTCCTGCGGGTAAATATAAGAAAAACTCAGTTCATCTATTGAATTTTCGTAGATCCCAAAGCGGCCAGCTTCTTTTGTATCCGGGTAATTTTCTCTTGGCCCTCTGCCGTTCCATGCTACTTGATCGAATCTTTCCGGCAAGACCAGTTCGAACCCGATTCGCGGAAATGTAGCTGGATGATCACCTGTTGGTTCGCCTTTTACTTGAATACTGACTTCTCCTGAATGCATCACTGTATAAACAACTTTCACCTCTATCCCCCAAGCAAGAGTTGGCGGTCCTATCCGCTGGGTAATAGTGATTTCAACTGCTGTCTGGTTGTTTAAAAATCGCCACTCAAAAGTGTCTGTTCTTTGCTGCAACCAATGCAAGCCGTAATCTTTCCATATCTTTTCAGAACGATGATCATTATTCGTCATTGCCCGCCAAAAATTAAGTTTCGGCCCCTTCTCTACTAACGATCTATTCTCATACATCCAAGAAATCAACGTTCCATTTAATTTATCAAAAGACAATGCAAAATCTATTCCTTTTAATTCAAAGATGGTTTCCGTCTCTTGACTGGTTAAGGGAACTGTCTGATGTGCAGATGCTGATCGACCGTCTATCATTTCCATCTTTTTGCTTTTCTCATACTGTTTGATTCTAAATTGTTCAAATGCCACTTCATGTCCTTGCACAGACCACTTCGTCTGGCCCACTGTAATAAACTGCATATCGACCCATACGTCGTTGAATGGATTCGCTAAACTGCTCAACCCATTTAATGGAATCGCAAATTCTTTTGATTTACCAGGCTCAATCCCTTTGATCGGCATGCATCCGCTTTGCAGAATAGTCCCTTCTATCCGCATAGACCACGACAACAATAAATGATCTAGTGTTTGAAAATCATATCGATTAACGATCAAAAATATACCTTTTTCGAGATCAACGGCTTCAACTATTATCGGCTGCATTACTTTTTTTAATTCATAATATGCCGGAGATGGATTGCGATCCGGCTGAACCAGTCCATCGATTACAAAGTTATGGTCGTTTGGCTGATCTCCAAAGTCGCCGCCATATGCAAAAAATTCTTCACCTGTTTGAGTATGTTGTCTTAACCCGTGATCAGACCATTCCCAGACAAATCCACCTTGCATTCTTGGATAACGATAAAATAATTTCCAATATTCTTTTAATGCTCCTGGCCCATTTCCCATTGCATGCCCGTATTCGCATAAAATATGCGGCTTTTGATGGTTAGCTGCTGCTCCTAGTTGTTCTAACCGATCAATTTCGGTATACATTGTGGAGTTCACAGCGGATATCGGCGAATCTAGATCATATTGTTCTGCTTCAAACAACTGTTTTGTAGCGCCTTCATGATGGATCAAAAAAGCAGGGTATCTTTGATGAAGCCACTTTGCCATTGACTCATGATTGCGGCCAGCCCCTGATTCATTTCCCAGAGACCATAATACGATCGAAGGATGATTTTTGTCTCGTTCAATCATGCGTTCCATCCGATCGATATAAGCATCTTCCCATCTCGGATCGTCACTTAAGAAATTGACATTGCCGACGATCTCAAATCCGTGAGTTTCCAAATCAGCTTCGTTCATAACATATAATCCATAAACATCACACAAAGCATAAAAACGAGGATCATTAGGATAATGTGCCGAACGAACAGCATTGATATTGCCTTGTTTCATCAATTGAATATCTTTTTCCATGTCTTTAAGAGTAACCGCTCGGCCCAAGTCAGGATGATTATCGTGCCGGTTGACTCCTTTAAATTTGATTGGCACATTGTTGACCATAAAAAGACCGTTTTTTATTTCGATCGTTCGAAACCCTATTTTGTGTGTTATTACTTCTAATACTTCTCCTTTTTCGTCGGTCACTGTCAATAGAATTTGATACAAATGAGGTGTTTCTGCTGTCCATTTTAAAGGTTTTTGAATAACAGCTTTGATCTCGTTTTGCTGCTGGAGTTCGTTTAATTCACCGGATATTCCTTGCACAACTTTCTGACGGCTGTCTAATAATGTATAGATTACTTTACGGTATTTTAATTGCTCCAGCACAGTTTCATCAAACTTCAAGTTAACAGTCAATAGCCCGTTAGCGTACTTTTCATCAAGAGCAGCTTCAATATAAAAATCCTCGATGGTAGCTTGAGGCCTTGCTATTAAATAGACATCTCTAAAAATCCCGCTTAACCACCACATATCTTGATCTTCTATGTAAGTAGAATCAGACCATTGATAAACCCTTACGGATAGTTCGTTTTTTCCTGCTTTCAAATAAGAAGTAATATCGAATTCTGCCGGCAAGCGGCTGCCTTTGCTGAACCCTGCTTCGTGTCCGTTGATCCAAAAATGAAAACTATTGTCGACTCCTTCAAAACGCAAAAAAACTTGCTGATCTTTCCAATCTTCTGATATATAAAATTGACGTTTATAACTGCCTGTAGGATTTTCATTTGGAATGTAAGGCGGATCTACAGGAAACGGATATGCTACATTTGTATAATGCGGACGTCCGTACCCGCTTAATTGCCAATGAGAAGGTACGATAATGGTATCCCATGAATCACAATCGTAGCTTTCTTTATAAAAATTCTCTGGTGAGTCAGTTGGATTCTCAGCATAATGAAACTTCCAGCTGCCATTTAATAGTTGGAAGCGAGTAGAATTCTTTCTTTGATCCGTTAATGCTGCCGATTTATCTGCGAACGGAATAAAATAAGATCGACTTTTTAAACGGTTTCGGCTCAATCGTTTGGGATTTTCAAGATCCATTATGTTCATTTAAATACTCTCCTTAAAAAGAAAAAGAAACTTTTTATATCAGCTGCTTCTTTCGTCCTTTGTTTATTTATTTATTTAACCTCTCAAATAAAAATGAGGGGATATATACATATGCCAGCCTTTGCTCTTGTCCTTTTTTCTACAAAAGCAGACCTTTTTATTTTAGCGCTTTAAGGAACCGCTTCCAAACAACTCTATTTTAATCGTCTTAAGCCTGCAAAAAAAGGAACAAAGTATAGCTTTAAATCAACAAATTACAGTTTTTTATTTCCAAATTTAAGAAACGTTCACTCAAGCCGTTAGTTGCTAGAACAGCAGCTAACAGTTTGAGTGAACAAGTAAAACTATTCATTTTTTAGATTGATCAACTGTTTAAAGTTTTTNNGCTATTTCTGTTCCTTTTGCATTCGTTTCTTTTAAATAAATCAAATGAAATGGGTGCTCAATCACAAATTTTTTTAATTTAATTTCTTTCAGTGTTCCCTTTTCAAGTTCTTCCTCAACCGCTTTGCGGTATAAAAAAGTAATGCCCAAATTCTTTTCTACTAATTTTTTGATGGAACCAATACTGCCGATCGTCATAGTTTTTATAAAACTGTCTAAATGAATGCCTTTATTTTTTAGAGCTGTTTCGAATATCAAACGGGAGCCC
>DIDU01000061.1:16742-24279 GCA_002418295.1 Carnobacterium sp. UBA5792 | reverse complement strand
AATTGGCCTGTTCCATACATTGATTCGCTGTTGACTAAATAAGGTGTCATCATTTCAGTGTAGCCGTGTTCCCCCGTGTGCAGATCCAACATAAAATTATAAATTGCGCGTTCTAGTCTGGCACCCAATCCTTTATAGTAGACAAAACGACTGCCGGAAACTTTTGCTCCCCGTTCAAAATCTAAAATATCTAAAGCTTCTGCAATTTCCCAATGAGGTTTTACTTCAAAATCAAATGTTTTAGGCGTGCCCCATTTTCTTACTTCAAGATTATCCTCTTCATCCGTACCAATGGGCACTGACTCATGCGGCAAGTTGGGTAAGCCAGAAGCAATGTCTTCGNNTTGTTCATCTAGTTGTTTGATTTTTTCCCCGACTTCACGCATTTCTTGAATTTTGTCATCCGCATTTTCTTTGTTGCGTTTTAAGACAGCGATCGCTCCAGAAACTTCATTTCGTTGATTCTTTAATTGTTCTGTTTCTACTAAAAGAGACCGTCTTTTTTCGTCCAATTGCATAAAGTTATCCAAAGTCTCTTTTTTGACACCTCGGCTGGCTAATTTTTTAGAAACCGTTTGGTAATCGTTCCGCAATTTTTTTATATCTAACATTTTCTTCTCTCCTCTGTTTTAGACTTATCATTATATTCCTTTACCATACAAAAAAGGCCATTCCATCCCTAGTGAATATGGGACGAAATGGCCTGATAAAATCGCGGTACCACCCAACTTTAGAAGTTTTATACAATGAAAACTTCTACGCTTTACATCAGATAACGGTCTGGAGCCGAAATAATTTGGTCAACCAGTAGTTGATTCATTATTTACTTCATGCAATGGATTCAAATAAACAAATCATCAGTTTTCACCAACCACTGACTCTCTAACAGCATTTATTTATTTTACTATTTTGCATTACTAACGTTCAATTTGTTCAATTTTAGTAAATCTAGTTTACCGAACCCTTATCGTTAAGTCAATGAAAACAAATCACTCTATTTTTAAAAGGCTTAAAATAAGTTAGAAAAGAAATCTTTGATCCAACGGCCTGATAGCACAAAAACATTCGCTTTTTCAACAGCATCAGCTGCCACTACAGCTACTTCTTCGCCTTGATCGCCATCGACATAACCTAACTCATCATCTTTCACTGAAACTTGAGCAGTTCCAACTTTTTCAGATTTTTTAATCGGAGCCGTTACTTTGCCTGCATCATTTAACACATTTTTCTGAGGAGTATAGCTTACTTCCATATTTTCCAAATCTGTATCAGTTGGAACAAATAAAGATACATCCGATTCTACGGCTAGTTTTACACTGTCCGTTTTCCCTTTTTCTACAGCTAACGGTTTCACATCATTTAAAACATCATTTTTCTTGTAAACTTGTACTTTTTCCCAGTTTGCAAAAGCCCAATCCATCATTTTGTCTGTTTCAACAAAACGTCTTCTCAAGTCAGCTTCTCCATCTTTTACGTTCATTACAACTGTAATGATTCTCATACCGTTTTCTTCAGCTGTTCCGGTAAAGGTAGCTCCTGCAAAATCAGTCGTTCCTGTTTTCAGTCCATCCACATTTTCTCGTTCAGAGTTTAAACCGGGCAACATCCAATTCCAATTTTCCATTTTGATTTCATCAGAAGTTCCTTCTTTAAACTTCATTTCAGAAATACTGGTCGTTTCCAATATCTCTGGATAAGATGCCAGTAAGTGTTGAGCAACGATAGCTACATCACGTGCAGTCATCGCATTTTCATTGTCTTCCTTGCTTCCTGGATACAGGTTTCCATACAAGTCGGTATTGGACAACCCAGTACTATTGTACAATTCATAATCAGAAATGCCCCATGATTCTACTTTTTCGCGCATCATGTCGACAAATTTTGGCTCATCTCCGGCAATTGCTTCAGCAATCGCAATGGTTGCCCCATTTGCTGAATAAATAGCCATCGCTTGATACAATTCTTTAAATGTATACGTTTCGTCTTGTCTTAAAGGAACATTTGATAACGAATTGTTCTGGCTGATTTTATGAGCATAATCACTGATAGGAACCTTTTGATCCCAAGTAATATCGCCTTTTTCAATGGATTCGAAAATAATGTATTCTGAAATCATCTTCGTCATCGAAGCAATTCCCAACTTTTTATCTCCATTTTGATTCATCAATACTTTTCCTGTTGTAGGTTCAATAATAAAGGCTGCTGCTGCATCAATTTTTGGAGCGGCTTCTGCAGCTGAAGCGGTGTTGTTCAAGTTGGAAACTGGCCGAAACGTTCCTNNTAAAGGTAATAATAAAAACCAGTCCGAATTTCGTCATTTTTTTCATTTCTTAAATTCTCCTCAATAAATTTACACTTTTTTTAAGTAAAAAAATTCACTCACCGTTCCATGTTAGCGAAATTCTACGAAAAAAACAACTATATTTTACATTATCTCTTTGCAGACAACTGTTTTTAAATTTGTTCTTTTATTTTTGATTCACGTGAAACATTTTGATCTTTTGATTTTGTTTGGCATAAAGGAAAATGCAGGATAAACTGAGTTAGATATTCATCTGACTTTGCATAAATCGTCCCTTTATGAAGTTCCACAATACTTTGGGCAATCGCTAACCCCAAACCCGTTCCGCCTGTTTCTTGTGAACGTGACTCTTCTACACGGTAAAAACGGTTGAATAATTGTTTTAAGGATTGTTCGGGAATGGGCTTGCCATCATTATTAACTGAAACAACAACTTCTTCTCCGACTTTTTCGGCTTCAATAAAAACACGCTGCCCGTCGTTTCCATAATTTAAAGCATTCGATATGAGATTATTAAAGACACGCACGATCTTTTCCGTATCAGCTTCCATTAAGATAGCTTCTTGTTTACAGATAACTTCAATTTGCATGTGTTTCTTTTCTGCTTCTAATTCAAAGTCAGCGGCTAATTGTTCCAATAATTGCACCATATCGAACTCAGTTAAGTTTAATGGAGTAGTGGTTTGCCGGACACGTGTATATTCAAATAGGTCTTCTACTAAGACTTTCATTTGCTTTGCTTTTTCATAAGCCGTGTGGGTATACTTCAGCACTTCTTCTTCGTCTCGGTAACTGCCTTCTTCTATTAAACCCAAATAACCAATCACCGAAGTAAGCGGCGTTCGAATATCATGACTGACATTTGTGATCAATTCATCTTTTGATTGTTCGATTTTCCGTTCTTCTTCCATCGCTTTAACCGTGCTGTCTACTAAAACGTGAATGCTGTCTACTACTTTTTTCATATCCCCGTTAAGGTCTGTAGTAATCCGATGATCATAGTGCCCTTCTGCAATATAATGCAATTCACTGATCACGTGATTCAACTGCATTTGTTTGTAGCGTCTTTTCAAGCGCCAATGAACTGTGATTCCAGCAATAATAAGCAATACAAAAGCAAAAAAGGGTGTGATTGAAATGACTTGATTGCTCTGAATACTAATGATTGCATCGCCGAATATCCATAACGAACGGATAACTCCAGGAAAAGCTATGACAATTCGGCTGAGGATAGCAAATGCCGCATAGTAAAGTAAGCTAATTAAACCGACTGTAATAATTCCTTCAAAAATCAGTTTGCTTTTTTCTTTTCTCGTTATTTTCAAGCTGCTGCTCATCTCCTCTATTATTGGCGCATCAGGTGCTTACCGGTCTTCAATTTTATACCCGACACCCCAGACCGTTTGAATCACTTTTTCTCCGCCGGTTGCTTCTTCAATTTTATCCCGCAAATGACTGACATGAACCATAACTGTCTTAGCAGATACTAAACTTTCTTGTTGCCAAACCCGTTCAAAAATTTCATCTGCACTAAAAACGCGATTTGGGTGGCTGGCTAGCAAANNAAGCTGTTAATTGAATCGACTGGTTGGTCAATGTCCAGACTTCGTGCGATTCTTTGCTGATGATCAGCGGTCCGATTTCTAACTTATCTGGTCCATCTTCAACAGAAGCATAGGTACTGCGTCTTAATAACGATTTGATTCGTGCCATGACTTCCAATGGATTAAAGGGTTTAGCAACATAATCGTCTGCTCCAGAGACTAACCCTTTGATTTTATCCACATCGGTGGTCTTTGCACTTAACATTAAAATCGGCAATTGTGAATCTTCCCGAACTTTTTTCACTACTTCCATGCCATTGATTGCCGGCATCATAACGTCTAATACCATTAAATCAATGTCTCTGTGAGTTGATAACTTCGTTAGGGCATCTTTGCCATTATAAGCTTGTTCTACTTCATATCCTTCATTTTTGATGTAAATACTTAAGAGTTCAACAATTTCTTTATCGTCATCTACTACTAAAATTTTCATTGTTCGATTTCCCTCATTTTTAGGCGTATTTTTACTCATCATAACAGAAATAACTAAAGAATTCGTTAAAAAAAGCTGATCATTAGGCGTTTCCGTCTTTTTGATCAACTTCTTTTAGGTTTTTTCTAAAAATTACTTATTGAAGATGGTATTCCTTATTANNTTGGATCGAGTAGTTAGGAGCTTCTTTAGTAATTTGGATATCATGTGGATGTGATTCCCTTAATCCGGCTCCACTCATTTGAACAAATTGAGCCTCTTCGCGCAATTGTTCTAAATTAGCAGCACCCACATAGCCCATACCAGATCTTAGTCCACCAAGCATTTGGAAGATAATATCAGAGACAGCTCCTTTATAAGCCACTCGTCCCTCAATTCCTTCCGGTACTAATTTATTGGCTTCATTGACGCTTCCTTGGAAATAACGGTCGCTAGAACCATGTTCCATGGCTGCTAAGCTGCCCATACCACGATAGGTTTTAAAGCGGCGGCCTTGGAAAATTTCGAATTCACCTGGAGACTCATCTGTTCCAGCCAACATGCTGCCCAACATTACAGCATGTCCACCGGCTGCCAATGCTTTAACGATATCTCCAGAATACTTGATTCCACCATCTGCAATGATGGTCCGGCCATATTCGCGTGCAACTGCGGCAGCATCATAAACAGCTGTAATTTGAGGAACACCTACACCCGCAACTACACGTGTTGTACAAATGGAACCTGGTCCGATTCCTACTTTTACAACATCTACGCCAACTTCATAAAGAGCACGCGCCGCTTCTCCAGTAGCTACGTTCCCAGCAATTAAAGTGACGTCCGGGAATGTCTCGCGAATCTCTTTGATTTTGCGGATCACACCTGCGCTATGTCCATGTGCAGTATCCACAATAATGGCATCTACGTCTGCATCAACTAGAGCTTGTGCCCGTTCAAATGTATCAGAGGTCACACCGACAGCTGCTGCTACCAATAAACGTCCGTGGCTATCTTTAGCTGCATTGGGAAACTCAAGTATTTTTTCGATATCTTTGATGGTGATCAATCCGCTTAACCGACCTGTTTCATCCACAATCGGCAGTTTTTCGATTTTGTGTTTTTGNNAAGATTTCTTCAGCTTCTTTTAAAGAAGTTCCTTTTGGAGCTATGATCAAGTTGTCTTTTGTCATGATTTCATCAATAGGAGTGCTATAATCTGTTACAAAACGCAAATCACGATTTGTTAAAATACCAACTAAAATGCGATCTTCCATATTGTCAACGATTGGAACACCACTGATACGGTAACGGCCCATTAATTTTTCTGCATCAGAAATCAAATGAGTAGGAGTCAGGAAAAACGGATCAATAATGACGCCACTTTCGGAACGCTTTACTTTTCTGACTTCACCAGCTTGCGCTTCAGCGCTCATATTTTTATGAATGACGCCTAGTCCCCCTTGGCGCGCCATTGCNNCATTTTTGAATCCGTTACAGTATCCATACTGGCACTGATGATAGGCATATTCAATTTAATATTTTTAGCTAACTGAATACTTAAATCCACTTCATTCGGCAAAACATGGCTTTCAGCTGGAATTAAAAGAACATCGTCGAAAGTAAGACCTTGTTTTACAAATTTCGTTTCCCAATTTGACATTTATTAAACACTCCTTTTTTTATTTTCCCTTAAATTTGGTTGAGATTTTACTTACAAAAGTAACAGAGATACTTTTGTTCGTCAAGATGAGTTTGCTTAGATAAGGCTTACATCTTTTCTTTTCTCATGAAGCCACTTTGAAAGAAAGAATTTACTGAAAAAATGATGAGAAAAAAGCCTCAGACGGGCAATAGCCTAAAGCCTGAAGCTTTCCATTCGGTTTAAAATAAACCGCCGCGGATATTTAATTTTCGTTTAAAGTACATTTTAGCAGCGAACGCCACCACACCTATTGCAATATTGACACTTGCAGGCAGTAAAATATTGATTGAGGTCGGAATAAATGCCATAGATGCCGTCATCAAGAACATCCAACCTAACATACCGGCAGTTGAAATCAGGATATAACGTAAAGTACTGCCTTTTTTTGTTTTGTTTTTATCTGGCACATTTTTTGAAATAAGCAAAATGACAAATCCACCAACGATAAAGTTTAAGATCATCGTGATCAATCCCATTTCAGAACCTTGGCCTTTGCCGATAAAACCTGACGCTCCTGTAATCAAGGCGAACATGGCTCCCATTAACAACCCGCCATCCAACATGATTTTCCAATCTTCTGACCGGCCGGTTTCTTCTTCTTTGGGCCCTTCTAATAAAGCATTGGTGCACTCCGTAACGGTTCCATATAATTGACGAGCCGTTTGACCAGATTTTTGCCCTTTAATTAAAGTTTTCAGCATATCGTTATAAATAGATTCACGTTTTTTTTCTGAAATATTAGCGGCAATCAATGCTTTATCCAAATTCATCATGTATTGATCGTTTCGTTTAGTCAATTGTTTAAATAATGCTTCATTTTCTTCTTGTTTCAGCACTTGTTCATTTGTATTCTCTTGTTCCACTGGAAAAGCCTCCTATTGAATCCTTAATTAAAATAAACTGATAAATCAATTCTATTATTATACATTAAATCGGAACAACATCACATCGCCATCTTGAACGACGTATTCTTTTCCTTCTGAACGCACACGGCCAGCTTCTTTAGCTGCTTGCATGGTTTCGTATTTATCCAAGTCTTCAAAAGAAACTGTTTCGGCCCGAATAAATCCTCTTTCAAAGTCGGTATGGATAACTCCAGCAGCTTGAGGAGCTTTCATCCCTTTTTTAAATGTCCAGGCGCGTACTTCTTGCACACCGGCTGTAAAATAAGTAGCCAACCCTAATAAAGAATAAGTGGAACGAATCAATTTATCCAAACCAGATTCTTCAATACCTAGATCTTCTAAGAACATTTCTTTTTCATCATCTTCTAATTCAGCAATTTCTTCTTCTATTTGAGCACAAATAACAATAACTTCTGAATTTTCTTTTTCAGCAAAAGCTCTAACTTGTTGAACGTACTCGTTATCATCTGCTTGTCCTACTTCTTCTTCCGCAACATTCGCTACATATAAAACGGGTTTTGTGGTCAATAAGAATAAATCATGCACAAATTTTTCTTCTTCTTCGTTAAATTCAATGGTCCGAGCAGATTCGCCTTTTTCCAAAGTCGCAAT
>DIDU01000061.1:15220-16682 GCA_002418295.1 Carnobacterium sp. UBA5792 | reverse complement strand
TCAATTCCAAATTGATCGTTTCAATGTCTGCTAAAGGATCAACTTTTCCAGTCACATGGGTAATATTGTCATCGTCAAAACAACGGACAACATGGCAAATCGCATCCACTTGACGAATATTAGCCAGGAACTTATTCCCAAGTCCTTCACCCTTGCTGGCGCCTTTAACAATACCAGCAATATCGGTAAATTCAAACGTTGTCGGTACTGTTTTTTTAGGTATCACCAATTCAGTCAAACGATCTAAACGATAATCGGGTACTTCTACTACTCCTACATTAGGATCAATAGTAGCAAAAGTAAAATTGGCAGCTTCTACTCCTGCTTTTGTAATTGCGTTAAAAAGAGTTGACTTTCCAACGTTAGGTAAACCTACGATTCCTGCTGTTAATGCCATTCTTCATTCACTCTTTCTCTTCTTATATTTAGTTGCTTTTTTCAGCATGTTCAAGAACTTTTTTCATTTTTTTTTCGAATTCTCTTCTGGGCATCATAACCATATGGCCACACTTCGTACATTTAATCCGAATGTCCATACCCATTCTAATAATTTCCCAGCGATTTTCTCCGCAAGGATGAGCTTTTTTCATTTCAACCATATCATGTAGATCATACATTCTTTTCACACCCTATCGTTATTTTCTCTATTCATCATCAAACTGAATGTCTAAAACATCTAAAATACGAGTCAGATCATCTGTGGAAAGATACTCAATTTCAATTTTACCTTTTTTATTTTTTTCATGAATCGTGACAGAGGTTCCAAACTTGTCCATTAGCCGTTCTTCGCTCTCTCGAATATAATAAGGTTTTTGGGCCGCTTTTTCAGACTGTGCGTTTTGCTCTTTTGGTTGATTCATTTGGATTACCAACTGTTCTACTTGACGGACAGTTAGATTATCTTTCATGACCCGTTTGGCTAACTTTACAATCTGTTTTTTATCTTTTAATCCTAATAGTGTGCGCGCTTGTCCCATCGAAATGCCGTTATCTTGCAGCATTTGTTTGACTGCTTCAGGCAATCCTAATNNCGGTTTTTTCCAAAACGAGCCGCTACTTCTTCTTGTGTCAATTTTAATTTCTTCATCAACATATCATAAGCTTCCGCTTCTTCAAGTGATGTGAGGTCTTCTCTTTGTAAATTTTCTAAGACTGCTACTTCCATCATTTTTTCTTCATCAAATTCACGGATAATTGCTGGAATCGTCGTCTTCCCCGCTATTTTTGACGCTCTAAAACGCCGTTCGCCGGCAATGATTTCATAGCCTTTGACTGTTGACTCACGCAAAATAATCGGTTGGAATACACCAGATTGTTTAATAGAGTGTGCCAATTCGTTCAAAGCTTCTTCATCAAACGTTTTTCTTGGCTGATAAGGATTTGGCCGGATATCGCTTAATCCAATTTCTTGTACCTGTTCGCTTGCAATATCGATTTTATCTAAATTAGAATAATCGCTAAA
>DIDU01000061.1:14753-15141 GCA_002418295.1 Carnobacterium sp. UBA5792 | reverse complement strand
CAATCCATGACTTGGCGCCTCAGATAACCGAATATTGCGTGGAATAATCGATTTGTAGACTTTCTCACGGAAGTATTTTTTCACTTCGTCTACTACTTCATAACCCAAATTAGTTCTTGCATCCAACATCGTTAACAAGACTCCTTCAATTTTCAAATCCGGATTAAAATGTTTTTGTACCAAACGGACTGTATTCAACAATTGGCTTAGTCCTTCAAGTGCATAGTACTCACATTGGACAGGTATTAGAATCGTATTGCTGGCGGTAAAGGCATTGATTGTTAAGTGGCCGAGAGAAGGCGGACAATCGATCAAGATATAATCATAGTCATCCGAAACTTTTTCTAAAGCTTGTTTCAACCTTATTTCACGAGCCATTTGGTTAGTC
>DIDU01000061.1:8424-14709 GCA_002418295.1 Carnobacterium sp. UBA5792 | reverse complement strand
TTTTCCACATCTGCTTTACGGACACCTAATCCACTTGTTGCGTTTCCTTGAGCATCAATATCAACCAGTAGGATCTTTTTACCAGAATAGGCTAAACTAGCACCTAAATTAACCGTTGTAGTAGTTTTTCCGACTCCGCCTTTTTGGTTTGCAACTGCTATAATCCGTGCCATTCTTTTCCCTCCATCTATGTGTATCTATCTTGTGCTCTTACTTTTCCTTAAAAAGATAAAAAGGAGAAAGAATACGAGTGCGCATCTTTCTCCTACGCATTTGTTCAAAATGAAAAATTCATTTCTCGCTCTTTATTTAATTGTTCTGTTTTCTTTATCAAGATCAACGGATGACCATGTTCTATTTATAACGGACTTTTATTTGGTGTTCCTGGTTTTCTTGGAAACTTTTTGGGTGTTTCTTTCTTCTTATCAATCAATAAAATATGACGTTCGCCAGCTTCTTTTGGTAGTTCAAAAACAAAATCCTCGCGAATTTTCCCGCCAAGTATCGTAATGGCTTTTTGACTTTCTTGCATCTCCTGATCACTATTACTTGCTTTCAATGCAATAAAAATACCGCCTTTTTTTACTAGAGGTAAACACAATTCAGCTAAAACACTCATCCGGGCTACAGCTCTGGCCGTGACAAAATCAAATGATTCACGGAATTGTTTATTTTGCCCAAATGTCTCTGCACGGTCATGGTAGAAGTGCACGCCTTCTAGTGCTAATGTCTCTGCTAAAGTAGTTAAAAATTGAATCCTTTTGTTTAAAGAATCCACAATGGTTACTTCTAGTTGAGGAAAGATAATTTTTAGGGGGATGCTTGGAAACCCAGCACCAGCACCTACATCACATAAGCTTTGGACCCCTTTATTAAAATCCACATACAATCCGGCTGTTATGGAGTCATAAAAGTGTTTTAAATAAACTTCTTCTTTTTCAGTAATGGCTGTTAGATTTATTTTTTCATTCCATTCCTGTAATAACCTCAAGTAATCATCAAACTGTTGCATTTGCTTCTCCGTAATGCCAATCCCTTTGTCATGAAGGGCCTGTTTAAACTCTTCTGGATTCATCAAGACAACTCCTTTTGATAGCGTGAAACACTATTTTGTTTCACAGGTTCATCTGTATAACTGTATAACAAATCTAAGCTAAGTGCAATGCTTAATCAAAAGTTTTTTTAGTTTTTTTAATAGATCGTGCAATCAGATTTTTCCTAAAATTCGACGAGTTAATCAATAAAGACACCAGATATTGGATATCCGATGTCTTTATTGATTAACCTGTATGGTCCCTACTGGGCTCGAACCAGCGACCCCTACCTTGTCGAGGTAGTGCTCTCCCAACTGAGCTAAGGAACCGAGTAAATTATTTTCTTTATTGTTAAAAAATTAACAACAGCTTTATTATAATAGAGCCTATTCCTTAAGTAAAGCTTTTTAATAAGAAAGAAGTAAAAAAGAACTTACCTCCAGATAAAACTTTCAGCTCGTTCTTTTTTTACTCAGTTATGCACGTATTTAGTTTTCAATAATGAAAATATTTTTATCGAAATTATATAATACACGTACCCAAATAGTAATCCTATCAGATTATTTAGGATACGAAAAATTACTGCATCATGAACCCCATAAATACCACTAGCCAAAGCTAAAGCTCCAAAACAATTAAAGAGCGACTTATATCTATAGGAAGAACAAAGTCCTAATGCCAATCCACCCATAGGTCCTAAAATAAATGTTGCTGAAGGTGGAGTAAGTTGCAAAACTACGCTAAACAATACAGAACCTAGAACAACCCCTATCAAACGGTCATAGAAACGTTGCTGAAGATCATTGGTATTATAGTTAGACAAAAGTGAGGAGCAGGCAAGTCCAACCCACATAAACCTATTTAATGAACTATATTCCCCAATAAAGAAAAGTAAGCTAACTCCTAACGCTACATATACCAGCCATANNCGATCACTTCTTGCATAAACGAATGGTTTTCATTTTTATTTTTATGTTTTATAAAAAATATAACTGCAAAGAGTATATAACAAAAAACCAATAACAGACCTTTATTGCTTAAGTTATAAATATCTTTAGCATTAGAAGTCCCCGTTAAAAAAATATAAGAAAATGAATATAAACTAGCATTACCCATTTGTGGATTACTACTTGTTAAGAAAAAAAGAATTAACAGAGATATAAAATTAAGAAAGAATCCAGGAATTGGTGAAATTATCTGATTCAAAACTGGTGAAATAAACAGAACCGCAAATACAACAGCCAGACTAATAAGAGAGTGAGTGATGTGGTAACCAAAATCAACAAAACGGATACTCAACAAAATACAAAACAATACTACTGCAAGAGAACTAGTATCTTCCCCAAAAAAAGTTGTGATAACAGAGACAAAAAAAATCGCAAAAGCCACTAATAAAACATCTCTAACAACTAAAGCCTTTATAAAAAAATGCTTTTCTCTACTCGAGTTTGCGTTTTTTACTTGTTGTTTCAAAACGAACGGATCTAACTGAAGCGATTGGTAAAAATTCATTCGCTAGTTCCTCCATTATTGAAATGGGTTAATAACTTATCAGCTTCAGCTACTTGCTTAATAAAAAGGTCATAGTCGTCTCCCATATTTCTTTTCAAATAATAATAAGGTTTCATTAAATAGATATAGTTTTCATCCAGAGTTTCAATTCCTTTTTCTGTAATAGCCAAATAGTAACTGCGTTCATCTAGGTTATTTAATTCTTTTTTTACTAAACCTTTTTCAATCAAACTCTTCAATGTCCTGCTAACTGATTCCTTTTTTAATTTTAAATCCTGACTTATCTTTATCGGTGTTTCTTTGCCCTTTGCAAAAAAAATCCATGTTAATATATCTAATTCATTTGTAGTAATAGTAAGTAAGTAATGCTGTGCCAGTACTTTTCTAGAAAAAGAATGGAGCAGAGCGATATTTTCACCCATCTCTTTCCAATTTGTATCATTCATAAAAATCTCCTCCACATATAGTTAACGATGTTAATTATATATTCGCAATATATGCGTGTCAAGATAAGTACCCAGTTTTCTTAGATGTTATAATTTCAGCAGGGTTTCAATAAGTATACCCGTTTCTTTAAGCTAGATTTCTAACTTGAATAATGCTCAAAATTTTTCTTGAAAAAGGTCCTACCAGCAGCAATTGTAAAGGCAATGCGGCAATCACATTCATCTTCCATGCAGTTAAGTAAGCTGACAAAAGACCTTCAGAACCGCTTCCTCCCATTAAAATGCCAAAAAGCGACATACAAGTCACCATTCCCAGCACCATCAGAGAAGAAATAGTCAAAATCAGCTGAAGTTTACTGTCTTTATTGATCGGCAGTTTAAAAGCAAGTTTCTTCGCAATGACTCCTACAATAAAAACATCCAAGATAAATGCGACCACAAATCCGGGGACCAATCCTAAAAGTAAAGCTGTCCATGTAAACTGGTTATGAATAATTAGATTATATAAACTCATACCAAATACCATACAAAAACACATTAATGACGTAAAGATAATTCCTTCTTTTTTATTCGTTGGCAAAATAAACGTCTCCTTTCTGAGTAACAGAAACTACCCTATCATGAAATATTTTTTTTCGTAAGGATTTTTTTCAAAAAATAACCTCCCATTTCATTGTCAGCTTATTAAAGTAATCGAAGCCAGTCAAAATAACTTATGATTAATAGTTCCCTCCAACTTGTACTAACTACTATAAGTTAGAACTCTTCTAATCAGTCTTCTTCACGAAGTTCCATATACAAACACGAGTTACTNNACTGCCTTTTTAACTTTAAAAGCATCTGATCTGATTAAGGTCTTTTATAGACTGAACCTCTTCTTCTCTGAATGCGACAAGTCCATTGCTAAACCTTTATCTTTGTAAATACTATAGTTGGAAACATAATAGCTTATAGCTAATAATTCACTATTTTTACTTTAATGCTTGCAAAAACAGTTATCTAAGTTTAATATAATTTTTTAGGCAAACCTAAAGATAGCCATTAAATTTACTGTTTTTTACAATATAGTTT
This sequence comes from Carnobacterium sp. UBA5792, assembly GCA_002418295.1. The sequence goes on along the minus strand of DIDU01000061.1, from coordinate 10,646 downwards.
TTTAGTGAGTAGTATTTATTCATACATCTTATTCTTAAGTATGCTTTATTTTTAAAATAACATAAGATTTTCATACAAGGAGGAATTAATAATATGGTTGAAACATTTCAAGCTTTCCACCCCGTTTTACAAGCTTTAATAGCAGGCTTATTTACTTGGGGATGTACAATTTTTGGTTCTGCTTTTGTATTTTTATTTAAAGAAGTTAACCGAAAATTTTTAGATTCCATGAACGGTTTTGCAGCCGGCGTCATGATCGCAGCTTCATTTTGGTCTTTATTAGCTCCTTCTATTTCTTCTGCTGAACAAAATGGATATGGTTTTTGGTCTTGGGTTCCAGCAGCTGTTGGTTTTCTAGTCGGAGGATTCTTTTTAAGATTGCTTGATGTGGTTATTCCGCATTTACATTTGGGAGAGCCAGTAGAACATGCGGAAGGACCAAAAACGAGTGTTTCAAAAAACATGCTCCTCTTTTTAGCCATTACGATTCACAATATTCCTGAAGGTTTATCGGTTGGTGTTGCTTTTGGGGCTACAGCTGTAGGGATAGCTAATGGCGATGCATTCTTAAGTGCTGTCGGACTGGCTATCGGGATTGGGATTCAAAATATTCCCGAAGGATCCGCTTTGTCCATGCCGATTCGAGCAGCTGGAAGCAGCCGCTGGAAAGCTTTTAACTTAGGACAGTTATCCGCTATAGTAGAACCGATTGCAGCCGTTATTGGCGCATTCGCAGTTATTTCAATGTCAGCTATTTTACCTTACGCTTTAGCCTTTGCAGCAGGCGCAATGATTTTCGTTGTTGTTGAACAATTGATTCCTGAATCACAAACAAATGGCAATAATGATATTGCTACACTCTCCTTAATGCTTGGGTTTACCGTCATGATGATTTTAGACGTTGCTTTAGGCTAAACCATTATCTAAAAAAACGTTCCACCCTTTATTCNNGAATAAAGGGTGGAACGTTTTTTGTATTACATTACTTTCGCAATTTTTCCTTGCTCAACATAAACCATCAAAACAGAAATATCTGCGGGATTCACACCGCTGACACGACTAGCTTGCGCGATCGTTTCTGGTTGAATCAACGTTAGTTTTTGTCTTGCTTCAGTAGCAATTCCATTAATTGCCGAATAATCGATGTTTTCAGGAATGCGTTTATTTTCCATCCGTTTTAATTTATCTACTTTTTGGATAGCTTTTTGGATGTAGCCTTCATATTTTACTTGAATTTCAATTTGTTCTTCTACTTCTCTTGACAAGTTTTCAGCTAGCGGTGCAAACTTGAGAATATCCCAATAAGAGATTTCTGGCCGACGCAAAAAGTCTAGTGCTAGAATACCGTCTTTCAATGGAGCAATATTTTTTTCAGCTAAAAATGCTTGGACCTCTTCTGTCGGTTTTAAACGAGTGTGTCTTAAACGTTCCAATTCTTCTTCCACTTGAGCTTTTTTAGTAAGAAAAGCAGCATACCGTTCTTGTGAAACAAGACCTAACTGATGACCTATTTCAGTTAAGCGGAAATCAGCGTTGTCATGGCGCAACAATAACCGGTATTCGGCACGAGAAGTCAATAAGCGGTACGGTTCATTTGTTCCTTTAGTAACTAAATCATCGATCATCACTCCGATGTATCCTTCGCTGCGCTTCATCACAAAAGGTTCTTTTCCTTGAACTTTAAGCGCTGCATAAATGCCTGCCATAATTCCTTGTCCGGCTGCTTCTTCATATCCGGAAGTCCCATTCATTTGTCCAGCTGTAAATAGGTTTTCCACCACTTTGGTTTCAAGTGAAGGACGTAATTGGTACGGAACGACCACATCGTACTCGATTGCATAACCGGTCCGCATCATTTCTGCATTTTCTAATCCTTCGATCGTATGCAGAATGTCTTCTTGCACGTCTTCAGGAAGCGAAGTCGATAAGCCTTGGACATATACTTCTTCTGTATGACGGCCTTCAGGTTCTAAGAACAGTTGGTGTCTTGGCTTGTCGCTAAACCGAACGATTTTATCTTCGATCGATGGACAGTAACGCGCTCCTACACCTTCTACGATTCCGGTAAACATAGGTGCACGGTGCAAATTGTCTTGGATAATGCTATGTGTTTTTTCATTTGTATACGTTAGCCAACAAGACAATTGATCTTTTAAATACGCACTGTTTGGCGTTTCATAACTAAAATGGTTCGCCTTTTCATCACCCGGTTGTTCATCTGT
>DIDU01000061.1:7452-8382 GCA_002418295.1 Carnobacterium sp. UBA5792 | reverse complement strand
GTGCCGGTTTTAAAGCGATTCAATTCAAAACCATGTTCCAACAAACTCTCAGATAGTTTAATAGATGGTTGAGAATTATTAGGACCAGAAGAGTATTTTAATTCGCCGATGATGATTTCTCCTCGAGATGAAGTACCAGCTGTTAAAATGACTGCTTTGGCGCGATAAATAGCTCCTGTATTGGTGATAATTCCTTTACAAACGCCATCTTCAATAATTAATTCTTCAGCAATTCCTTGTTTCAACACAAGGTTCTCAGTGCTTTCAATGGTTTTTTTCATTTCATTAGCATACATAAATTTATCAGCTTGTGCCCGCAACGCTCTTACAGCAGGGCCTTTACCTGTGTTCAGCATTCTCATTTGGATATAGGTTTTGTCAATGTTGCGCCCCATTTCTCCGCCTAATGCATCAATTTCACGAACAACAACTCCTTTAGCTGGTCCGCCGATTGATGGATTACACGGCATAAAAGCGATCATATCTAAATTAATTGTAATTAAGAGTGTTTTGCTGCCCATTCTCGCTGCTGCTAAGGCAGCTTCAGAACCAGCGTGTCCAGCTCCCACTACAATCACATCATAATTGCCTGCTTCATATTGTTGCATCGAATCATTCCTCTCATTTCGTTAATCAAATTAATTACTTTCTTCTATATAAACCCCAATACTGTTTGTATCTTATCTAAATTGAGCTGCATGTCCCAGACACTTGGCAATTTAGATAACTTTCAGCAATGCGCCGGATGCTCTTGCTTGGAAAGTTCCTAAAATTGCTGTGTGTCTACACGGGTCACTCCGCATCTTATCTTAATTGAGCTGCGTGTCCCAGACACTTGACATCCGGGTAGTTGAGCTACGAACAACAGCTACTCGAGAAAAAGATAAAAGTTTTTGAAATCATAGATTTCTTCAACTTTTCCTATTTTCT
>DIDU01000061.1:2103-7385 GCA_002418295.1 Carnobacterium sp. UBA5792 | reverse complement strand
CGAAGCTAAACGTTGTTCTTCGCATCCTTATTTTCCTAGGCAGAATTGGCTGAATAGTTGAGTAAGCAGTTCATCTTGCACGCTGTCTCCTGTAATTTCTCCTAGAAGGTCCCAACAACGAGTCATGTCAATTTGGACTAGATCGACTGGCATACCCGTTTCAATTCCGTTGATGACGTCATCTAAAGCTGTCTCAGCATCATTCAATAAAGCAATATGCCGTACATTGGAAACATACGTTGCATCTCTTTCGCCTGTTTGACCGGCAAAAAACAAACTGGCGATTTGTTCCTCTAACCGATCGATTCCTGATTTAGTTAAAATAGATGTTTTCACAATCGAATCAGGTTCAACCAGTTGTTCTAATTCAGTCAGATCTAAGCGATTAGACAAATCCATTTTATTTAAAATAATAATGCGGTGGTTTTGTTCGGTTGCTTTTATCAATAACTTGTCTTCTTCAGTTAAGGGTTCATTTTGGTTAAACACCAACAATACTAAGTCAGCATCTTGCAGTGCTTGGCGACTTCGTTCAACGCCAATGCGTTCAACAATATCTTCTGTTTCACGGATTCCAGCTGTATCGATCAATTTTAACGGAACGCCTCTGACATTGACATATTCTTCAATCACATCTCGAGTTGTTCCCGCAACTTCCGTCACAATTGCCTTTTCTTCTTGCAGCAAGAAGTTCAATAGACTCGATTTTCCGACATTAGGTCGTCCAATAATAGCTGTTGCCAAACCTTCTCTTAAAATTTTTCCTTGGCTGGCTGTTTGCAGCAATTGTTGGATTTGAGCTTTTACCAGTCGAGCTTTTTCGACTAGTAATTGAGAGGTCAGTGTTTCTACATCATCGTATTCTGGATAATCAATGTTCACTTCTACTTGAGCAAGCGTATCTAAAATATCGGAACGCAATTGCCGGATCAATTCAGATAAATTGCCATCCAATTGTTGTAACGCAACATGCATCGCTCTATCCGTTTTAGCCCGGATCAGGTCCATCACAGCTTCTGCTTGTGACAAATCAATGCGGCCGTTTAAAAAGGCCCGTTTGGTGAATTCACCCGGTTCAGCTAGACGAGCACCCTGCTGCAAAACAACTTGTAGTACTTGGTTAACGGAAGTGATACCGCCATGGCAGTTGATTTCAACAATGTCTTCACGAGTAAAGGTTTTAGGAGCTCGCATGACTGAAATCATTACTTCATCAACTATTTCATTCGTCTTTGGGTTTTGAATGTGTCCATAATGAATGGTGTGGCTTTTTTGTTCTGCTAAAACTTTCGATCCTGATTGGTAAACACGATCAGCAACTTCTACTGCATGTTCTCCGCTTAGTCGGACGATACCGATAGCACCTTCACCCGGCGGCGTTGAGATAGCTGCAATTGTTTCAAATTCTAATGACAAACTCCTTCACTCCTTCTTAATTTTTCGCACGAAAAAAGTGCCCACTCCACCCCTTTGCTGTTGACAAATGGAATGGATAAAGCACTTTGACTACTTTTATCATTCAGATAAGTTTAATTTTTAGTTTAGTTTCTTTTGCTGGTTGTTCCGTTAANNAAGTTCTCTAACTATTTGTCAATAATTTTAGTTCACTTTTTTTGCTATTCATGAACTGCTTTCTGTTTTTTCTCAGCTATTTTACCTCTTTATATAGTAGAAAGTGAAAATGAACGGTTTTTCTTTTTATTCAAACTACCGCATAATCTACTAGTCAGCAACCCTTATCCCATCGTTTACTTTTCCTTTTCAGGATATTTTTTATCCTTCTAAAGAGAAAGCAAGCTTTTTTTACATTACAAAGCAAAGATTCACTTATTCAAAATAAGGCAAATTATCTAAAGATAGGTTTTATTTTTCCAAATTTTTGAACTAATTTTTTTAAAAAAAGCGACACATTCGACTTTTCCCCTCTAAAACAGGAGCTTAATTTACGAATAATTCGTTAGTGTGTCGGTGAGATTACAAAGAAAGCCTTATCTTACGAAAAAAGACTATTTGTAGTTCTTTCGACAAATAAAAGCTCTAATAATACAAACAGACTAAGAAAAGATAACGTTTGGCGTAATCACTTTATTTTTTCAATATTCGTGGTAGGATAGCAAATGTTGAAGGAACGAACCCTTCATTTACAACAATAGTTTAACTTACAATTAAATAAGTCGCTAGAAACTACAGTCAATTGCTCTTAACGAAATGTAGTCAATAAAACTATTATGGAATAAAAAGGAGAATAAAAGAATGTTTAACTTTAAATCAAAATTATTTATCGCAGGTGCTACTTTAGCTCTAACAGGTGTTGTCGCTGTTTCAAACCCAACTGAAGCTTCAGCAGCAGAATACGATACGACTACTTGGGAAGCACGTTCAGTAGCCGATATCAAACAAGATATTCAAAATAACGAAGACGGCAGCACAGAATACACAATTCAATGGGGAGATACTTTATCTTCAGTAGCAGCTGCTACTGATACATCCCTTAATGCTTTGATTGATGTGCACGACATAAATAATGCCAACATTATTTATAGTGGCAATGTTATCTCTTTGTCTGCTGACCATTCAACAGTTACCATCGAAAAAGAAGACGAAGTTGTCAGCTATGATGTAAACCAAGCTGAAGAAGCTGTTGAAGCTGAAACAACACAAGAAACAGAAGCTCCAGCTGAAGAAGCACAAGCTCCTGTTGAAGAAACTGAAGCTGCTGTTCCTGTTGAACAACAACCAGAAGAAACACAAGCCGCTGAACCAGCAGCACAATCTGGTCAAACCGTTACAGTACAGGCTACTGCTTATTCAACGAATCAACCAGAAATAAGCGATACAACTGCAACAGGAATCAATTTAAATGAAAATCCTAACGTTATTGCTGTAGACCCAAGCGTTATTCCTTTAGGATCAACTGTGACTATCCCAGGATACGGTACATTTATCGCTGGCGATACAGGTAGCGCTATTCAAGGAAACCGCATCGACATTCATATGACTGATTTAAACCAAGCTTTAAACTTTGGCAGACAAACACTAACTGTTCAAGTTTCAAACTAATTGAAAATACTTTTATTGAGTTAGCATTAAAAAGATNNAAGATCTTTTCACAAAAAAACTCTCTCATCTTGGCTGGCCCATTGATGAGGGAGTTTTTTGCTGTTATCTGACTAAAACATACAGCTTATTTTCTGATAAATGTCCAATCCGCATTTTATTGCAGATATAAAAATTTCATTCCTAAAGAAATGATTAGGAGGCGTTTTTTCCGTTACTGAATGTGCTAAACTATAAGGGAAGAAAAGAAATGAGAGGCAAAAAACATGAACAAATTCACTGAAATTTACTTAGAAATTGAAGCGGCTATTTTAAATCAATCTTATTTAGCTGGAGACCTCTTGCCAAGTGAAAATGATTTAGCCAAAAAATATGCTGTGTCTCGCGAAACCATTCGAAAAGCTTTGGCTTTGTTATTAGAAAATGGGTATATCCAAAAAAAACAAGGCAAAGGGTCAATTGTTTTAGATGTGAAACGCTTTGATTTCCCCGTTTCCGGCTTGACCAGCTACAAAGAATTGCAAGCGGCTCAACACTTCAACAGCCAAACGATTGTTACCCAAAATATTTCCACTACTTTGCCAAGCTTTTTAGCCGAGCATTTAAAATTACCCGAAGAAACGGCTGCTATTTATGTTGAAAGACAACGTCAAGTAAACGGCGAAGTCGTCATTTTAGATAAAGATTATCTTTTAACTTCCGTTATTGCTGACATGCCTGATGAAGCTGCACGTGATTCTCTCTATACTTATATTGAACATACGCTTGGATTAGTGATCGGCTATGCTCAAAAAGAAATTACAGTTGAACCGGCTACTGCTGATGATTATCGATTAATGGATCTACATGACGATACACATGTTGTGGTCGTCCGGAGCGATGTTTATTTAGAAGATACGACACTCTTTCAATATACCGAATCTCGGCACCGATTGGATCGGTTCCGTTTTGTTGAGTTTGCTCGACGCCGAAACCCTAGTGAAACTCCTTAAATTAAAAAATCCTCCAGAAATGAATCTGGAGGATTTTTTAATTAAGCTTCAAAATAAAATGCAATGGTTTCATAAGGAGCCAATGTCAGCAATTCGGTCAATTCTCTTTCCACACCGTTTCCAATCAAATAACGGCAGTTGCGTTCCAAGAATTCTTTTGGTATCTCAACACTTGCCCGTTCGTCATAAAAGTGACTCAAGACCAACAATTGTTCTCCTTGGTATTCTCTAACGTAAGCATACACACTTGGATGATCCATCAAGATTCCCCGGTAACTACCTTCAGAAATAACTTTCATTTCCTTCCGCAATTGAATCAATTGTTTATAATAATTTAAAATCGAGCCATTTGCTTGTTCTTGCTCCACGTTAATTTCATGGAAATTCTCAGCTACTTTCAACCAAGGTTTTCCTGTTGTGAAGCCAGCATGCAACTCATTATTCCATTGCATCGGCGTCCGACTATTATCACGGGATTTTACTTTAATGATCTCCATAGCTTCTTCATGCGATAACCCTTTTTCCAACATTTCTGCATAGGCGTTATGTGTTTCTACATCAACATAATCAGCTAATTCTTCGAAACCGGGATCCGTCATCCCTATTTCTTCTCCTTGGTAAATATAAGGCGTTCCACGCAGCAAATGAATTGTTTGAGCCTGCATGGTTGCCGAAGCTTCAAAATGATGAACAGGGTCCCCAAAACGGCTGATAGCTCGAGGTTGATCATGATTGTTCCAAAACAGTGCATTCCATCCGTTGCCTTCTGACATACCCACTTGCCATTCATCCAGTAACTGTTTCAACTCCATAAAATCAAACGGCATCAAACTCCATTTTTCTCCATTCAAGTAATCCACTTTCAAATGATGAAAACTAAAGACCATCGATAACTCTTCATTTTCAGGGTTGGAATAAGCCACACCATTTTCTATAGTCGTTGAAGACATTTCTCCAACTGTCATGGCTTCTTCAATCCGTCCAAATGACTTTTGATTCAACTCGTGAATAAATTGGTGAGCGATTGGCCTGTCGGTATACAACGATTTTCCAACATGATCATCCGCATCAATCAGTATTTCGTCTTTTCCAATCACATTGATCACATCAAAGCGGAATCCAGTTACACCTTTATCCAACCAAAAATTAACCAATCCATATAGTTCCTGACGAACTTCTGGGTTACGCCAATTCAAATCGGCTTGACTAACATCATACAGATGCAAGTAGTAC
>DIDU01000061.1:1835-2071 GCA_002418295.1 Carnobacterium sp. UBA5792 | reverse complement strand
TCTTGTCACCGGCTAGTGCTTTTTGAAACCATTCATGTTCAATTGACGTATGGTTTAAGACCATATCCAGCATAATGTCCATTTGATGTTTTTTTGCTTCTTTAACGAGCACCTCAAAGTCTTCCATCGTTCCAAATAACGGATCAATTTCAGTATAATTGGAAATATCGTATCCGTTGTCTTTTTGCGGAGATGAAAAGAAAGGGTTCAGCCAGAGCATATCTACTCCCAAGCTG
>DIDU01000061.1:0-1766 GCA_002418295.1 Carnobacterium sp. UBA5792 | reverse complement strand
ATTCCATCTCCGTTTGAGTCCTTAAAAGACTTTGGATAAACTTGATAAACGACTTTTTCATGAAATGTGCTCACTTTTATTCCTACTTTCTAAAAAATTCTTGTCCTAATTCTGGTTGGCTTGCTTCAATGGCTTGATCTGATTTATTAAAGATTTTGTATTTACGGAACACAACAGTTAAGACAAACGGTACCACGATAGCGATGGCCATACAAATAATAAAGATGATCCAGTATTGATTTTGAATGGAAAGAATCCCAGGAAGTCCGCCGACTCCGATTGAATTCGCTGTAACATTAAACATCGTTGAAACCATTCCTGCAATGCCGGAACCGATCATTGCTGCTACAAATGGATAAACGTATTTGATATTGATCCCGAACATCGCCGGTTCTGTTACACCTAGGTAACAAGAAATAGCTGCTGGGATTGAAACTTGTTCTTCTTTTTTATCGCCGCGGTGAAGGAAAATAATCGCTAATACAGCAGAACCTTGAGCAATATTTGACAAAGCGATCATTGGCCATAAATTCGTTCCGCCATAGTCTGCAATCAATTGCAAATCGATGGCATTTGACATATGGTGCAGTCCCGTAATAACGAGTGGTGAATATAAGAAGCCGAACAATGCGCCAAATAACCAGTTCACTGAGCTACCTAAACCTGCGTACACTAAACTTGAGATCCATCCCCCAATAACCCAGCCGATAGGGCCTAAAACAGTATGGGCAATCAAAACAGTCGGTACTAAAGCGAAGAAAGGTACAAAAATCATTGAAACAGCTTGCGGAATAACTTTACGCAACCATAATTCTAAATAAGCTAACAAGAAACCAGCTAACATAGCAGGGATAACTTGTGCTTGATAACCAATCATATCAATTTTGAAAAAACCAAAATCCCAAAACGGAATATCTGCTGCTGCTGTTCCAGCAACGGCATAAGCATTTAATAATTGCGGTGAAACTAATGTAATCCCTAAAACAATTCCCAGTATTTGTGTTGTTCCCATTTTTTTAGCAATACTCCATGTGATCCCAACTGGCAAGAAGTGGAAAATAGCTTCGCCGATCAGCCATAAAAAGCTGTTAACGCCACTCCAGAATTGAGAAACTTCTACAATCGTCTGACCATCAAGATATCCCATAGGAACAGCTTCTAAAATATTACGGAACCCTAAAATCAGCCCCCCGACAACAATTGCAGGAATAATCGGTGAAAAAATTTCAGCTAAAACGGACATCGCACGTTGAACCGGATTTTGGTTCTGTTTGCTGGCAGCTTTCACCTCATCTTTTGAAACGCCTTCTTTACCGGAAATTTTCGCAAACTCATTATAAAAAGTAGCGACATCATTACCGATAATAACTTGATATTGACCAGCTTGCGTAAATGTTCCTTTAACTGCGGGTATTTCTTCTATCTTTTTGCTATCCGCTTTTGCAGGATCATTTAATACAAAACGCATCCGAGTCGCACAGTGACTAACTGCAGAAATATTCTCCGGACCTCCAATATCTTGTAATAATTGTTTTGCATCTTGCTTGTAATCTGCCATTTTTTTCTCCTCCTTTTAAAAAAATATTCAACTTGTATATACAAGTTGAATATACCTTTTTTCATAACAAAATGCAAGCGTTTTATCTTTTTTTACAAAATAAAAAATAGCTCACCCAATAGAAAGTTGTCTCTATATTAGGTAAGCTATTTTCTTAATTTTTATTTTGCCGGTTCAACCACTAAATAACGGTGAGGCTCATTGCCCT
>DIDU01000118.1:18308-22823 GCA_002418295.1 Carnobacterium sp. UBA5792 | reverse complement strand
ACCAATGAGTAAAGGCGAACCTAACGCTCCTAGTGCAGAAACTCCGAATAAGGATACAGCGACGACTACAGAAAAAGATACAGCAACAGCTTCAGAAGATGCAGATACAACGACAGAAACAATCAGTAAAAAAGGATTGAAATCTGGAACAGAGTTGATCATCAACGGTGGAACCCTTACGATCGACTCCGCTGACGACAGTATCCATAGTAATGGAAATGTCACGCTAGCAGCTGGAACACTATCCGCTGCGACCGGTGATGATGGTGTGCATGCCGATGGCGATCTGTTGTTAAGTGGATCGGACCTCACGCTTACAGAAAGCTATGAAGGAATCGAAGGAAAAACCATCACAATAAGTGCAGGGAACATCGAAGTTACAGCCAGCGATGATGGGCTTAACGCTGCAGGCGGTGAAGAGGAAGAATCAGCGAGCAGTGATCAGAAAGGACAAGATTCGTTTGCTAGTAACAGTGCGAACAAAATTATGATATCTGGCGGTACGCTTACAGTAGATGCTGGAGGTGACGGTTTAGATTCAAATGGGACACTTGAAATCTCTGGCGGAACCACTACGGTCAGTGGACCAGAAAATGATGGCAACGGCACAATTGACTCGAATGGAGAAACTGTGATCACTGGTGGTACGCTGATGGGTGCCGGCAGTTCTGGAATGGCAGTCAGTTTTGCAGACACTTCTAGTCAAGCAAGCGTCTTGTACGGCTTTGAAACAACCTACCAAGCTGGCAGCAAGATTAAAATCAGCGATACAAATGGCGAAGAGCTTTTATCTTGGACAGCGGCTAAAGACTTCACTTCTGTTCAATTCAGTTCAGCTGATTTGATCGAGGGCGAAACCTATACGATAACGGTCGATGAAGATACTTTTGATGTAACGTTGGAAGGAATAGCAACAACTAGCGGTATTTCAACTGGGCAAATGGGCGGTATGCAGCCAGGTAATGCTGAGGGTGAAATGAAACGGCCGGATGAGAACAATATGGAAAGACCGGATTTTGGCAATATGGAGAAACCGAACTCTGAAGATATGCCTCAGTCAGATAGCAGTGAAAATGAAGAAGTAGAATAATCACTAAATGCATAATATTTAAGCTCGCACCCGTCGTTTATTTTGACGGGTGTTTTTGCATGAAACCTATAGATATACCTTATTCTAGTATATATTTTTCAAACAAAACGAAGTAGCAAACATAAAAATGTATTTGACAGTAGAATTGTTTTATGTTGTAATGGTTTACATGGCTAGGGTTGTTACTGGTAGTGCAGGCTAAACCAGCTGATTATTTATAGAATCATTCATTATCTAGATAGGTTCATTCTCGTTAAGGAGATTTAATGTTGTGAAAGTAAAAAAAATCATTAACAATAATATCGTTAAATCTGTTGATAGTGTAGGCAATGAAGTTTTAGTTATGGGCAAGGGAATTGGATTTCAGAAAAAAGTTGGCTCAGAAATCAATGATCAGTTGATTGAAAAAGTGTATACAAGCAACAAAGAGATCAGTTCGAATAAATTGATTCAAATGTTAGCAAATATTCGGTTAGAACATGTTCAAGTAGCCAATGAAATCATTAGTTTCGCTAAAGTTTCATTAGGTAAAAAGTTGAGTGAGAATATTTATTTTACACTGACAGACCATATTGATTATGCCATTGAACGCCACCAACAAGGAATACCCATCAAAAATGCATTGCTTTGGGAAATAAAACGATTTTATAACCATGAATATTTAATTGGTAAAGAAGCTTTGGCTATTATTGAGAAAAGAATTGGCATTGTCTTACCAGAAGATGAAGCAGGTTTCATTGCGCTACATATTGTTAATGCAGAATTAGATATGTCTAAGGTAAGTCAAGTAGCTGAAATGACACAAATCATTCAAAATATTGTTAATATTATAAAATACCATTATAAAATGGATTTGGACGAGTATTCTTTAAATTATGAACGATTCATTACTCATTTGAAATTTTTCGTTCAGCGCTTGTTTAGCGGTGTTGAATTAGAAGGGGATGAAGATGCCGGATTCTTGTTCATGTTAAAAGAAAAGTATAAAGATGAATATACGTGTGCTCTGCGAGTAAGAGATTATATTCTAAAAGAATTTGGCCGTGATTTAAAAGAAGATGAAATGATTTACCTAACGATACACATTAAGCGAATCACAAAAACCAAATAAGGATTGTTACTGGTGATGCAGGCTATACCTAAATGAATTCCTCAAAAGAGGAAGTTATTTAGGTATTTTTTTATTCAATTTTAGGAGGAAGAAAGAATGAATTATTCGGAGTTAGGAAAGACGATACTGGAAAATATTGGTGGGGAGAAAAACGTCTCTAATGTAACCCATTGTGCAACACGTTTGCGCTTTAATCTGAAAGATGATCAACTGGNNCTGCCAAATACGAATACATTAAAAGAAACTCCCGGAATCATGGGCGTTGTGAATAAAGGTGGACAATATCAAATTATTATTGGCAGTGATGTGGGGAATGTCTATAAAGAAATCACCAACTTAAGTAGTTCTTTATCTGGTGAACAAGGAAACGATGAAAAAGATGATCGGTCAATTGTAGCAAAAGTTATTGATACGATCACCGGTATTTTTACACCAATTTTGCCAGCAATCACAGCTGCAGGGATGCTTAAAGCAGTCCTTTCTGTGTTAGTCGTTTTTGGCGTTTTGGATGTAGAGAGCCAATCTTATCAGATATTGAATTTTATGAGCGATGCAGCTTTTTATTTCTTACCGATTTTATTAGCAGTCTCATCGGCACAAAAATTTAAAGCTAATATGTATTTAGCCATCATGTTAGGAGGAATCTTGCTTCATCCAAACTTTGTCACAATGGTTGGATTGGCCAAAGAAACTGGGGAAAGCATCCATTTATTTGGACTTCCTATTTCAGCCGTGACCTACTCTTCTTCAGTTATTCCGATCATTTTATCCGTTTGGCTGATGTCTTATATAGAACCCATAGCAGACCGAATCTCGCCCAATGCGATTAAATTTTTCAGCAAACCGTTGATTACGATTGCTGTAGTGGGAACAGCTAGTTTGGTACTTGTAGGTCCGATCGGTTTCTTTATCAGTGATGCCATATCTTCTGGAATCAATGCGTTAGAAACGCTTAGCCCGTGGTTGGTACCAACAATTATTGGAGCTTTTACCCCATTATTTGTTGCTACGGGTACACACTATGGCCTTGTTCCAATTGGGATCAACAACCGGATGACGACTGGATTTGATACAGTTATTTATCCAGGAATGTTAACGTCCAATGTGGCACAAGGAGCTTCCGCACTTGCAGTAGGTTTCAAAAGTAAAGACTCGAAAGTGAAACAATTGGCTTCTTCAGCAGGTTTGACAGCACTTTTTGGAATTACTGAACCAGCTTTATATGGAGTGAATTTACGATTCAAAACGCCTCTATATGCGGCTATGATCGGTGGCGGTGTCGGTGGACTTTTTGTAGGAATGACTAAAGTAAGAAACTTTTCTGGCGGGTCTCCTGGGTTGTTGACTCTTCCAAGTTATATTGGCGATAATACATTAAGCTATTTTTATTTAGCGTGTATTGGTGCAGCAATCAGTATTGTAGTTTCTTTTGCCGTCTCTTTCCTTCTATATAAAGACCCTGCTACTGAAGAAGATGCACTAGCAGATAAAGACCGTCCAGCTGTATCAAGCAATGATAAGGATGAAGCTATCCAAACAACAGTAAGCGGAGCTGAAGAAACGGTTGTCTCACCAATGAAAGGAGAAGCCGTTGCATTATCAGAAGTAGCAGATGGCATGTTTTCAGAAGAAATATTAGGAAAAGGTATAGCTATTTTGCCGGAAGAAGGATTGGTAGTTTCGCCTATATCTGGTACTGTCACCGCTACATTTGATTCGAAACACGCAATTGGTCTAACAAGTGATAGCGGTATGGAACTATTGATTCATGTCGGCATTGACACAGTGCAGTTAAACGGAGAAGGTTACCGTTACTTTGTTGAAAAAGGACAGCACGTGCAAGTTGGCGATAAGCTGATTGAATTTGACTTAGACGGCATTGCTAAACAAGGGTTTCCGATTATTACGCCTGTGATTATTACAAATGCGGTTGATTATGAAGATATTATCAGTTCTGTAGGGTCTGCTGTANNTTATAAAAGCCATCAAGTAAAGGCCTATTTCCTGAATTTAGGTTGTATAGACAAAATACTTTAAAGGCCTTACAAAGGAAAAATCGCTATGCTACACTTGTAGATGAGTAAAAATGACAGCTTTCGTTGAATAGGATTGAAGGAGGATATATATGGGACTTAGAAAAGACTTTTTATGGGGCGGCGCTACAGCTGCCAATCAATGTGAAGGCGGCTATGATAAAGGCGGACGTGGACTGGCGAACGTAGACGTGGTTCCAACAGGAAAAGACCGCTTCCCGATCATTACAGGAAAACAAAAAATGGTTGATTTTGATGACGAGCACTTTTACCCAGCTAAA
>DIDU01000118.1:15134-18199 GCA_002418295.1 Carnobacterium sp. UBA5792 | reverse complement strand
AAGAAGGCCTGCAATTCTATGAAGACTTATTCAAAGAATGCCATAAATATGGTATTGAACCCTTAGTGACCATTACGCATTTTGATTGTCCAATGCATTTGATCGAGAAATATGGTGCATGGCGCAGCCGAGAAATGATCGGATTCTACGAAAACCTTTGTAACGTTATCTTCCGTCGTTACAAAGGGCTAGTGAAATATTGGTTAACCTTCAACGAAATCAATATGATTCTTCATGCTCCATTTATGGGAGCGGGATTGTATTTTGAAGAAGGTGAAAATGAAGAGCAAGTAAAATACCAAGCGGCTCATCATGAACTCGTAGCGAGTGCCATTGCTACCCGTATTGCTCATGAAGTCAATCCAGAAAACCAAGTGGGTTGTATGCTGGCTGCTGGACATTACTACCCTTACTCTTGTAATCCAGAAGATGTTTTCAAAGCACAAGAAGCTGACCGTGAGAACTACTTCTTTATCGATGTACAATCGCGCGGAGAATATCCTGCCTATGCTTTGAAAAAGTTAGAACGTGAAGGTGTCACGATTAAAATGGAAGATGGGGACTTAGAATTGCTGAAAGAACATACAGTAGATTTCATCTCTTTCTCTTACTACTCTTCTCGTGTTGTTTCGACTGATCCAAAGGTAAATGAAACAACCTCTGGAAACATTTTTGCATCTGTAAAAAATCCTTATTTGGAAGTGAGCGAGTGGGGTTGGCAAATAGATCCATTAGGACTAAGAACGACGATGAATTCATTGTATGACCGTTATCAAAAACCTCTTTTCATTGTTGAAAACGGCTTAGGTGCTGTAGACGAACCGGGTGAAAATGGATATGTGGCTGATGATTACCGCATCGAATATTTAGCAGCACATTTGCAAGCGATGAAAGATGCCGTTGAACTAGATGGCGTAGACTTGATGGGTTATACAAGCTGGGGCTGTATCGATTTGGTTAGTGCCGCCACAGGCGAAATGAAAAAACGTTACGGTTTTATCTACGTTGACCGCGACAACGAAGGAAATGGAACTTTAGCTCGTTCTAAGAAAAAATCCTTTGATTGGTATAAAAAAGTGATTGCCAGCAACGGAGAAGACTTGTCTGTGTAAAAAAATGATAGTAATTATTTTTAAATAAAAATTTTGTTAAAATGTAAAAACCTTTCTCATATTTTCGAGAAAGGTTTTTACATAATTCATACATTAATAAAGTATATGTATAACTCCTTACAGATGAACAGAAATTTTATAAAGAAAAAATTAATTAGTTTTACCTACAGAGTCTTTAAAAAGTGATAATGACGTAGATCAATCATCCTTATAAACACGATAATCATTCGGGGTTTGGTTAAATAACTGTTTAAATTTTCTAGAAAAGTAACTGATTTCTTTGAATCCTACTGCAATAGCAATTTCTTCTATAGAAAGATTCGTTTTGAGTAGAATATTTTTAGCAATTTGCATACGATAATTATTTAAGTATTCTGAAAAACTGATTCCTAGTTCTTTCTTAAATAATTGTCCCAAATAAGCCGTGTTAGTATGTAANNTGCTGATACTTTTAAGTGCCAAGGGTTCACTGTATCTTTGGTTAACCAAAGATATAAGTTTTTGGGTTAAATCAGAATACTGGGTTATTTTAAGTTCTGAGAAAGTTTTATCAATACTCTGAAGTAAAACGTCTTTTATTTCCTCGCTATTTTGAACATGATTAAGTTTAATAGTGTACATCTGAAAAGAAAATTGATACATTTTATGAAAAGCCTGATATATTTTCAAAATAATAATATAAGCAATATTTGATACATAAGCAAGAGAAGAGGATGTAAGTTGAGCTTGCTCTATTATTTCAACAGCTTTTACTTCTATTTTTTTTCGGTCTCTGACATTAAGCGCAGCATCGAGGGCTAAAAAAATATCTTTTTCCGGTGAATCTTCACTTATAAATATTTGGTCGGTAAATTCTTCATACAAAAAAACATACTTGTTCAATAATAGACTGGAATATTCTCGAATTTCTTCAGCCGATTTTATACTTAGATTAAATTTATTAAATAGGGATTGTTTTTGACCGATAAAGATAGTCAAGTTTGTTATAAACTCTAGATTTTTTAATTGATCAGCAACAGCTTCCATCTCTTTTTTTATAAGTTCAATTGGTTTGTCTTCTAAAATAAAACCAATTAGGTTTGTTTCTAATTGTGTGATATAAACAATATTATTCTGTACGAGCAAATGAATAATATTGTCGTAAACTTGTTTATGCTCTTCAATATTATTATCTGTTCGCCAATCTAAAATGTATGCTCTGCAGGTATCGTTTAATACAGGCAAATCAAGTAATTTAACTCGTTCAATGAATTCATTTTTTTCAATATGGTTTAAAAAAATTCTTTTAGTGATATGCTCCTTTAAAATTTCTTTTCTAGGGATTATTTCTAAACTGTTTTTTAGTTTGGAAATAATAATTTCTATCGTTTGAAATAATTCTTTTTTATTGAGTGGTTTTAACAGATAATTTTCAATACCTAATTGTAACCCCCTTTTAACAAAGTCAAATTCATCATAACCGCTAAGAATAATTGATTTTGCAGGAGGTTGAAGGTTGTTCAATTCTTCTATCAGTTCTAAACCAGTCATTTTATCCATACTGATATCTGTTAAGAGGATATCTATTTTTTTGTTTTTTATGATTTCTACAGCTTCTTCTCCACTGTTTGCTGTTGCTACAATAGTGATCCCTAACTCTTCCCAGGGAATGATTAATTGTAATCCTTCAACGATTANNAACGATTACCTCTTCGTCATCTACAATTAATAAACGATACAACTCTATTCCTCCTCTAAATGAATGATAATTTGAATAACCGTTGCAATATTTGGTTCACTAGACAAATTCATTTGATAATTTTCTCCAAAGAAGATCCGTAACCGTTCATTTACATTCTTAAATCCAACAGATTTCATTTCATCATTTTTTCCTTGTAAATAATTGTTCATTTTTTTTAATTGTTCTTGCCCAATACCTTTTCCATTATCTTTAAGCTGAATTATAAGGAGATT
>DIDU01000118.1:13681-15036 GCA_002418295.1 Carnobacterium sp. UBA5792 | reverse complement strand
GGATACCTGGTTTGAAAAAGTTGCATATACAACTTACTATTTTCTACTTCATCATAAAGTGTAGTTTTCTTTTGTTGTTTGATACTATTCCTAAAGAGTTGACCTAATAGATAGACCATTTCAGATAGGTCTTCATTTCCATCTTTTAAAGCAGACATCCTGATAAACTCTAAAGTATTATAAAGAAAATGTGGATTAATTTGTGATTGTAATGACCTTAATTCCGCATCTTTTTGCTTTAATTCAAGAATATAATTGTTTTTAATGTGATTATTGATGTCATCAATCAAAGAATTAAATGTTTGTGAAACAGTTTTAAGTTCAGAGTGTTTCCCTTCAACCGGGATGTGCCTTTCTAGCAAATCTATCTCTGAAGCAGTTATCCCTTCAACAATAGAATCAACTTGAACTGTATAATTTTTAAATAAGCGCATAAGAAGCACTACAAATAAGGTAATGGTTAAAAGAAAGAGAATCGCTATAACTAAAGGCTTGGGAGCAAGGAAGATATTATATTCTGGAACTGTTGCCAATGTAATAAAAGTAGTGTGGTTTTTGGCCGTGTTTGTTAAAAAATAATAACGTTTATTTTCGTAAGTAAGAATAGATTGATTAGATAAAGAATCTAAATAGATCTTTTCAGGATTATTTTTAAATGCTGTCGGCACATTCTCAGCTTNNTCAGTATCTTGAGACGCAATCCGCTCAAAATCACTAAAGCTGTAGTAGTTGTTGATTGTACCAATCTGACGATCATTTTTTGTGAAGTTTAAAGGATTAGAGAGTGTAAAAATCGAATCATTAAAACCAGGATAATCGCTTACATATTTATTTGCTGAGTCTTCCATGGCTGCTATCTCACTAAATTGATAAGAAAAATCATTTGAGAAAAAAATTTTAGAAGCCGATTTAAAATCTATCCCTGAGACACTGTCAGATAAGTAATAACGATTTAGCTTTTTTTCAATGTAGTTAGAATAATCATCTGAAAAATAACTGATAATATCTTCGAGAGCTTCTGTATTAGAATATAAGTAATTTGCAAAGTTATCAGATATACGTTCTTTATCTTCTACTAATCGCGTTACCCGATCGTATGTTTGAGTTAAGTTATGTTGAGTGTTTCGTTTAACAGAATTCATATAGGAGGCTGCGCTAATTACAAAAAGAATCAATGCGAAAAAAATAACAGAGAATGAATAGGTTAATAAAATCCTTTGAAGAAGATATTTTTTTTGATATGTCTCCTTGTATTTCTTTAATGTGCTTTTGAGCATAATTACCCACCTTATATTAATCTGTTTGTATCTATTTCAAATACCAGTATAGCATGAGAAACTAAGAGTATAAAAACG
>DIDU01000118.1:9827-13659 GCA_002418295.1 Carnobacterium sp. UBA5792 | reverse complement strand
TAGGTAATTCGATAAAATGATAACATAAAAGAAAGGATGATGGAGAATGGAAATTATTGCATATCTCGATGATAATAGAGAGTGGACAAAAGAAGACATTGATGCAGAAAATTTATCTTGTATTAACTATGCTTTTGCAGATATCGTTGATGGAAAGATTCAGCGATCATTAAAAAAAATTAACTTAATTAATCAATTAAAGAAAAAAGCTCCTCGTTTAAAAAGTTGTATTAGTGTCGGAGGATGGAGTGCTGATGGGTTTTCAGATGCTGTGCTTACAGAAAAGAGTCGAATGATTTTAATAGAGAGTGTGCTAAAATATATTGAAAAATATGATTTTGATGGTATAGATTTAGACTGGGAATATCCTAAAGTTGATTTAGCAGGAATTGCTGCGCGAAATGAAGATGCTGAAAATCTGTTATTGTTGTTAGAAGAGTTGCGAAACGAATTAGATAAACTAGAAGAAAAAAACAAAAAAAAGTACTTACTGACAATAGCTGTTGGAGCTTCTTTCGAATTATTAGAAACGACTGCTACAAAAAATGGACACGAATATGCTGAATATATAGATTACATTAATATCATGACTTATGATATGAGAGGAAGTTTTACCAATGTAACGGGTCATCACGCTAATTTATATCCTTATGATCAGCAAGAGAAGTTGAGCGCATCAGAATCTGTTGACTATTTAATGAGCAAAGGAATCCCAGCGAATAAACTCGTCATTGGGGCAGCTTTTTATGGCAGAGTCTGGGAAGGCGTTACCTCTAATAAAAATAATGGTTTGATGCAATATGCCGAAAAGACCGGATGTAAAGCACTTGATCATAATGAAATTCAAGAATTGATTAAAAAGTATCCAGATAGTGTATTTGTCGATAAAGTTGCTAAAAGTCCCTATTACTTTGATGGAAAAACATTTATTTCCTTCGAAAATCCTTACTCTCTTCAAGAAAAGGTACAGTATGTTAAACAAAAGAATCTTAGAGGGATAATGTATTGGGAGCATTCTCTTGATAGAAGTGGAGAATTAGTTAAAGCAATTGTTGAAAAAGCTAAGGAATAAAGTTAAAACAATAATAAATTAAAAAAGTACTATAATTTTATCATTAAAAAGAAAGCGCTATCTTGATAAACTAACTATATAAAACAGATGGAAGGAGGAGTACAAATGGAAAAAATAAGAAAAGAAATAAAAGACTTTAAAAAAAATAAAGCATTATTGCTGATGGTTCTGCCAGGGACAATTTGGTTGGTTATTTTTTCCTATATTCCAATGATTGGTACAATTATTGCTTTTAAAGACTTTAGGATTTCGGGAAATGGTTTTTTTGACAGTATCTTAACCAGTGAATGGGTAGGACTAGAGAACTTCAAGTTTTTATTCAGTACTTCTGATGCTTGGGTTATTACACGTAATACGGTTGCGTATAATTTAACCGGACTTATTTTAGGTTTAGTCATGTCCGTTTTGGTTGCAATTATTATGAGTGAATTGACCCAGAAATATCTTGTGAAGATTTACCAAACAGGAATGCTGTTTCCGTATTTCTTATCATGGGTTGTAATTAGTTACTTTGTTTATGCCTTTCTAAGTTCAGATAAAGGAATGATTAATGGAGTACTGCAAGCATTCGGACAAGATCCAATCAGCTGGTATAGTGAGCCAAAATTTTGGCCAGTAATTATTATATTTTTAGGAGTTTGGAAAAGTTTAGGCTACAACAGTATTATCTACTATGCTTCAATTATGGGAATCGATCGTTCTTATTATGAAGCAGCAATGATTGATGGAGCTTCAAAATTCAAACAAATTACCAAAGTTACAATTCCATTATTGATGCCATTGGTATCTATTATGTTAATCTTGTCTATTGGAAGTATTATACGTTCTGATTTTGGTTTGTTCTATCAGGTTACAAGAAACTCAGGAGCTTTAAATGATGTTACTAATGTTTTAGATACGTATATTTACCGTGGGCTTACAAATAACGGTGATTTAGGTATGACAACTGCTGCTGGACTTTATCAGTCTGTTGTGGGTTTTGTGTTGGTCATTTTAACAAATTTATTTGCTAGAAGAATTGACAAGGATTCTGCGTTATTTTAAAAGGAGGGTGTAATTTGAAAAAAAATAAAAAGGTTAAATATCAGGCGAAACAGTTAAATAGTTTTTCTAAGCCTGTAGAAATCTTGTTTGCAGTTCTTTTAGGCCTCTTTGTTATCAGTTGTATCTTTCCTTTTATTTTTGTCATTATCCTCTCGTTATCAAGTGAATTATCTCTAACACAAAATGGGTATTCTTTGATTCCAGAAGCGTGGAGTTTAGAAGGATTTCGATATTTATTTCAAATGAAAGAACAATTACTGCATTCAATTGGTATTTCTTTATTCGTCACAGTCGTAGGGACATTGTTGACCATCTTTATGACATCAACTTATGCATATGCCTTATCAAGAAGCAACTTCAAATACCGTAAATTTTTTACTTTTATTATTTTGTTCACTATGTTATTTAGCGGGGGACTTGTTCCTGGCTACATCGTGATGACCCAACTGTTACATTTGAAAGATACTATCTGGGCATTAATCTTGCCAATGTGCCTCAGTCCTTTTTATGTTATTGTTATGCGAACCTTTTTCAAAAGATCCGTACCAGATTCGATAATTGAATCAGCAAAAATTGATGGCGCATCAGAAATTAGAGTCTTTTTAAGTATTGTTTTACCGTTAGCCCTTCCTGGACTGGCGACTATTGGGTTGTTTTCAACATTAGGGTATTGGAATGACTGGTTTAACGCGTTGTTGTATATTGATAGTGCAAATCTAGTTCCTTTACAATTTTTGTTAATGAAAATTCAAAATACCATGGAATTTATTTCAACAAATGCAGAGATGAGTGCAACTATGGCTTCTACAGTTAATACAAGCTTACCGCAAGAATCTACTCGTATGGCAATGGTCGTCATTTCAGTCTTACCAATTGCCATGACTTATCCATTTTTTCAACGTTATTTTGTAGAAGGGTTAACTATTGGCGGAGTAAAAGAATAAACATTTAGGAGGAACAGAAAATGAAGAAGAAAAAAAAATTAGCCTTAGTGTTGACAAGTATGGTTGCGATCTTAGCCTTAGCGACAGGATGTGGGAACAAAAAAGATACAGAAGCAAAGAGTGAAGACGGAATCACCAAAATCACTTGGTATATGGCAGGTGATGAAAGTAAGGATCATCAAATGGTAATGGATGAAGCCAA
Organism: Carnobacterium sp. UBA5792; assembly: GCA_002418295.1. The sequence continues at coordinate 10,397 of DIDU01000118.1, read as the reverse complement.
TGATTATCTACGTGAAAAGATAAAAGCAGAAATAGATATAAAAATGATTGGTTTTGGAGACTATGAGAAAAAAATGCAAATTATTATGTCATCTGGAGAACCATATGACATTGCCTTTGTAACGAATTATGTTTCAAATGCAAATAAAGGTGCTTACTTAGATTTAACAGATTATTTAGATACTACCTTAAAAGGAGCTGCAGACGGATTAGCTGATGGATACATTAAAGGAGCTTCAATTGATGGGAAATTAATGGCTTTCCCTATTAATGGAGCAATTGCTTCAGCTGAATATTGGGTTATGCCAGAAGATTTCGTAAACGAATATGACTTGGATATTGAAAATGTCCAAAAAGTACAAGATTTAGAACCTGTACTTAAGAAATTTCATGAACAAGAACCTGCTATCACCCCATTTGCTATCAATGGCGGGTACCGTCTAAAAGTAAATTTTGATCAAATTTTAGGTTCTGCTTTACCTTTTGGTATTCCGTTGGAAGGAGAGACGGATAAGATAGTGAATGTTTACGAATCACCTGAAATGATTAAAAATTTGGAAACTATGCATGA
>DIDU01000118.1:5711-9795 GCA_002418295.1 Carnobacterium sp. UBA5792 | reverse complement strand
TGATTATTACAAAGCAGGTTATATTATGAAAGATGCAGCAACAGCTGTTGATGATCCCTTTGCTTTGAAAAAAGACAACAAAAATTGGTTAGTAAGACAACAAACTTCTGGCTATGATGGAACTTCTGGAATCGAAGCCCTAACTGGATTCCCTGTCGTCAGTAAGAGATTAACGGATAAAGGTATAAAGACAACATCATCAGCTACAGTAGCTTTGCAAGCTGTTTCAGCAAATAGTAAACATCCGGAAAAAGCAATGGAAGTAATAAACTTAGTTAATACGGATGAAAAATTTGCAAATATTTTAGCCAATGGAATTGAAAGCGTTCATTATGAAGATAATGAAGATGGATCAATCACTTTCCTTGATAGAAAAGCAGATTACACAATGGGTGGATGGGAATTTACAGATTTCAATTTACAAAAAATACNNAATATTAACACCTGAACAAGAAGAGGAAAGGGCAACATTTATTGATGAATCTATCGAATCGCCTGCTCTAGGATTTGCGGTTGATACTAAACCAATCAGAACAGAATTAGCAAGTATCCAAAGCGTAATGGATCAATACCTACCAAGCCTTCACACAGGAACAGTAGAACCAAAAGAAAAATTAAAAGCAATGAATGAGAAACTAGAAAAAGCAGGATTACAAAAAGCTATTGATGAAATACAAAAACAATATACAGATTGGCAAAAAGAAGTAAAATAGATAATTATTTTCTATCTACTAAAGAAAAAAGTACACGTGAACACTTAAAAGTTGTAAAAGGAGCATAGTAAAATGGGAAAAATTATTGTGACAGGTTCAGAATGGGTTTATCGAGTTGTGAAAGCTAATTTAGTATGGGTTCTGCTGTTTCTCCTAGGTGGAGGTATTTTAGGGTTTTTCCCGGCTACTATTGCTTTAGCACGTCTAGTCCGAATGTGGTTAAATGGAAACGAAAAAGAGCCTATCTGGAAGGTAATGTGGAGTGAATATAAAGATNNAACTAGGAAGCCAATTGACTGCCTTTTACTTGCCTATGTTCTTCATTATTACTGTGAACTTCAGATTAGCTGTTCAGCTTCATAGTTTTTATTTTATGATTATTTCTTATATGCTGTTATTTGCTTTTCTCTTGTGGGTAGTTTCGATTTGCTATTTATTCCCAGTAATTGCAAATTACGAAGGAACTTGTTTCAGCTATATCAAGCAATCTATTTCATTTGCCTTGCTTGATATTAAGATAATGATTCTTCAATTGTTTGGGTTGATTTTATTATGGTATTTAAATTTAGAAGTGTCTTCTTTAATAATTTTCGGAACAGCCGTTTTATGGCAATTGTATACGACTCAATGTTGCCGATATGTTTTCCGTAAGGCAGAAAAAAGAGTAGGAAATAGACAGCTTAATCTTCAATGATTTTTTAGTTTAGCAATATGTAAAGTTCTAGTAAAAAAATTAGATTGATAAATTGAATCACTAGAGAGAGAATTAATTATCATATAAAGCACTCATCTATTTATAAATAGGTGGGTGTTTTTGTTGGCCTATTAGAGTTTTTCAAAGAAACAAAATTATTTTTAGTTAATTAATTCCACTTTCTTGACAACAAATCTATCCACAGGTATACTAATTTTATAAAGTTACACATGTGTAACTTTGGGAGAGATTCTATTAAAAAAGAGAGAACAGAGGTACTTTTTAATAGAATCCCTTCAACTAATGTTATCTATTTTTAATTTCTACGAGGAGGAAACCAAATGAAACGATTATTAAATACCAGTCTTTTTTATGCTGTTTTTGGCTTAGCAGCTGGTTTATTTTACAGAGAATTTACTAATATCTATAATTTTACAGAATGGACGTCGCTGAGCGTGCTTCACACGCATGCTTTAATGTTAGGAATGTTTACATTTTTGATTTTGATGCTGTTTGAAAAAGCATTTCATATTACACAAAACAAAAAATTTAAGCCTTTCTACATGATTTATAATGTAGGGTTATTGTCGACTTTACTGATGTTGACAATTAGAGGCGTTACAACGGTTTTAGGAACAGACCTAAGTTCAGGAGCAAATGCTGCTATTTCTGGTGTAGCCGGCTTAGCACATATTCTCTTAACCGTAGCTATCATACAATTGTTTGTTCTTCTGTATACACTTATCGGAAATGAGCAAAAATCCTAATAAACCTAGTCGATTAAAGAAAATTATTTTGTATCTTTTTAAATGCACTTGTTTTTTATAAGAAGTAGGATACGAGTCAGGAGAGTCAAGAAAGGAAAATGAGGATGAAGCCGATTATTGAAGTGAAGAATTATACTAAAAAATATGGCGATTTTACAGCCGTAAATGATGTTTCATTTGAAGTCGAAGAAGGCAGCATTTTTGCTTTTCTTGGTCCAAACGGAGCGGGTAAAAGTACTACGATCAATACATTGTGCACAATGATGGAAAAAACGTCTGGAACATTACTGATCGATGGGAAAGATGTCTCAAAAGAAAAAGATGCAGTCCGCAAAGCCATTGGAGTCGTTTTCCAGTCACAAACTTTAGATGAAAAAATGACAGTTTCTGAAAATTTAAATATGCATTGTGTTTTTTATGGTATTCCTAAAGATGAAGTGAAAGAACGGATCTATTTTGTCTTAGACCTAGTCGACTTGTTGGATTGGAAAGATAAAAATGTTTCTAGCTTATCAGGCGGGATGAAACGACGGGTTGAAATTGCTCGTGCGTTATTGCATTATCCCAAAGTGTTGTTTTTAGATGAACCTACAACAGGTCTAGACCCTCAGACACGCAACCGGATGTGGGAATACATTACCAAATTGCAAAAAGAAAAGAATATTACCATCTTTCTAACAACTCATTATATGGATGAAGCTGAAGTTTGTGATCATGTAGCAATTATGGATGATGGGAAAATCATGGTAGATGATACTCCCGAAAATTTAAAACGAAACTATACAAAAGATAAAGCAACTTTACATGTTAGTCAGCCGGAAAAATTTGAAGAGGCATTAATAAAGCAGCACTTAGGCTATCAAAAAGAAAAAGAAACCTTTTATGTGGAGGTCGATGTAGACGATATTCAATCGTTTTTGAATTTTATTCAACCATTTAAAGAAGAAATTCAAGATCTAGAGATCAAAAAAGGAACATTGAATGATGTCTTTTTAGAGATTACAGGTAAAGAAATAAGAGAGGAGACTTCAGAATGAGAACTATCACAGCACTATGGTTAAGGAACATTCGAGGATTTGTTCGTGATCGAGTAAAACTCATTACGTCGCTTGTTATTCCATTCTTCTTCCTCTATGTTTTTAATTCAATNNTGCAACATCAACAATTGATGATACAGTCTCTGGCTTTATGAAAGAGATTTTAGTCAGCCCGACCAGTCGCTTTCAAGTCGCCCTAGGCCAAATCCTTTCAGCAGCTACGATTGCAACAACTCAAGGGATTCTGATTTTAGTTATTGGATTTTTTACTGGGTTAAGATTTGAACAGTGGCAAACAATTTTCTATGTCTTATTGGCATTGATGTTAGTTGGGTTGGTATTCTCGGGATTGGGGTTGTTTTTGGCCTCTATGGTGAAAAGTTCATCTACTTTTCAAGTCGTACAACAAGCTGTTGTATTGCCGTTTACCTTTTTATCAGGAGCTTATATTCCAATCGACTTTTTGCCTAAAGTTCTGAAATTTGTTTCGTATTTTAACCCGATGACTTATACAACTGCCTTTTTTAGAACGATTATGTTGGAAAAAGGCGATTTGACTCAAACTGGGTGGTTAAAGTTAGGTCTGGCTTTTGACTTTAACGGATTTGTCGTAACACCTTGGATAAGCGGAATCGTTATGGCTATTTTTGGTGGCTTATTCTTATTCTTAGCTACCAATTCTTTTGTTCATGCTGATTTTAATAAAATTTCTCGTAAACCAGCTGTTGGGAAATAAGAAGCTGTATCTAAACAAAAAGAAGCTGTCAGTTTTATACTGATAGCTTCTTTTTGTTTGAAAGTTCCTAACACTGCTGACTTTAAATGAAAACTTAATGGTAACCAGTAAAAGCAATATCATTATAGTCTGGTACA
>DIDU01000118.1:4544-5700 GCA_002418295.1 Carnobacterium sp. UBA5792 | reverse complement strand
CGTTGTTCTTCTAGTTCTGCTATTTGGTTGATTTCGCCAGTTATATAGTGTCCAATTCTTTGGTGAGCGGTCTTTAAACGTTGGAGTAGCCCACCATAACGAATATCTAATGTTTCCCAGCCGAAAGCTTTATAAGTAGCCAGCCAAATAGCAGAATGACGGTTTCGGAGTGTTTCAACAGCATTAATGATAGCGGGAATCCGATTATCGACAAGCTCTTTTAAAGAATCCATCTGCTTATCTTGATAAGCACTGAGTAAATCTATTCCGAAAGTTGCTTTCAGTTCCAAAACGGCAGCTAAACTTTGATAAAACTGTAAATTTAACTGAAAAACGTCTATTGTTTCAGAAAGATGAGAGGCAATAGCTTCTTTACTTTCTTTATAATGCTGTACCAAGTTTCCATCTTTTTGATACTGATGGACATGTTCATCANNTCAAAAAGGCCCAACAAAGGATCTTGCCAAAGCAGAAATTTAGATGGATTAGCCATATAATGATTCAGCGGTTCCACTCCAGGCACTTCATCTAGGAAGCGAAGCGATAACATACTGTCGTATAAGCCAGGTTGCACACATGTGGCAAATCGATCAGCAGCTAGCTCTGCTGTTACTTCTTCATGATAGGCATGTTCTGCATACCACTGCATAATCGGCAAAGCGTTCCAATGAGAAGTTTCTTGTCCATTATCGCCCCATGTCGTAGCGAGAATTTTTTTCACACCGGTTTTCTTACAGGTCATTAAAGCAGGATTCAGTGTTTTTAGAGATTTTCCATGATTAGGCGCAATGGCCCCATAGATATGAATTCCTCCAGCAAATACTACATCATCTGCAAACAGGCGATGGTTCTCGATTCGTTTTTCATATTTTTCTGAATCAAATTCGCCATAATCCCAGTAGACATAGGTGACATCTTTTGGCATAGACTCCGCTTTTTTCTTATTGATTTCCGCTTCTACTGGGTAGTATCCCGACAGACCTTTTTTATCCAAAGTGTGGTAGATAAAATCGCTCCAGACAAGCGGTTTCAAGTCCAGTTCCCGGCACAACGAAACAACTTCTTCCAAGTGCGCTTTGATTAAAGTGAACCGTTCTGTATAAGGAAAGAGGTTTAAATATTGCCCAAGACCTACTCCATAAGATTCATCCAAACC
>DIDU01000118.1:4101-4452 GCA_002418295.1 Carnobacterium sp. UBA5792 | reverse complement strand
TCTATTTGCGAAAAGCGACCTCTCAAGTAACCAAAGTAAGGACGAGAGCTGATTTCATAGGTATCTTCCATATATAGATAAAGCCCTGTATAGCCCATTAGAGCCAGCATAACAATAAACTGTTTGATACTTTTTATGTTCATAACTGCATTTCTGGAAGCTTCCAGCATAAAACCCAACTGATTGAACTGCATAGTTTCTCGTTTTTCAGAAATTCCTGCTTGCTGCATCTCTAGCAGCAGTCCTAACCCGCGAAAAAGATGAACATCCATACTGCCGGAAATGTGTGCAGTACCGCTTGCTTGATCGTAGCGGACGGCTAGTTCATTTCCCACAATGGTTTGGTAATAA
>DIDU01000118.1:953-4092 GCA_002418295.1 Carnobacterium sp. UBA5792 | reverse complement strand
TAATAAATCTTGGTCGGTTTCAAATTGTGATGGTTCTCCAACCAGGCTGTTGCAATTTTAACGGCTTTGAGAGTAGTGCTAGAACCTTCAACAAGTTCCCACATCATTTGACTATCTCCTTTAGAACTGATTTTTCGGTAAGCTTCCAATAGCGAACAAACGCAGCAGGCAAGTCCGTTCCGATTCGATAGGGAATATCAGCCAATTTAGTTTTTACTGCTTGGATTTTAATAGGATCGCCTTCCATTATTGTCTGCCAATAAAGCAAGTCTTCTTTTGTTCGTTTCAACCATGGACCAATAGTTTGCTGAAAAGCAGTATCTTCAACTTCTAATAATTGCCAACTTGCTTCAACCAGTTGCTCTAATTGATTGGTGATAAAAATGAAATCTTTTTCTCGGATGGCATTTTGTTGTTCAAGTGTCAGAACTTCTCTTGTGTATTTATTAGGATTAAACTGGGCAAAAACTTTTAAAGCAGCGTAATATTTAGCCGGAAGATACTCCGCTAATGTTTTATTCCAGCTATCTACTGTTTTATAGCCAGCAGAATTCCATAAAAATTGGCTCATATTATGAATAGTCAATTTTGATAATTCCCATTGAGCCATTGGGTTTGAGACGATTCCTGTAACCTGGAATTGTTCTTGATTCAACAGCGGCGAACGATTTTCGTATGGGCTTAGAAACAGCAATTCGTAGTCTTTCTGATAATCGTTGACCGGGATGTTGTCCCAAATAATCATTGGACGGTTATAGGCAGCAGCCATGGTTTTTATCTCAGAAGTAGTGATTTGAGCAGCTAAAGTTGAAGGGCCGGTCCAGAATAAGGGAATATCGTCAGGCATCTTTTCATTCAATATTTCCAAATACGAAGAATCTTGGTGATTATCGTATTCTGTCGGACAGACAACAAAGCAGTAGTCTTCTAGCTGATTTTTTAAGAAGTTATTAACTTGGGTAATCAAATAAGCATGAGCACTGGCAGGTGAAGCAAATTTCTTTTTAGCGTTTCCTTTTAGCAAGTAGTCGATATCGTCCATTAATAAGCCGAAATTTCTCACTCCAATATCAATCAATTGCTGCAATTTGTTAGTCAAAACCGCTACTTCTTCTGGTCGAGTGTAGTCAATGTCATTTCCTGGACTGATCATATAATAAAAATCAATCATTTCTTTTTCAGCGGTCTCAATTAATTCTTCAAATTGTGCAAGTTCTTTTTCGGGATATAATGTGCGCCATAAATTGCGTTGGTATTCATCATCTTTTGGAGCATACATATACGTATTCATCCGATTTTTCCCAAGATAATGTAAGACATCCAATCGATCAGCATGTTGCCAAGGAAGGCCGTAAAAGCCTTCAATAATACCACGAACNNAAGCTGTTCCGCTGCTGGTCTTTTCAAAAAGCAGCTTCAACGCTTCAGCTGCATAACGAAAACCGCGTAGATTTTTTGTTTTGATAATAATCTCTTTTTGTTCAGTTGCCGTTAAAGTGAAACTATCGGGCTTCAAAGTGCGATCAAATTCATGAATCAATGACATCTCGGTTTCGCCGGAAAAGTCGCTTGGAACCAGTTCAAAAAGAGCGCTGTCTAGTTCGTCTCCAAATACATCTTGAAATGTTTCAAAGCGAAAAAATTTTCCGGAAAATTTAATTTTTATTGGATTTTTTGTAAAGAAAAGATAGGTACCTTTGGTGTAGACTTCTTGATAAGCAGAGAACTTTTGCAGTAAATTTTCCAACTTTTTTCCTCCTAATAAATAGGTTGTACTAAAAGATCGATTAGCCGTAGATTGACTAAACGAACTAATAGTCTGATAGAGATATATTCTATTTTACTAGAGTTTATCTCGTTTAAAAGACACAAACTATAGCAATATTAGGAGTAATTTAAGAATATTAGCGGGACCTAGACCATTCTTGCTTTTTTTAGTTGGATATAAAATACGAATCGCTTCAACCCAGTAATAAAATACAATAATCCTTTACAATTAACTGTAAAACGCTTACCATTGTTTAGTGTAAGCGAAAACAGTATATTTATGGAGGGCGACAATGAAAAACATCGGAATTTCTATTTATCCGGCCAAAAGTACGTTTGAAAAGGATAAAGAGTATCTAGACTTAGCAAGCCAATACGGCTATACACGCGTTTTTATGAGTTTATTGGAAGTAGAAGGCGATACCACTGAAGTTGTTGACAAATTTAAAAAAGTGATTCAATATGCAAGTTCAGTTGGAATAGAAACCGTTTTAGACATTAATCCAGGACTATTTGGACAATTGGGTGTCAGCTACGAAGACTTAAGCTTTTTTAAAGAGCTGAGTGCAAGTGCGATCCGCCTGGATTTAGGATTTACCGGTGCTGAAGAAGCGCGGATGACACAAAATCCGGAACAGCTGAAAATTGAAGTCAATATGAGCAGCGGAACGAAGTACATTGATAATGTGATGAGCAATCAACCGAATCGAGACTACTTAACAGCTTCTCATAATTTCTATCCACAGCTTTATTCTGGACTTTCTCAAGAACATTTTGAAAAGACTACAGCACAATTCAACCAATACAACCTTCATACAGCTGCCTTTATTACAGCAGAAAACGGAGAACTTGGTCCATGGCCAGTTCAAGAAGGGTTGTGTACATTGGAACAGCACCGTTATTTGCCAATCCATACTCAAGCGACTCATTATAAATTGATGGATTCAATTGATGATTTGTTGATTGGGAATGCATATGCAACAGAAGAGGAGTTAAAAGCTGTAGCTGAAGCTTATCTTGGAGCATATCCAGAATTAAAAATAGAATTTTCAGAAAATGCAACAGATTTAGAGAAAAAAGTTATTCTAGAAGAGATTCATAGTTACCGTGGAGATCGCTCAGAATATATGATTCGTTCATCTATGACGCGTATTAAATATAAAAATGAAGATTTTCCTGCTCACCAAACCGGTCTAATCAAAAAAGGTGATATCCTGATTTGTAATGATCAGTTTGGTCAATACAAAGGCGAAACGCAAATTGCCTTAAAAGAAATGAAAGATGATGGAACTCGAAATATTGTTGGTCATATCAAAGAAGAATCGGTATTCTTATTGGATTACTTACCGCCTTCAGCCAACTTCCGTTTTGT
>DIDU01000118.1:0-894 GCA_002418295.1 Carnobacterium sp. UBA5792 | reverse complement strand
CATTTGGCCAAACTTATTATACTCTTTTAATGAAGTATAGTTTAGGAGGCATTTTGTTTTGAATAACATTAGTAAAGAAAAAACAAATTTTGAATTAACACCATCATTTATTCTTCTATTGGCAGTTTCCTGTGGGGTCGCAGTAGCTAGTTTGTATTATATCCAGCCTTTGGAATCTATGTTAGCAGTTGACTTTGGTGTATCAGTAGGAAATATTGGATTTGCTGCTATGCTGACTCAGATCGGTTATGCTTTGGGATTGTTTTTCATTGTGCCATTAGGAGATATTTTTGAACGACGCTCTTTGNNTGATACTGGTGGTTATTTCATTAATAGGTGTCACTGTTTCACGCCATTATGTATTTTTCGCGTGGGCTTTGTTTATCGTGGGCATCACTTCTATCGTACCGCAACTCATTATTCCGTATGCCGCACAACTTTCAAAACCAGAGAAAAGAGGCAGTGTGCTGGGAACAGTTATGGGAGGATTGTTAATCGGTATCTTGCTCTCTAGAACATTCAGCGGAATGATCGGCTCTGTTTTAGGCTGGCGTCCGGTTTACTTATTTGCGACAGGACTTATTTTGTTGTTGCTATTGATCATTCGGCTAACGTTTCCTAAAAGTTATCCAACAACTAAAGTATCTTATCTTTACCTGCTGCGTTCAATTCCTCAACTGATAAAGAACCAGCGAGTTTTGCAAGCATCAGCCGTTAACGGCATTTTTATGTTTGGCTCGTTTAGTGTTTTTTGGACTTCGCTTATTTTCTTATTGGAATCACCGGAATACCATATGGGAACCAGAGAAGCTGGTTTAGTGGGTCTAGTCGGTGTGGTTGGTGCGCTAGCAGCTCCTATTATTGGGAAATTCAATGATAAAGGCGATCCTAGTG
>DIDU01000094.1:13276-16668 GCA_002418295.1 Carnobacterium sp. UBA5792 | reverse complement strand
AAAATGGATAGAAAACCTGATCGAACAAGTCCGCGATAAAAAATTATCCCCTCCAGAAGGAACAGCTTTAGCAGTCTTTTCATGGCACCGTGATTTGGAAGGGAATTTATTAGATACTCATACGGCAGCAGTAGAAGTGCTGAACATTATCAGACCGATTGTTGCAATCGCAATTTACATCAACTTTACGGCTTTGGCTGTCCATGAACACTCGGCAGCAAAAGAAAAATTAGCTGGTAGTGATCCCAAACAATTGCAAGCCTTTGTTCAAGAAGTTCGCCGGTTTTATCCGTTTTTCCCATTCCAAGGAGCGGTCGTGAAAAAATNNTGATTTTACTTGGCAAGGCTATGAATTTGAAGAAGGTACTTTAACGATTCTAGATATCTATGGAACCAATCATGATCCAGCTATTTGGTCTGATCCTGATGTGTTTGATCCGACCCGGTTCATCGATTGGAAAGAAAGTCCCTTTTCGTTTATTCCCCAAGGCGGCGGCGACTTCTTAGGCGGTCACCGTTGTGCTGGAGAATGGTTGACGATCAAAGTGATGAACACTTGCTTGGACTATTTAGCTAATCGTATGGAATATGAAGTACCATCACAAGATCTAAGCTATAGTCTGAATAAAATGCCGAGTGTTCCCCACAGTGAAATGATTTTAAAAAATGTTCGCATGAAAAACGAATAAGTTTAAAAATCAATAAAGCCGATTTAAAAGCACCTATTATGAAATGTAAAATAGCGAGGAAAATGGGTTTATCCAATTTCTTCGCTATTTTTTGGTTAGTTATAAAGTTCAATATTTTTTATTGTATTTAAAAAAATGGATCAGCTGAGTATTTATGGTTCTTCTTTAACCGATGTTGGACAAACACTTCGCTTTTAGACAGCAGGGTGTCCACGATTCTGCACAAAAATAGACAAGTCCTTCCTTGATAAGAGGGGCTTGCCCTTTGTTCCTATTTAATTTTCGGCTTCTTCGATTTCTGCATGCAAATTAGCATAATCGATTGCATTTTCCATAAAAGCAGTATTTTTAATTGGAAAATGTTGGATCAAGGTTTCAATCGTTTGGAGTTCAACCGTTCCTTTTGCTAATGTGAAGTCTAAAATATGGCCGCCAAATTGTTGGTCATCGCTCAAGAAATGCAGATGGAAACCAGCAGCTGCGGCTCCTTGGAATAATTGAGGAGTATAAAAGCCTACCACGGTTCCTTTGATATTCTGTTGGTTGTATTCTGGCTGTACACGCGCAGCTTCAACCAATCGCGGGTAAGGCTTGGTTTGTTTCGGAACGGCTCGAATATGCATGTGGCTGAATGTCCCCGTCAATTTGATCGCTTGAAATGTATTTAAGCTGGTCATTTTTTCCTGCAATACCTGTTTAAATTCATTGGCTGTTATTTCNNGTCTTCTGAAAAAGAAATTTCTGATTGTGATGCAAAAGAAGTCACAGCAGCGTAGGGAACCATTTCAGCTCCCGTCAGAGCGGTTACCGTTCCGTCAGCTTTTGCTTGAAAAGCTTGTCCATTTAGAATGATCAGTTCGCCGTCTAAATCATTTAGTGTACCGATTCCTAAATTACCATGAGTGAGCAGCTCCTCAATAGTGAGTGTGCCTTCAAATAAACCGGCCATTAAGGCGCCTAATGTTCCATGTTGAAAAAGGGTTTGCGAGTTCAATTGATATCATCCTTTCTGGGCCATTCCTATACGCGTTTAATAGAATTGATCGGGTAGAATCGTTTTGCCTAGTTCATGGTTGCTGGAATAATCAATTGGAATATCCACGATGACCGGACCCGTTACGGCAAAAGCTTCCTCTAGTACGGTTGCTAATTTATCAGACTCAGTGACACGCAAACCGACAGCACCAAAGGCTTCTGCGTATTTCACAAAGTCTACGGGGCCAAAATTCACTCCTGAAGAACGGTCATATTTCATTTCTTCTTGAAACTCGACCATATTGTACCGGCCGTCATTCCAAATCAAATGAACGATATTCATGTTTAACCGGACAGCTGTTTCTAATTCCTGTGCAGAGAATAAAAATCCGCCATCGCCTGAAACAGAAACGATTTGTGTATCAGGTCTAACCAAAGCGGCAGAAATCGCCCAAGGCAAAGCAACTCCTAAGGTCTGCATCCCATTGCTAAACAATAAATGACGCGGTTCATAGCTTCTAAAGTGACGAGCCATCCAAATATAATGGCTCCCGACATCGACCGTTACCGTCATTTCATCAGTGACTAATCGCTGCAGTTCTGCGATCACAGCTAATGGGTGAGTCAATTCTGAGTGTTTGGCGACAGGCGGCAAATCACGTTGGTCTAATTTTTCTTGCAAGGTAGCTAAATACGTTTTAGAATCAGCGGTCAATTGATAACCTTCTAAATAAGGAACCAAATTGGCTAATGTTTCCGCAATGTCCCCGGTTAATTCTGTTTGTGGTTGGAAATAAGAATCAATTTCTGCTAGGGTATCATCGATAACCGTGATCACAGCATTTTGTTCAGCATTCCAGTTGCGGGCTTCATATTCAATTGGATCATAGCCGATCGTAATCACTAAGTCGCTGCGTTTTAATAACATATCGCCTGGTTGATTGCGAAACAAGCCAACTCGGCCAAAGAAGTTACTTTCTAATTTTCGAGAAATGACCCCTGCTGCTTGAAAAGTCTCCACTATTGGAATATCTGATACCTCGACCAGGTGACGAATCGCTGCTGTGACTTCCGGTGAGGAAGCGCGCATGCCTAAGAGCAATACTGGCAACTTGGCCTCTTTGATTTTATTGGCTAATGTTACGATCTCAATTTGGCTAGCGGGACCCAATTTTGGTACAGCTAATGCCGCAACAGGTTTTATATTGGTAACGGAGTCTGTTACATCTTGAGGAATACTGACAAAACTGGCTCCTTGTTTTGATTCTTGTGCAGCGCGATAAGCGTTTGCCAATGCTTCTGATAAATTATCCGGTTCTTGGACTTCGACACTGTATTTCGTAATCGGTGAGAAAAGAGCGGCATTATCCATACTTTGGTGAGTGAGTTTTGATAAATCCGAGCGTTTAACTTGCCCGGCAATGGCTAAGACCGGATCGCCTTCAGCCGTTGCTGTGACTAGTCCGGTGGCTAAATTACTAGCTCCCGGTCCGCTGGTTGCTAAGACAGCCCCGGGTTTTCCAGTCAGCCGTCCTATTGCTGCAGCCATAAAAGCTGCATTTTGTTCATGACGAGCGACAATCAGTTCTGGACCTTTTTCAGTTAATACATCAAAAACGCGATCAATTTTAGCGCCTGGTATACCAAAAATATAGTCCACGCCTAAATTCGTTAAACTATCTACTATCGTATCTGCGCCATATCTTTTTTTATCGGTCATTGGTCTTC
>DIDU01000094.1:11172-13266 GCA_002418295.1 Carnobacterium sp. UBA5792 | reverse complement strand
GAAAAAGACGATTTAGCCTAACATAAAAAAGTACTAGCTTTTATTTATCAAATGGGGTATAATTAAAGATGCCGCAAGGCCGTATGGCAATGTTGATCTTTCGAATCGTGTCAGATCTGGAAGGAAGCAGCACTAAGATTGTTTCAGCATGTGCTGTACGTACATAGAAGAAGAAAAAAGTTTTTGGTTTTTAAATCAAAAACTTTTTTTGTGTCTAAAAGCAAGAAAACTAGACTACTTAAATAGTAAACCGCCATCTGAAAGAAGATGGTGGTTTAATTTTCGGTTCAAATAACGTATAATAAAGAGTAGCAACTACAGGGTTAAGAAAGGGAGAAAAGCATTGAGTTATCAAGCACTTTACCGAGTATGGCGGCCTCAGCGATTTCAAGACATTGCCGGCCAGCAAGCCATTACACAGACATTAAGAAATGCGCTTATGCAAGGGAAGACAAGTCATGCTTATCTCTTTACGGGCCCTCGTGGAACCGGGAAAACCAGCGGAGCTAAGATATTTGCCAAAGCCATCAATTGTCATTTTTCGAAAGACGGCGAGCCGTGTAATGAATGCGATACATGTGTCGCGATTACACAAGGGCAATTAAACGATGTGATTGAAATTGATGCTGCCAGCAATAATGGTGTCGAGGAGATCCGCGATATTCGGGATAAAGCTAAATATGCGCCAACTAGTGCAGATTACAAGATTTATATCATTGATGAAGTTCATATGTTGTCAGCAGGCGCGTTTAATGCGTTATTAAAAACACTAGAAGAACCGCCAAAAAATGTCGTATTTATTTTAGCTACAACTGAACCACATAAAATACCGTTAACGATCATATCCAGAACACAACGATTTGACTTTAAACGGATTTCAGTCCGAGATATTTGTGAACGGATGCGGTATATTTTAGACCAAGAGANNAAGCTGCTTTGCCAGTGATCGCCCGTGCAGCAGAAGGCGGAATGCGTGATGCCTTGAGTATATTGGATCAGGCCATCTCTTACGGGGATAATGCTGTAACCATTGAGCATGCAATGAGTGTGACCGGCAGTTTGACGCAAGAGTTGATGCTGGCTTATTTTAATGCTGTTTTAACACGCAATACTGAAAAAGGATTGTCGCTCTTACAAGAAATATTAGCGGATGGAAAAGATGCTGCGCGTTTTATAGAGGATTTAATTTTATTCTGTCGCGATATTCTCGTGTACCAACAAGCCCCGCAGATGGAAGAACTATTGGACGGAGCCAATGTGGATCAAGGATTTAAAGAATTAAGCGAGACCATATCAGCTGCTGTCCTCTACCAAATGATCACGATTTTAAATGATACACAAACAGAATTGCGTTTTACCAATCATCCTGATGTGTACTTGGAAGTTGCTACTGTCAAATTGACCCAATTAAACCAAACTCAAGTTGTTCCTTTGGAGAAAATAGAGTCAACTCCAACTGAGGTACCGCCTAGCGATAACCAAAAAGTGGCAGACCTTGAAAGTGAACTGCGGCAAATGAAAAAACAATTGCAGGCACTTGCAAACAATAACGGCGGACAACCAGCTGTAAAAAAAGCTAAACAGCCGACTAAGAAAAATAATGGCAATCAGTTTACACCTAATACAGCGGCTATCTACGGCGTGTTAAAAGAAGCAACCAAAGAAAACTTAAGCCAACTACGTGATGTATGGCCTGATTTATTGAATATGTTGTCAGTCACACAACGCGCTATGTTAAAACCTTCAACGCCAGTAGCAGCAGGACCTGATGGATTGATCGTTTCATTTGATTATGATATTTTATGTCAAAAAGCAACCAATGATGCAGAATTACTTGAAGCAGTGACGGAGTTTTTACGCCGGTTAGTGGGCTATGCTCCTCAAATGATTTGTGTGCCTGCTGAGCAATGGCCGATTATTCGTGGTCAATATGTTAAACAGCTGAAAAATCGGCCACCAGTCCAAAAAGCAAATGTACAAAAAGAGACAAATCCTGCAAAAGTAGCAGATTCTTCGCAAAAAAGCGAAGCAGCAAGTGCAAACACATCAGGAATAGCTGACAGCTCCGAATGGGAAAGTCTGGAAGGATTTATT
>DIDU01000094.1:8969-11063 GCA_002418295.1 Carnobacterium sp. UBA5792 | reverse complement strand
ATTTGGAAAAAACATTGTTGAAGTGAAAAATGATTAAACTAAATGGATAAACGAAGGGAAGAGATCGTATGCGTGGAATGGGAAATATGCAAGGTATGATGAAACAAATGCAAAAAATGCAAAAAGAAATGGTGAAAGCACAAGAAGCACTAAATGAAAAAGAATTTTTTGGAACGACTAATGGAGACTTAGTAACAGTAACCATGACAGGAGACCGCAAAATGAAACACATTTCAATTAATCCGGAAGCAGTAGATCCGGAAGATGTTGAAATGCTGGAAGATTTAATCGTCTTAGCTTCAAATGATGCACTGGCAAAAGTAGAAGCTGAAACGGAAGCAACGATGGGTAAATACGCCAAAAACATCCCTGGCATGTAATAAAAGGACACCACTTGTTAAGTTAAAACATGATTTTTAATGAACTGTAAAAAATGGGATACCGTTATGGATCCCGTTTTTTCTCTCATTTTTTAATGGTGCGAAAGAAAGGAAATGAAGCCTCTTGTATCCTGAACCGATAACAAAATTAATGGATAGTTATATGAAACTTCCTGGAATTGGCGCTAAAACTGCTGCTCGTCTGGCTTTTTTTACGATCAATATGAAAGAAGACGATGTGACAGACTTTGCTAAAGCATTGATCAGTGCTAAACGGGATTTAAATTACTGCTCAATCTGCGGGCACATCACAGAAGAAGNNGATGTGATGTCATTAGAAAAAATGCGTGAATATCACGGGTTGTACCATGTTTTACATGGTGTTCTTTCTCCAATAGAAGGAACAGGACCTGAAGATATCAATATTCCGAGCTTGATCAAACGATTGCAGTCAGATGAGGTCACGGAAGTCATTATCGCAACCAACGCTACAGCTGAAGGAGAGGCTACAGCAATGTATTTATCACGGCTGATCAGACCAGCAGGGATCAAAGTCACCCGCTTAGCGCATGGACTTTCAGTAGGCAGTGATATCGAATATGCAGATGAGATCACTTTGCTTAAAGCAGTTGAAGGTCGGCGGGAAATAGAATAAAAAGTAGAAACAAGCACTTATTAGAAAAGGTCTCTTTCTACAGAAAAAAGGCGGTGGACATGTGCTGTTCAAAAAGAAACCAAGTTTACGCAACCAATACGATGCATCCTTATTAAAATTAATGGCACAAACCAAAAGAGACTGGGAATACGCAAAAAAAATTGAGCAATCTGTTTTTGAAAAAGACAGCTTACTTTATTCGCAGACTAAGCTGGCAGAAGTTAAGTATTTTTATTTATTTAAAGAAGCTCGCAATCGAGACATTAAAGGGGATACGACCACCCTATAATCTTTTTTTGAAAAAGGATGATAAGGCTAAATAAACAAGAAAAGACTATCACAGAACATCGGCGACAATAAAAGCTGACATTTGTGGGAGTCTTTTTTTTTGCCAAAAATGAGAACAAACCGAATAAGCAGAAATTGACACCCATTTGCTTAACAATTGCATTAGACTGTTATCGTTAGATACAGTATAATGTTAAGTAAGAAATAAAAGTAAGGATCAAAGGGGTTTAGTGCATTGAAAGGAACATTTATTACGATTGAAGGTCCGGATGGCGCCGGAAAAACGAGTGTGATCCAAGCTTTATTGCCTAAGCTTGAACAAGCTTTAAAACAAACAATTGTGGCAACAAGAGAGCCTGGCGGCAGTCGAATTGCTGAAGAAATTCGTGAGCTGATTTTAAACCCTGAAAATACCGAAATGGATGTACGAACTGAAGCTTTATTATATGCAGCAGGAAGAAGACAGCATTTGGTTGAAAAAATTATTCCTGCTTTAGAAGCTGGGGAAATAGTGATTTGTGATCGTTTTGTAGACAGCTCTTTAGCCTATCAAGGAGTGGCACGAGGCATCGGTGTAGAACAAGTAGCAGCTATTAACCAATTTGCAACAGATGGTCTTACACCTGATATGACGCTTTATTTAGATGTAGAAGCAGATGTCGGTCTTGCTCGTATCAACAAAAATAAAGTGAATCGACAATTTGACCGATTGGATCAAGAAGATCTGAGTTTCCATCAACAGGTTCGTTCAGCTTATTTAGACTTGTTGAA
>DIDU01000094.1:8679-8956 GCA_002418295.1 Carnobacterium sp. UBA5792 | reverse complement strand
CAGCGACAGTTACAATAAGATACTGGAAAAGTTAGCGTACGAATAACTATTAAAAGGGGTAGAGGGACATGAAATTAATTATTGCTATGGTACAAGACAAAGATAGTAACCGTTTATCAAATGAATTTGTAGATTCCGGAATTCGAGCAACAAAATCATCGACTACCGGCGGATTTTTAAGAGCAGGAAATACGACATTTATCATCGGGATCGATGATGAACGAGTGCCTGAAGTATTAAATATTATCCGTGAGAACTGTCAGTCAAGAGAGCAATT
>DIDU01000094.1:7415-8521 GCA_002418295.1 Carnobacterium sp. UBA5792 | reverse complement strand
TTTGAAGGTGTCTCAGGAACAGGCAAAAAAGAGATGGCATTATGGATAGCTGCTTCTCTTTTTTGCCAGCATCCAGTAGATGGGTTACCCTGTGAGGAATGTCTATCTTGTCGGCGAGTCTTACAACAACAACATCCCGATGTAACAGAAATTGCTCCTGAGGGTTTATCCATCAAAGTGGAACAAGTCCGGGACCTGAAAGCTGAATTCTCAAAAAGCGGAGTAGAAGGGCAGCAAAAAGTGTTTATCATAGAAGATGCTGAAAAAATGACTGTCGGTGCAGCGAATAGTCTTTTGAAGTTTTTAGAAGAACCTAATGGAAAAGCGATCGCATTTCTATTAACAACAGCGAAACAACGAATCTTGCCAACGATTTTATCTCGTTGTCAACTCATTCACTTTCAACCGCTCTCCAAGAAAAAACTATTAGCAGAATTAGAGAATAAAGAATTGCCGGCTAGTCAGTCAGCGCTACTGGTACATCTGACCAATNNCGGCGGTTAAGATGAGCCAAGATGAATGGTTCAATGAAGCCAGACAAATTATTTGGAAATGGTTTGTTTTGATCTCAAGAAATGAAGCGCAGAGTTTTGTCTTTGTCCAAACCGATATCATGCCTCATTTTAAAGAAAGAGAACAGTATTTGCTGGCCATTGATTTATTGTTGCTGGCTTATCGTGATGGATTAATGCTGCACTATGAGGCTGTTGATTTGCTGGCTTATCCGCAATACCGGGAAACAATTGAAAAAACAGCCAATCAAACCGGAGGAAAAACGTTAACCAAAACTCTTGAGATTATCTTATCAAGCAGAAAAAAATTAGAAAGTAATGTCAATGCACAAGGAGTTCTTGAGCAATTAGATTTATTACTGATACAGCGTTAAGAATGGACCAGACGAAGATCATAATAAAGAGTGGGTGAGAAGGAATGGATAAAAAAACTTTATATGATAGCTTTACGAAGTTAGAACAAGATACCGATGCTACTTTGCATCAAATATCCGATTTAAAAAGCGAAGTTGAAGCACTCGTTGAAGAAAATGCCACTCTTCGAATTGAAAACCAGCATCTCAGAGATCGGTTAAGTGATCTTGAAAAGCTACA
>DIDU01000094.1:2815-7334 GCA_002418295.1 Carnobacterium sp. UBA5792 | reverse complement strand
GTTATTTACGGCGATCGAAGATAAAAATGAATGAAATAAGGGTGATTTCGGTTGACTATATCGGAGTCATCTTTTTCGGTTTGTTTATTTTTGTAATGAGATTAGGTCCTTTTTTCTTGACAACAGTCAGACTTCGTCGCATATTAGAGAAGCTGCTGATATCTATCTGTTTTTCAGCTTTCAAACGTATTCAAAAAAAAGAGTTAGAGGAAGGGTTATATGAACTTTAAGGCAATTATTAAACTAGCCCAATTGTATTCCACTACTGCCAGTATATTTCCGGTGTTGGTTGGGCTTTTATACAGTTGGTACCATTATCAAGAACTGAATGTAGTGAATTCACTTGTTTTGTTTGTCGCTGTTGTGTTATTTCATGCGGCAGTTAATACACGAGACGAGTATTTAGACTATGAGACAGCTAGCAATAAAAAGGATCCAAGCGCACAAGAAATGACGATCGGTAAGGAAAAACTTTCTATGCCGGCAGTCAAAAAAGTTTACTCGATTACAGGAATCATTTCAGCTTTATTAGGAATCTACTTAGTGGCTCAAACCAGTATGGCGTTGCTTTATATGGGACTTATTTGCTTTTTGATTGGAATTTTATATACTGCGGGTCCACTGCCGATTTCAAGTACGCCATTCGGCGAAGCTTTTTCAGGTATTGCGATGGGCTTTGGAATCTATTTTATTACGGTTTACGTCAATGCATTCAATGTTATGACACTTGATGGTCCAACATTTGGAAAAATTTTCTTAGCGGCCTTGCCGACGGTTATTGTTGTTACAAATATTATGTTGGCGAATAACATTTGCGACTTGGAAGAAGATATTGAAGATAAGCGGTTTACGTTGCCTTATTATATTGGAAAACCAAAATCGCTTGTTTTGTTCAAATGGCTTTACATTTTAGCCTATGTTTCATTGATTGTTTCAGTTTTTATCGGTGTTTATCCAAAAATGGTTCTGCTAGCTTTACTCTCTATTCCATTGGAGAAAAAGAATACAGATAAATTTTTGGCTGTTCAAGTAAAATCTCAAACCTTTATGTACGCTGTTCAGAATTCTGCTATTATTCCGGTTTTTCTGATCGTTGCCTTCGCATTGGGGATTTTATTGCATTTTTAAAACATGAAAATAATGAGATTTGTTAAAATGAATAAATTGGAATAGATAGGTTTAACAAGAGAGCGAAGTTTATTCGCTCTTTTTTGTGTAATATGGTTTTTCCTTAAGAGTATATTATTAGAATTTCACATCGTTGAGTGGTATATTGGATTTAGAACGATACTGCAAAAAAACAAAGGTGGGATTTAAAGTGCATAAACTAAACAAAATGTCTAACGTTGAATTAGAAGAATTTTTAACGCGACAAAAAGAGACAACTAGTTTTACATTCACGATGACCAAAGCAGACGAAACAGAAGAGGAAATCGTATTAAAAAACGAACCTAAAGCGTTTGAATTCCTTAAGGCGCATAAAGATGAAACGTTTGAATTAAAAGAAGCCAGTGAATTAATTTAAGCGGTTACTGAATAAAGCGCACAAATAACTACGGGTAGGCAGATAAAAAAAGGTGAAAAGATGTTTTTGTCTTTTTACCTTTTTTTAGAGCTGCTTTATAAGCAGAAGAAAAGGAGGCAGGGCAAACATGAAAGCAGTCAGTATCAAACAGCCGGGTGGAGTCGAACAAATGGAGATCCAAGAACGCGATAAGCCGATTCCAAAAGTAGGCGAGTTATTAGTAGAGGTACATGCAGCAGCGTTGAACCGAACGGATATAGTAACACGTTCGAATCCGAATCTAGCTGAGCCGTATCCCATTCTAGGTGTGGAGATTGCCGGTGTGGTCGTCGAAAA
The DNA here is from genome assembly GCA_002418295.1 of Carnobacterium sp. UBA5792. Next base: position 5,473 of record DIDU01000094.1, on the reverse strand, counting down.
TCGTGGAAATGGTGAAAAGTATAAGACTGGAACCAGAGTAGCCGGTCTAGTGAACCACGGCGGCTATGCAGAATATGCCGTTTTGCCAGCAGATCGTGCGATTCTTTTACCAGAAAATATGAGTTTTGAACAAGGAGCCGCTATTCCAGAAGTCTTCTTAACGGCGTACCAAACCTTGTATTGGTTAGGAGAGCTGAAAACAGCTGAGACCGTTTTGATCCATGCAGGTGCCAGCGGTGTAGGAACAGCTGCTATTCAAATGGCAAAACACCTAACCCAAGCCCGGGTTATTGCAACTGCCGGTTCAGCCGAAAAATTAGCCGTTTGCCAAACGTTAGGAGCAGATAAAACCATCAATTACAAAGAAGAAAACTTTGCTGAAGAAGTGCTTGATTATACCGATCAAGCCGGTGTGGATGTCATTCTTGATTTTATTGGAGCTTCTTATTGGGAGAATAATCTGAAAAGCATCAAAACAGATGGCCGCTGGGTATTGATAGGAACACTAGGTGGGGCAACTGTCAAAGAAGTAGATTTATCAGCGTTGCTAGCAAAACGGATTACCTTAAAAGCTACCTTATTAACACCGCGCAGCGATGAATATAAAGCAGAACTAACGCAAGAGTTTCTCAAAATTGCCTTGCCATATTTTAAACATGACACCATTCGTCCGATTGTTGACACTACTTTTCAATTAGAAGAGGTCGTCCAAGCTCACCAGTACATGGAAGCTAATAAAAACATCGGAAAAATCATTATGAAGGTTCGGTCTTAACTGTAAGGCTAAGTGAATATGAAGACAATAGGAGATCAAGAGCACTGCTTTTGGTCTTTTTTTTATGCTATAATGGGGAGCGAATTACACATTGAAGGAAGTGTCAGAAGTGGACCAATGGTTACAAGAAGACGAACGTATTGATTATTTATTAAGCCACCAATTAAAAATTATCCAGAGCCCGACCGTCTTTTCTTTTTCATTGGACGCAGTATTGCTAGGAGATTTTGCACAAGTGCCGCGGCATGATCGGGCGACCATCGTAGATTTATGTGCAGGAAATGGTGTGGTGGGACTGCTATTGAGCCAGAAAACGAAAAGTCCCATCATCGGTATTGAATTACAAAAACGGCTGGCAGGAATGGCCGAGCGCAGCATCCAGTTAAATGGTTTAGAAAACCAGTTAACCATGATTCACAGCAATTTAAACCAAGCGACCAATTGGATCAAAAAAGATTCCGTTGATGTGGTGACGTGTAACCCACCTTACTTCATCAACAAAGGGACCAGTGTTAAAAACCCAAATTCTCATTTAGCGATTGCTCGCCATGAATTGCACACAAATTTGGATGAAGTAATGAAAGAAACTAGTGGACTGTTGAAAATGAACGGCAAAGCATATTTTGTCCACCGTCCGGATCGGCTGATCGAAATTTTGGCCACGATGAAGAAACACCGCTTGGCTCCTAAAAAAATGCGCTTGGTTTATCCTAAAGTCGGCAAAGAAGCGAACACATTATTGATCGAAGGCATTAAAGATGGCAAAGATACCGGTTTTCGTGTTTTACCGCCGCTTTTTGTCTATGGCGAGGACAATCGGTATTTGCCTGAAGTGAGTGAGATGCTCTATGGCAAAAACAATTAGTTATTTTTACGTGCTGTATTGCGGTGATGGCAGTTTTTATGGGGGGTATACAACCGATTTGACTCGCCGGGAGCAGGAACACAACGAAGGCATTGGCGCAAAATATACTAGACCAGCTGGTCGTCGCCCGGTCAAGTTGATTTATGCAGAAGCCTTTAAAACACGCAGCGAGGCAACTAAAGCAGAGTATGCCTTTAAAAAGCAAACGCGTAGGAAGAAAGAACAGTTTTTAAAAGCACAAGGTGTTCACTTGCCAATGGATTCAACTCAATCATGTATTGTGAACACTGAACAGTTAACAGCAGAGGAGGAGAAAGAAAATGCAGAGTCAAAAGAGTTTTGAAAAAGAAAGCAGAGGCATGTTGTATTTGGTACCCACGCCTATTGGAAACTTGGAAGATATGACGATTCGTGGCATTCGGATATTAAAAGAGGTTGATCTTATTGCTTCTGAAGACACACGCAATACCCAGAAGCTGTTGAATCATTTTGAAATCAAAACGCCGCAGATCAGTTTTCATGAACACAATACCCAAGAACGCATTGTGCAACTCCTCGAAAAAATACACGAAGGAGTGACAATTGCACAAGTTAGCGATGCAGGGATGCCTTCCATCAGTGATCCAGGGCATGAATTAGTGGTGGCTTGTATTGAAGCCGGGATACCCGTTGTTCCATTACCTGGAGCAAATGCCGGATTGACCGCTTTGATCGCTTCAGGCATTGCTCCGCAGCCCTTTTATTTTTATGGATTTTTACCACGCAAGAAAAAAGAACAGCTCCAAGAATTGAAAGAATTAAATCAGCGGCCAGAGACCTTGATTTTATATGAATCGCCTCATCGTTTAAAAGAAGTTTTAAAAAATATGGTGACGGTCTTTGGAGCAGAACGAAGAATCGTTTGCTGTCGTGAATTAACTAAACGGTATGAAGAATTCATCCGTGGTACGGTAGCGGAAACATTAGAATGGGCAGCGACATCAGAAGTACGCGGCGAATTTTGTTTGATCATTGAAGG
>DIDU01000094.1:0-2794 GCA_002418295.1 Carnobacterium sp. UBA5792 | reverse complement strand
CAGAACATGTTAACGCAGTGATCGATGAACGAGGGCTAACCAGTAAAGAAGCAATCAAAGAAGTTGCTAAATTAAGAGACATAAAAAAACAAGAGGTTTATGCTGCTTATCATGAACTTTAAATAGAAAAATGTGAATAAACGATAAAAATTTGCGTTTTATCGATTATTTCCTAACTTTTTGGACAAGTTTCTCATTTAAAATAGAGAACTTGTCCCGAAAGAGCAAGATTGGGACAAAGAATGGCTAAAAAAGGGCAGTTTGTCTCTCGTTAATGAAAAAAGTATTGAGAACTTGATTAATCTGTTTTTTGAGTGTTGAATAAAAAAAACTTGCTCAAAAAAGAAATCTTTCGTATACTTATCGACAACACCATAAAATAATGAATGACAGAGATCATTCGTTTTAGGAGGAAAATAAAATATGAAACAACAAACGGCAACTGGTAATCCAACCATGTCAGGCTACCAAAAGAAAATATTGGCTTCATCAGCAGTAGGATACGGATTAGAAAATATGGACATTATGTTCTTATCTTTCTCATTATCCTCTATTATTGCGGATTTGCAGCTCAATAGTGCGGCAGCAGGACTCATCTCAACGGTGACTAATTTAGGGATGCTACTGGGAGGCGTTTTATTTGGTGTGTTAGCCGATAAACATGGTCGAATCAAAATGTTCAGCTACACTGTTTATATTTTTGCTTTCGCCACAGCAGCTATGTACTTTGCAAACAACATCTACTTAATTTACTTCTGCCGCTTCTTAGCTGGTGTGGGAGCAGGCGGCGAATACGGAATCGGCATGGCTCTGGTTGCTGAAGTATTTTCTAGAAAGAAAATGGGAGCGATGACGTCAATCGTTACAATTTCTGGACAATTCGGCTCTATTTTAGCAGCAATCTTAGCAGCACTTATCATTCCAACACTTGGATGGAATACGTTATTCTTATTTGGTCTAGTGCCAGTTATTATGGCTGTTTTGGTGCGCAAGCATTTGGATGAAACAGATGAATGGAAACAAGCACAAAAAGAAACGGACGGTCCTTCGACATCGATCAAAGCATTATTTAAAACACCTAAGTTAACGCGCTTGACGGTTTCCTTAATGATCATGGCTACCGTTCAAATTGCCGGTTACTTTGGTTTAATGAATTGGCTGCCATCCATTTTGCAAAAAAGCTTAGGGTTGTCGGTTTCTGATTCATCAATTTGGATGATTTCAACAATTGTCGGTATGAGTATTGGCATGTTGCTATTTGGTCGTATCTTGGATAAATTAGGAGCCCGGACAGCTTATGCGCTGTTCTTGCTTGCTTCAGCAGCCTCCGTCTTTTTATTTGTCACAGCGACTAGCGAATGGACATTGTTGTTAGGAGGAGCAGTCGTTGGCTTTTTTGCAAATGGAATGTTTGCAGGGTATGGTGCAATCGTCGGTAGACTTTATCCAACACATATTCGTTCAACAGCTAATAATGTCATTCTGAATGTGGGGCGTGCGGTTGGCGGATTTTCATCTGTTGCGATTGGCCTCATTCTAGACCATTATAATTTGTTTGCGGTTATGTTGTTCTTATCTGCACTCTACTTGATCAGTTTTGTGATCATGATGAGCATTAAAGGCTTGAAAAAAGATAATTACCAAAATCCAAATTATAGTGTCGAATAAGTCGGAACAATCACTAAAAAATCCCAGAAGAAGGTGCTGAATAAAGCACTTCTTTTCTGGGATTTTTTGTAGCTCTATAACTTTACTCTTCTGATGAAGAAGAGTTGTCTTTTGCCAATAAGTCGCGAATTTCTTTTAAATATTGTTCAGCGGCTGGTATTTCTACTTCTTTACCGACTTCGCCTGTTTCTTTTTTGAATTTAGCAGCTGCAGTATTAATAATTTTGATAAACATAAAAACAACAAAGGCAATCAGCAAGAAATTAATAACGGCTTGTAAAAAGGCGCCGTAAGCTAACGTGGTATTTCCAATTTTTAAAGATAAGTTAGAAATATCATGACCGCCGATAACTATCCCAACTACGGGCATAATGATGTCTTCAACGAGAGAGGTTACAATCGCTGTAAATGCAGATCCGATGACGACCCCAACAGCTAAGTCGAGTACATTGCCTTTAAAAGCAAATTCTTTAAATTCTTCTATAAAATTCTTCATGTGGTTTGCTCCTTCTTTTTCAACTGTTCCCAGTATAATAAAAAAGAGGGGCAATTAAAAGGGTGACTCCTTAAGCGTACTTTATTTATTAGAACTAATAGAANNCCCTAAAATTCAGCATAAATAGGAGCTAATAAGAAAGATTCTCTTAAATCCAACAGCAAATGGGTAGGCAGAAAAGCAATTTAAGGTATAATGAGGAGGAAATGAAAAAGGAATATACATAGAGGAGGAAAAGGAACATGACAAAAAAATTCAAATTTTTTATGATGGCATTTGCCGGTTTAGTTCTTTTGAGTGCTTGCGGAACGGAAAACAATGGAACGACAGAATCATCCGTCAGCTCTAGTGCTGTTTCTGTTTCAGAATCATCAAGCCAAGAAGTTACAGCAGAAGCAGTTTATCAAAAAATGTGTGATGACAGCTTAGCACAATTTGAGGCTGGTAAGCTGGATGAAGCAGCTGGCAGTATTGAAACGCTTTTGCAAAATGATTTATCTGATTATAGTGAGTTAAAAGAAAAAGCAGTTAAATTAAAAACAGAAATCAATTCAGCTCAAGCAGAAAAAGCCAAAGCAGATGAAACTGCGGCTATGCTAGAAAACTCAGCTTATAAAACAGAACGTACTT
>DIDU01000029.1:1756-2746 GCA_002418295.1 Carnobacterium sp. UBA5792 | reverse complement strand
AAGATTCTTCGGTGAATGTGATGGATTCGTGAGGTTCAACGTCGCAGCCCCTACACAAGTCGTAAAAGACGCATTAGTTAGATTGGATAATTTACTACAAGAAATATACAAATAAACACAACAAATCCCGAAACTCATTTGAATTTCGGGATTTTTTTAAAGTTCTATTTTACATTCAAAAATTGTTGCATAAATTCGAAAGGACCATTATCCACTTGAACTTTTGGATTATTGATGGATGTGTCTTCTTTTGAAGTTAGTGAGATGTTAATGCTTTCTGTATCTTTTGATTTTGGAGTTGATTTTAAGCTAACATCGTATGATTTGTCCTTGAATTCAAATGTTAGATTGAACATATCGTCTTTGTTAGTTGTCTTTAATGTGTTCATTTTGTCTTCGAATTCTTTTTTGGATTGATCTGATTTTAGATTGTTTTCAATTTCTTGGATTTTTTGTTGTTCTTGGTCTGTAAGATCANNCTTTGAAGTTTTTCAATAGAGTTTTTCTTGAATATTCCATAACTTTTGCCCATTGTTCACCAGTCAAATTCACAGAGTATTTGTGGTTGCCATCATCTGTAACCTTCAATTCCTTGTTGTCGACAACGAAATCTTTTGCGATTTTAACTTGGAATTTCGTATTAGATGATAAAAGTGGCATGAATACTGTGAAATCTCTTACAGTTGTAGCTTGGAAATTTTGCTCAGTTAATTTTTGCAAAATTTGTGTAACATTGAAGTACAAGTTTTTTTGGATCAAAGCTTCCTTCATTTTTGGTGGAAGATTGTTAGCAAATGCATCGTAATTCAAATACGCTTTTCCATCTTGGATTGCGAAGTGAAGTTCTCCCAAATTATTGCCTTGACCTGCTAATTGAGCTACATCACTTGTAACAGTTGCCATTGCAACTCCTGTTGATTTGTCTTGTGTTGCTTTGACTTTGATTTCTTTTAGCTTGGAAGTTTCGTTCTTAAATTCGTAAGATTGGTT
>DIDU01000029.1:713-1709 GCA_002418295.1 Carnobacterium sp. UBA5792 | reverse complement strand
AAATCGTTTAATAGGCTCACTTTTTCTTTTGCTTGAGAGCAAGCGCTTAAAGTTATTACCATAAGTAGTGATAATAACACTAATGTAAATTTCTTTTTCATAAATTCCCCCTGACTATATTATTATAACAGATTTGGACAAATGATTTTGAACAAATCACAATCGTAGACTTATTGTAACTAAAATTACAAAAAAAGCCACTCACACGATAAATGTGAATGGCTTCTAATCAAAAATATTATTTTAATTTTTCTAATAATCTTAATGTGTAATCGTACATTCTTTGAGTAGATTCAATTCCCAAATGTTCCAATGGAGTGTGAGCACCAATGATATCTGGACCAAAACTAATCATATCGCAATCAGGAAGAACGCCTTTCAACAAACCACATTCCAAACCTGCGTGGATTGCAGTTACATTAGCTTTGTTGCCAGTCATTTCTTCGTACAATGCTGGAGCAACCTTTGCCAATTCTCCATCAGTGTTGAATTCCCATGCTGGGTATTCCTTTTCGANNAATAAGCTAATGATTTGATCTTGTCGAACATATTGTGAAGTTCGCTTTCTACAGAACTTCTTACACAACAAGTAACCTTGATTTTTTCGTCGTCTGCTTCAACAATACCAACGTTAGAACTTGTTTGAACCAAACCTTCGATGTCTTGTGAAGTTGAGATAACATCGTTGATTAACAAATACAAGAACTTAACGATTGATTGTGAAGTTTCTTTTGAATAAGAAAATTCTGTTTTTTCTGTTTCTTTAATATCTAAAACCAAATTAGGGTCAGTTTTTCTACCTTCGTGACGAACGTATTCACCAATTTCGTTTAAAATATCCAACGCTTTATCCAAATCATCTACAGTGATAATAGCGTGAGCGTTCTTAGCGATAGCATTGTGTTTTGAACCACCGGAGATTTCTTGCAATCTAAAATCCATTTCCAAAGCAACTTTGTTCAAAAGTCTTGCCATAACTTTGATGGCGTTTTTGTT
>DIDU01000029.1:353-668 GCA_002418295.1 Carnobacterium sp. UBA5792 | reverse complement strand
ACCTTCTGATTTTTCGCTTTTGAAAGTAGTGATAGCATTTGCTCCACCAGAACAGCTTACAATGAAGTCTCCTTCAGTTTCAGTGTCGATGTTTAACAAACGAGTTCCGCTTAAATGTTCAGCAGTCACGCCGTTTGCTCCGTCCATTCCACGTTCTTCATCAATTGTTACAAGAACTTCCAATTTTGGATGAGAAACATCATCGGAATCCAAAATAGCTAAGCAAAAAGCAACAGCAATTCCGTCATCTGCACCCAAAGTTGTGTTATCAGCGTACACATATCCGTCTTTAACGTGCATTGAAATAGGATCTTT
>DIDU01000029.1:0-239 GCA_002418295.1 Carnobacterium sp. UBA5792 | reverse complement strand
AACCTTCTGTAGCATCTTTTTTGATAATAACATTGTTAAGAGAATCTTGGTACACTTCCAATCCTCTTTCCTTTGCAAAGCTAACCAAAAAATCTGAAACAGCCTTTTCGTTTCCTGAACCACGAGGAATATCGTTTAATTGTTTGAACCAATAAAACACTTTTTTTGGTTCTAAATCTTCATATTTTTGCATGAGTAACCTCCTATATATCTTCTTACTTTATTATAACTCTTTTACA
>DIDU01000023.1:13924-14210 GCA_002418295.1 Carnobacterium sp. UBA5792 | reverse complement strand
TGCAGATTCAGTACGATCCGGTTGAAGTTACACCTGCTGAAATTACTCAGGCAGTAGCGGGCGCTGGGTATGAAGCCATCGAAGAAGTTGACTCTGCTGCTGAAGCAGACGAGCACCAAGATAAAAAGGCTGTCTACATTCAAAGCATCTGGAGACGATTTTGGATTTCTGCGCTCTTTACGGTTCCATTGTTGTATATTTCAATGGGACATATGTTAGGAGCGCCTGTTCCTGAATTTCTAAATCCGGCAGTGAATCCCGGCGTATTTGCCATTGCTCAACTTAT
>DIDU01000023.1:12193-13826 GCA_002418295.1 Carnobacterium sp. UBA5792 | reverse complement strand
TTAACGCTGATCACCTTAGGAAAATATATTGAGGCATTATCGATGGGAAAAACTTCTGAAGCGATCAAAAAATTAATGGGCTTAGCTCCTAAAACAGCTCGTGTTGTCCGTGATGGACAAGAAGTTGAACTAGCGGTTGCGGATGTCCAAGTCGGCGATAGTATCATTGTCAAACCTGGAGAAAAGATGCCGGTGGATGGAACGGTCACTGAAGGGACGACTTCGGTTGATGAAGCGATGCTGACAGGAGAAAGTATGCCAGTCGAAAAAAGTAAAGGCGATACTATCATTGGTGGTAGTATCAACACAAATGGAACGATTCAGTATGAAGCGACCAAAGTTGGAAAAGATACGGCTTTAGCACAGATCATCAAATTAGTAGAGGATGCACAAGGTTCAAAAGCACCGATTGCTAAACTAGCGGATACGATTTCCGGCTACTTTGTTCCCATTGTGATTGGATTAGCCTTGTTTTCTGGTTTGGCATGGTTTATTGCAGGACAGTCTGGTATCTTTGCTTTAACGATCATGATTTCTGTTTTAGTGATTGCTTGTCCATGTGCGTTAGGATTAGCGACTCCCACGGCAATTATGGTAGGAACTGGAAAGGGAGCAGNNCACTTGAAGCAACTCATCAAGTCGAAACTATCGTTTTTGATAAGACAGGAACCATCACAGAAGGCAAACCTAAAGTAACGGATATCATCAATACAAATGAATTTTCTAAGGAAGACTTGCTGCTTTTAGCTGCTTCTGCTGAAAAAGGATCGGAACATCCACTAGGTGAAGCGATTGTCAATGCAGCAGAAGAACAAAAGATGACTTTATTGAAGACACATGATTTTAACGCTGTTCCGGGACATGGAATTGAAGGAACGATAAATGATCAGTTTGTTTTATTAGGAAATAAAAAATTAATGGATGAACGTTCAATTTCATTGGGAATGTTGACCACTGTTTCAGATGAATTAGCAGGTCAAGGAAAAACGCCTATGTATGTAGCGGTTGATGGTCAATTGGCTGGTATCATTGCCGTTGCAGATACGATCAAAGAAAATAGTAGAATGGCCATTGAAAAATTGCATCGCATGGGATTAGAAGTTGCGATGATCACGGGCGACAATACCCGGACTGCTGCTGCGATTGCCAAACAAGTTGGAATCGACCGCGTCTTAAGCGAAGTGTTGCCAGAAGAAAAAGCAAACGAAGTGAAGAAACTCCAAGCTGAAGGCAAAAAAGTTGCGATGGTAGGAGACGGGATCAATGATGCACCGGCTTTAGCACAAGCTGACATCGGAATTGCTATTGGTTCGGGAACAGATGTTGCCATTGAATCAGCGGATATTGTTTTAATGAGAAGCGATTTGATGGACGTTCCAACGGCAATTGAATTGAGCAAAGCAACCATCAAGAATATCAAAGAAAACTTATTTTGGGCCTTTGCTTACAACACATTGGGCATTCCGGTCGCAATGGGAATCTTGTTCTTATTCGGCGGACCATTATTGAATCCGATGCTTGCTGGAGCAGCGATGAGTTTTAGTTCTGTATCGGTTCTATTGAATGCTTTGCGGTTAAAGAGATTTAAACCAACTACAAAGTAAATAAAAAAGTAAGACCACTAACTTTACGA
>DIDU01000023.1:4317-12168 GCA_002418295.1 Carnobacterium sp. UBA5792 | reverse complement strand
GATAAGAATGCAAAAAGAATTAACGATCGAAGGTATGAAATGTGAAGGCTGTGCTAGTACAGTTGCTGAAAAAATTCAAGCAGTAAACGGTGTTGAACGTGTAATAATTGATTTAGATAGTAAGACGGCTGTGGTAGAAAGCCAAAAAGATATCAATGAATCGGTATTTCAAGAGGCGCTGGCTGATACCAGCTACGCTGTTGTACCAAACGCTAAATAATATATTTAGGAAAAGAAGAACAGATGCTGATTATCAATCAGTATCTGTTTTTTTGAATGAATATAAAACAGAAAACTGATTGGTGGGAATCAAAACTTTTTTAAAATTAGTTGACTTCCACCNNTCAGTATGCTTTGTTTATCAAATTCAAATTGTGAGGGATTATTATGGAAAAGCAATCAGCGATCCAGAATCAACTACAATTAAATAACTATTACTTTAGCTATCTTAGATGCTGTTTGTAGAAATGATTACTCATGGATGCAAACAACTAACAACTTTGTTTGTATCTATAATGGCTAGAGCTCTTTGAGTTTGATGATTTAGGCCACATAGATGAAATTTAAAATCTAGGTGGTTATCACATAACTTTTATACTAAAATGTCTTTTTGTTGAACACAGACGAAACACCCACCTAGATTTTATCCAAAATCTAAGTGGGTGTTTTTTTATTGGTTAGGAAAGTTGTTTGTCATTAATGGGTTAGCTAAAAGAGGAGTGCTGATGGGCTTCTCTTTTGGATAAACCAAAAAAATAGGAGGAAGAAGAAATGAAAAATAAGCAAAGAAAAAATAATAAATTAGTAGGTTTAGCTATGGCATTTATTGCAGCACTCAGTTTGGCAGCATGCGGAAATGCAGCAGGCAGCCAAAAGGATGAAGTCGTACACGTAGGTATATTGCAGTTTATGGAGCATGGCCCATTATCTTCTGCTCGTGAAGGATTTTTAGATGAGTTAGCAAAAGCAGGTTATGTTGAAGGCGAAAATTTAATAGTTGATTACCAAAATGCACAAGGAGACCAAGCCAATTTGCAAAGTATGAGTGAGCGGTTAGCTGGAGAAAATGATGTGATTTTAGCTATTGCAACTCCTGCAGCTCAAACGTTAGCCAATTTAACGAGTCAAGATCCCATTTTGTTTACAGCTATTACAGATCCTGTTGATGCTGGTTTAGTGGAAAGCAACGAAATTCCAGGTATGAACCTTACCGGAACAAGCGATATGGTTCCGATTGAAGATCAAGTTTCTTTGTTATTGTCTCTTACACCTGACGCTCAAACGATTGGTATTATTTACAATTCCAGTGAACCGAATTCTAAAGTTCAAGCTGATTTAGCACAAAAAGCGCTTGAATCTGCGGGAGTGAAAGTTAAAATAGCAACGGTCACAACAACTAATGATGTTCAACAAGTGATGACCTCTCTGGCTCAAGAAGTTGACGGAGTCTACATTCCTACAGACAATACTTTGACCAGCACGATGCCAACTGTCAGTGAGATCGCGAAAGAACACAGCTTGCCAGTAGTTCCAGGATCAGCTGGAATGGTGGAATCAGGCGGATTAGCAACTTACGGTATCACATACGAAGACTTAGGACGTCAGACAGCACGGATGGCTTTGGAAATAATTAAGCAGGGGAAAAAACCAGCTGAAATGCCAGTAGAAACCTCCGATCATTTAGAACTGTTTATCAATGAGGAAACAGCCGAATCCCTTGGTATTGACCCAGCTAGCATCGTTATGCCAGAAAAAGCAGATTAACAAACAAGAACCTCAATTAAATGGATGTTTGAGAACGAGCAATTTTTCCGCGTAACCGCAGACCAAGAGCAATGGCAATAACCGCTTTGATGATGTCCCCGGGAATAAAGATCAACATTCCCATTTGGAAAATTTGAAATACTGATAAGTTGCTACCCAAATAACCATTTAAAATAAATGCCATATAAGGAAGTCCAATCAGGTAAATAATCAGCGAGCCGATAAGAACAGCTACTGAAACAGTTTGCATAGAGAAACGGTATTTTTCTAATATAAACGCGATAACATACGCTCCTGCTGCAAAACCAAAAACAAAGCCAAAACTTGGAGTGAGGAAAGATTGAAATCCATTTATAAGGATGACTAAAATTATATGCAATCCTTGCGATACAAGGGCATTGTTTTTTGTCAGCAATACTCCTGTCAACAAAGCAAATAAGGTTTGCAGGGTTAAAGGAATCGGCCCAAGAGGAATACTGATAAATCCGCTGATAAAGGTTAAGGCAGCCATAACACTGCAATACGTAAGATCTCTTGCATTCATTTTCATTTTAGATTCTCCTTATTAAATGGACGTTTGATGGTTATTTCGCCATAAGATAAGGTACGGTGTTCGCCATCTCTCATCTTAACGATCAAACCGCCTTGTTGATCAAGATCAATTGGAACAGCTTCAAACTCTTGCTTTCCTTGTTTAAAGTTGATTTTTTTTCCAAAGACAAAACAACGTTCTTTGTAAGCTTTGAGATATTCTCTAGTCTCAATCTCTTGGTAAATATAATGGAATTGATTAACGATTTCAGCAATTAACTCATTACGAGTTAGTTCAGGGTTTTCTGAGGATAATAAACTTCCTGCGATGGATTGCAATTCTGCTGGAAAGCCTTCAAGTGGCATTCTAAAGTTTAAACCGATTCCCAGAATAATCGTTTCAATCGTTCCATTTTCAAAATTTGTGATGGCTTTCGTTAAAATACCTGAAATTTTATACCCATCTAAGTAAAGATCATTGACCCATTTGATTTGCGGTTTCTTATTTGTTACTTTTTCAATCGCCAAACAAACCGCAACGGCAGCAGCAGTTGTGATCAATGTTGCATCCATTGTCGTCAAATGCGGTTTTAGGATAAGGCTCATGTAAATGCCTGTTTTAGGTGGAGAATAGAAAAATCTTCCTAAACGTCCTTTGCCTTTTGTCTGTTCTTCAGATAAAACGATCGCTTCTGTAGTTGCTTGGTCAACGATTATTTTTTTCGCTTCATTATTAGTCGATTCCGTTGTTTTCAAAATATGAAAAGGCCGTTCTTTTAATTCTGGCAGCAAGAAAGGACGTATCGCTTCAGCCGATAAAAGATCAGAAGTTGCCGAGAGACAATACCCTTTATTCGGTACTGCTTCAATTGCATAACCATCTTCTTTCAATAAATTGATCGCTTTCCAAATAGAAGTTCGAGAAAGCTGTAAGGTATCCGCTAATTCTTGTCCAGAAACAGCGGATCCTTTATTTTTTTCTAAAAAAGTCAATACACGTTGTTTTGTTGTCATACCCTTCACCTCTTTAACNNTTTTTGTTTCAGGGTAACGATAAAATGTAGAGATACCGAAAAATGGATGAGGAAAAAAATAGCTCCTAAAGAAAAGAAAGGGACAAATGCTAACTGTATAAAGTCATTTTTTAGCTAATTGTGTTACTATTGTTTTGAAGCAAATTACTAATGTGATTAAGCAAAATTTAAGTATTGTCTGGTTCAAGCTTATAGGGGTGATCCTTGCTGAATCATTACCTGTCAGACCGAAATACGCATAAAAAAAGAAGGACAGAGGAGTTTTTATATGGAGATGAACGAATTTCTTGAGTTTTGCAAACAAGGGCATCCAATTTCAGAAGAGGATAAAGAAGTAAATGAACTGTCAGCCCGCTGCAGTGATGTNNTTGACAGGCAAAAAAATCGATCCTTCTTTTGTTTGCAATCCACCGTTCTATACGAATTTTGGAAAAAATATTTCTATTGGGAAAAACGTATTTTTTAACATCGGTTGTTCCTTTCAAGATAGAGGCGGGGTCAGTATCGGAGATGGTGCCTTATTGGGAATGAACGTTACAATTGCCACACTTAACCATGGCTTATCCATAGAAACACGAAACACTGTTTATCCTTCTTCCGTTACAATTGGAGAGAATGTTTGGATCGGTTCCAATTCAACTATACTGCCGGGTGTCACTATTGGAAACGGATCCGTTGTTGCTGCAGGAGCAGTTGTCAACAAAGATGTACCAGCGGATACAGTTGTTGCAGGTGTACCAGCAAAAATCATTAAAAAAATCAATACTGAAGCAAAATAAATCGTTTTAAAGGGGGAGGAAAAGAATGGAAAATAAAGTAAGTCAACTTGTTTTTTACCAGCAGCTGGACAATCAAGAATGGCCGCTCTATCTAGCTGCCACATCAGAAGGACTCTGTTTTGTTGGTTCGTTGGGTGAAGGCTTCGCTGAATTAGAAAAATGGACTGAAAAATATGTATTGGATGCTTTGTTAGAAGAAAATGAAGCAGAGACAGCTAAATACGCTGAACAATTGCAAGAGTACTTTAAAGGAGAAAGAAGTCGCTTCGATATTCCACTTAATGCGATTGGAACCGATTTTCAACAAGAAGTGTGGACAGCATTAAAGGATCTGTCTTATGGCGAAACGACTTCTTATGGGGAAATCGCTAATAAGATCAATCGACCTGGTTCTTCCCGTGCTGTCGGAACCGCCATTGGGAAAAATCCTATTTTAATTGTTGTTCCTTGTCATCGAGTAATCCATAAAAATGGAGAGATTTCCGGATACAGGGGTAAGTTGCCTATGAAGAAGAAACTGTTGGCTTTGGAAACAACAACCTTTGGCAAATGAAGTTTGAACTGATAGTGATTTGACTGTCGGTTGAATGAAAAGATAATAGTAAGCTGAAAGTGATATGTCTATTTTTTCTTGACTATTTGGAAATAATCTTTATACTAAAAGTTAATTGCACAAATCGATTGTTTTCTAGGGTTCCGCAATCTAAATGATTGGACTGGTCCGAGAGAAAACGCACAGTTTTTCTGTGTCACGGAGGGACAAAAGCCCGGGAGTAACTGGTAAACAGTTCACTTTCGAGCTTTTTATTTTGCAATANNATTGGGGAAAAGTATTATTAGGTGCTGTTTGTGAAGTACTATGGGTAGTTGGTTTAAACCATGCGACTAATGTTTGGGAATGGCTGGGAACGCTTTTTGCAATCGTGCTTAGTTTTTATTTGATTATTGCAGCAAGTCAATACATTCCAGTGGGAACAGTATATGCAGTCTTTGTTGGTTTAGGAACAGCAGGAACAGTCTTTTCTGAAATTATTTTCTTTAACGAGCCTCTAAATATCAGTAAATTGCTGCTGATTTTTCTTTTGCTAGCCGGTGTTATCGGCTTGAAGTTAGTGACCGAAGACAAACCTGAAAAAGGAGGTGTTTCTTAATGGCGTGGCTATCATTAATTGCAGGCGGGTTATTCGAAGTAGTGGGTGTCATGATGATCAATCGACTGAATCAACACCGCAATTGGCAATCACTGCTTTTATTAGCAGCAGGTTTTGGAGCTAGTTTTTTCTTTCTATCGTATGCGATGAAAACCATTCCTATGGGAACAGCTTATGCTATCTGGACAGGAATAGGAGCATCTGGCGGAGCTCTATTAGGAATGTTGCTGTATGGTGAATCAAAAGACTGGAAAAGAATCCTTTTTATTGCAATGATCTTAGGAGCAACAATAGGGTTAAAATTAGTATCCTAATAAAGCAAAGAACCTAGCAAAAAAGCTGATTGAGATATGTTCTCAATCAGCTTTTTTTGAAGTGAATGAACGTTAAAAGGAGCTGTTTTTTGCTTAATGAAGTTGAATCCTTTACAGTAAAGAGTATGTAACAGACAAGTTTTAGGAGGGGGAAAATGAATCAATTTATGGAAAGAGCAGTAGAACTTGCTGTAAAAAATGTTTGTGATGGAGGCCAGCCTTTTGGAGCAGTACTAGTAAAAGATGGGAAAATCGTTGCTGAAGGTGTAAATGAGCTTCATCATACTTATGATATTAGCGGACATGCTGAAATGTTGGCTATTCGAAAGGCGCAATCAGAGCTTCAAACACATGATTTATCAGAATATACAATTTATGCTAGTGGAGAGCCATGCCCCATGTGTTTAGCAGCGATGTATTTATCTGGTATAAAACAAGGATTTTATTGTGTGTCGATCGAAACTGCGGCGGAAGCTGGCTTAGGAGCCTCTAAAGCCATTTATTCAGATTTCGAAAAACCGCGTTCAGAACGTAAGCTTTCTATGCAGCAAATACCGTTAGAAAAAGAACAAGAAGAGCCATTGGAAAAATGGCAGAAAAAACAATAAGAACCGTCGATTGGTAATATTTTGAAACCCTTATAACCAATAAAATAGAACTGAAAAAATAATCATTCAAAACTTGTGCTTCAAGATTTGGATGGTTATTTTTAATGACAATAGAGTTGTTTGCGCTTTTATCATTGATTAAGAGAAAAAAATAAGTTTAGTGTGGGCTTTTTCTAACTAAACAGTATGCTAATGGTTCTTTTCATATTTTTGTTTTTTAAGTAATGTTGTAACAAATCCTATTATTTATTTTTAAAAGGTGTGATAAATTTCCCACAATAAGAGAAATTTATCTATACATGAAAGGTTTATCTATTCATCCAGATAAGATTGTTGAGACGAAAAAAAAGTGGTATATTTCACTTGTGGAAGCGCTTCAAATAAAGAAAAGGAGATGAAGTGAAGATGATGCAAAAGTTACAGAGGTTTGGTGGTGCAATGTTTACGCCAGTTTTGTTGTTTGCTTTTTCAGGAATAATATTGTCCATCGCTATTATGATGCAAAATGCAATGATCGTTGGAGGGATAGCAGCAGATGGAACATTTTGGTCAAATTTGTGGGCTGTAATCGAAAATGGAGCATGGACAGTATTTAATCAAATGGAATTATTATTTGTAATAGGNNGCCTTTAGGATTAGCCAAGAAAGCTAATGGAAGAGCGGCTCTAGAATCTTTAGTTGTTTATATGACATTTAATAATTTTGTTAGTAAAATTATTGAATTAATGGGAACAACGTTTGGTGTAGATTTTAATCAAGAAGTAGGCGGCGCAAGCGGCTTAAAGCTAATTGCTGGAATAAAAACATTAGATACTAACCTAATTGGTGCTATTTTGATTGCTGCAATTGTAGTCTGGATACACAATCGTTTTTTTGAAACTAAACTGCCAGACTGGTTAGGAATTTTCCAAGGATCATCCTTAGTTGTTATCATTGGCTTTTTCATAATGTTGCCAGTAGCGTTTATGACTGCATGGATTTGGCCAGTAATTCAAAGTGGCATTGTTTCATTGCAAGGGTCTTTAGCAAGTTCTGGAACTCTGGGTGTTGGTATTTATGTCTTCTTGGAAAGACTATTGATTCCTACTGGACTTCATCATTTTATTTATCAACCCTTTATTTATGGGCCTGCAGTATTAGAAGGCGGGATCACAGCCCTCTGGTTACAAAATTTAAATGAGATTGCTTCATCCACAGCGCCTATTAAAGAGCTGTTTCCAGCTGGTGGATTTGCTCTGCATAATGCATCTAAATTGTTTGCACCGCTTGGCATATCGGCCGCTTTTTATGCAACAGCGAAACCAGAAAAAAGAAAGAAAATACTAGCGTTACTGATTCCCACAGCGTTGACAGCAGTATTGGCGGGGATTACAGAGCCATTTGAATTTACATTCTTGTTCCTTGCTCCTCAGTTATTTTTGGTACATGCAGTATTAGCAGGTGCTTTGGGAGCAACACTCTATTCGTTAGGAGTTGTTGGAGATATCGGCAGTGGTTTAATAGCGGTGGTAAGCCAATATATTATACCTATGTCCCTAAACCATGTAAGTTCAATTATTTTATTAATTGTTGTCGGTTTGCTCTTCAGCTTGATTTATTTTGTAGTGTTTCGTTTTGCCATTCTTAAATTCGATATAAAAACGCCTGGCAGAGAAGTGGACGAAGAAGAA
>DIDU01000023.1:0-4254 GCA_002418295.1 Carnobacterium sp. UBA5792 | reverse complement strand
GATGCTTATTTTAAAGAAGGCGGCGCTCATGGGTTAGTAAGAAAAGGGAAAGCTTTCCAAGTTATTATCGGTTTGGACGTGCCTCAAGTAAGAGATGCTTTTGAAAATCAGCTTACTATTGAAGGGAGTGATTTAGCCGCTACTGTTGAATAAAGTATGTAATAAATAAAACCAAAACAAAAGAAAAGGGGAAATAAAAATGACATTAAAAAAACAATCACTACTTATAGCAGGCGGAGGAAGTACATTTACGCCAGGAATCATTATGATGTTATTAGAAAACCTAGATAAATTTCCTATTCGTCAAATTAAATTTTTTGATAATGATGAAGAGCGACAAAAAGAAATTGCTGATGCTTGTGAGATCATTTTACAAGAACGTGCTCCGGAAATTACATTTTTAGCTACAACAGATCCAGAAACAGCATTTACAGACGTAGATTTTGTTATGGCACATATTAGAGTAGGAAAATATGCAATGCGTGAACAAGATGAAAAAATTCCATTGAAATATGGAGTCATCGGCCAAGAAACATGCGGTCCTGGCGGAATCTCTTATGGAATGCGCTCAATTGGCGGAGTTCTGGAACTGATAGATTACATGGAGTTATATTCACCTGATGCTTGGATGTTAAATTATTCTAACCCAGCAGCAATAGTAGCTGAAGCTACTCGTAAACTAAGACCGACTGCTAAAATCATTAATATTTGTGATATGCCTGTAGGAATTGAACACCGAATGTCGGAAATATTAGGTTTGCAATCACGAAAAGACATGACAGTACGGTACTATGGCTTAAATCATTTTGGCTGGTGGACGGATATTCGTGACAAAGACGGCAATGACTTGATGCCTNNTAGCCGAACATGGTTATGTGACACCAAATGAATTAGTTGGTCGGCCAGGAGAAGAAATTGAACCAAGCTGGATGCATACTTATGGTAAAGCTAAAGAAGTATATCCTTTAGACCCGAAAACACTGCCAAATACGTATTTAAAATATTACTTTTTCCCTCAAGACGAAGTTGCGCTAGCTGATCCAGATCACACACGTGCTAATGAAGTAATGGAACATCGTGAAAAGTCCGTATTTTCTGAATGTAATCGCATTGCTAATATTCAAACAGCTGAAGATGCAAAATTAGAAACAGATGACCATGCTTCTTACATCGTTGACTTAGCACGTGCTATTGCTTATAACACGAAAGAAAGAATGCTTTTGATCGTTCCTAATGATGGAGCTCTTTCTAATTTTGACCCTACAGCAATGGTAGAGATTCCATGTATTGTAGGATCAAATGGTCCTGAGCCATTAGCGCAAGGCGAAATTCCACGTTTCCAAAAAGGTCTGATGGAACAGCAAGTAGCTGTTGAGAAACTGGTTGTAGAAGCTTGGGCAGAAGGTTCTTACCAAAAATTGTGGCAAGCTCTTATTCTTTCAAGAACTGTTCCAAACGCAAGAGTTGCAAAACAACTCTTAGATGATTTAATTAAAGCAAACCAAGGTTACTGGCCTGAGCTAAAAGATTCCGTGAAGGTAACGGTGCCTATGGTATAATCATAATAAGATGTAAAAAATAGAGAAATTTTGATTTCTCTATTTTTTTCGCTTTATTATTTTTATAAGGAGAGATCAATAGTGGATTTAGAAGCTTTAATTAACCAGCACTATCGTGAATTGAATCAAAGCGATTTACAGATACTGTCTTACATCATTCAAAATAAAGAGAAGTGCAAAGGAATGACCATTATTGCCTTAGCTCAAGAAACCTTAACCTCTAAATCTACCATTTCCAGACTCGTAAAAAAAATTGGGTTCTCTGGGTATAGCGAGTTTAAATATAGTTTGAAAAATGAAACAAAAAAAGAATTGGATCAAACTGTTTCAAACTTTAGCGATACACAAAGAGAAGATATCACCAATACACTAAAGTTGTTCAACCAAACAAATTGTGAACCGATAATCAAAAAGATTCACCAGGCTGAAAGGATTTTTTGTTACGGTACTGGCTGGGGGCAAAGAGATGTTCTTTCGGATTTAAGAAGAAGTTTGATCGTAGTAGAAAAATTTCCCATTGTTCTTTCTTCGAAAAAAGAATTAGAGATAGCTTCAAAAGTAACATTTACTAAAGGTGATTTGCTGATTGTGGTGTCTTTAAGCGGAGACATTCAAGAAGTGAAAAATGAAATGAATGTTTTGACTCTTAATGGTATTGATATTCTATCCATCACTAGTCTGAAGAACAATAGTTTAGCTTCATTAGCTACCTATAATTTATATTTTCAAAGCACGCCTGCTTTATTAAATGGAATAGAAATTTTTTCGTTTTTACCAGTNNTTATAACAGACTCATTATGTAGAGAATATATTAAAGCTTATCAGTCTGGTAAGATATGAAACTAAGCAAAAGATTAAAAGCAGGAGATGAATATCTTTGTATCCATTTTTATATAGAAGTTTTTTACTATATTATTTTTATTCCAGAAGGGAGCAGCACAATATGGAAGAATGGCAGTTAAATAGAATTGAGTCTGCAAAAACGGAACTAATCCTATGTTAATGTTAGAGTTGAAAGGAGGGGGGGCAGTCTTTGGAGATACGCAATTTTTAACGGGATATTGTGTTATGCTACCAAAAAAAGTAATTCATTCTTTAAATGATTTGACTTTAGAAGAAAGAAGAGACTTTTTGGTAGATATGAGCATTGTAGGAGATGCGATTATACATATCTGCAATCCATTAAGAATTAATTACGATATATTAGGAAATACAGATTAATTTCTGCATGGACACATCTTTCCAAGATATAATTTGGAAAAAAAGAGCGAATAAAGAAACCTGTATGATTATACGATGAATCAAACTGGTATGATAACTAGAAACTTTATGGCGAACTTAAATACAGAGAGAGCAGACAAAAAAAACAGTTTATATTAAAACTATATAAATGAAATAGAAAGTATTTCAGAATCAGCTGGGCTGAAGAAAATAAGCTATACTAATAAAAAGGGAGGTTATTCTTTAGATGTTCGCACAAAAAAAGAAGAAAACAACGTTATGGGCATTGTGTTCCATCGTGTTGATTTTTTTACTGCTCAGTTGTTTATATGAACCGATATTATCAAAGCTTCTCACAATTCGGGTAGAGAAGACCATGATAGATGGAACATTAAAATATCCGCCTTTTACTCCTCTTGAAGTACAACCGTTTGGTACAGATATTCTAGGATTTACCATTTTCGCTAAAGTCATTCAAGGATTTAAGTATACTTTTTTTATTGGTTTATTGCTAAGTAGTGCTCAAATCTTATGCGGTTTATTGTTCAGTGTTTTATCTCTTTATAAATTAGGAACAGCATTATTGCTGCCTGTCTTTTCATATTTTGATAAGCTTTTTACATTGATACCTAAACCTTTTTTGTTGTTGTTGTTAATAGGCCCATATTACCATATTTTGTTGTTTAGTGCAGAGGATGTTCCGCCGACAGCTAATATGGAATTTATACTGATTCAACTGTTTGTTTTGTTTCTTGTTGGTCTTCCAAATTTGGTTAAACTTTTTCATGCTGAACTGAACTTTCTTTTCAAGCAAGATTTTGCTCTTGTCAGCCAAACGTTAGGCAGTTCTAAACTGAGGTCGGTTCAGTATTCTTTTAAGCCGCAATTAACGGAACTTATATTAAATTTGTTTTTCAAAATCCTAACACAAAATTTAGCCCTCTTTATTTATTTAGCGTATTTTCAATTGTATTTAGGCGGTTCATTAGAAACACAATTAGATGCAACGACTAAATATACCGTAACCATGTCGAACGAATGGAGCGGCTTGATTGGGCAGAATATTAATCGTTTAGCCAGTACTCCTTGGACAGTACTTGTTCCATTAGCTTTTTATGGCGGTCTGATTTTCATGCTCAATGGAATCAAGCGTGCTTTAATTGGAGGGATGCAAAATCAATCCATTTAAAAAAGTAATAAAGCAGTTGGCTTCATTTATTTCTATACCGGCAGGGATTATTCTGATCGTTTGCTTGAGTTNNTACGATCAAAGATACTCTTGCACAAATTTTTACATATCGTAATGTTTCTGAGTTATCCACAGTTTATCAACAGGCAAACGGCAGCTACACAATGAAACTAATCAGCACAAGTTTAGTCATCACGTTATTCTCACTAGGTATATATAGTTATGTTTTTCCGAATTTAAGGAACAAAACAGTAAAGAGACTGATACGATATCTAGAAGATATTG
>DIDU01000038.1:1606-2673 GCA_002418295.1 Carnobacterium sp. UBA5792 | reverse complement strand
TTAATCTTAGATATAGCCTTTTATACTGGATTACGTTCTTCTGAAATTGCTGGACTAACTTATGACGATATATTCCCAACGCACTTAATAGTCAATAAACAATTTGATAAAAGAACAAATAGTTTTGCTCCACCTAAAAGTATCAACAGCACAAGGAAAGTGCCTATAAATAATAAACTCTATAAAGCAATAATAGAATACAGAAATAAACAAAAGATTATATCAACCGACAAAAGATTATTTCCTAAAAGATATGCTATGCAACAAACCTATACTAAACTAAAAAAAGTGACAAAAGATACCAAGTTTGAGGGAATAGACTTGCACTCATTAAGACATAGTTACACAACTAATTTAATTACAAACGGAATAGACTTCAAAACTGTTTCCAGAATTATCGGCGATACAGTGGAAATGGTAATGAAGACATATTCACATTATACTGAACAAGGATATAAACAAGTTGAACAATTAATTAATAGCATTTAATTTTTTTGTGTAATTTGTGTGTAATCTCAAAAAAATAAGTCATCAAACGTGTTGATTTCAAGGGATATTATCAAAATTTTAATATTATATTACGATAGTTTTATGAAATGCTTGTGAAATTATTATTTAAAAATAAAGTCGCAATTGATAAGACTATAATCCTCATTTATAGCAATAAAAAATCTACTACTTTTTCCGTAGTAGATTTGTAGCATTATTAGCATATTTATTTTTTCAAAATAATTAACTTTTCTTCACAAATTTATGCCCACAATGAGGACAAGTTACTTTGATTTTTCCTTTATTTCTTGGAATTTTCATTTCTTTTTTGCAGTTAGGACATTTAATGTACTTCTTGTCCTTGGAATTTGCAGCTCTGATTTTGTATTTTTCAAAAAAATCTGTCATAGGCTTTACAGCTTTTGCGAATTTTTGTTTTTCGATCATTCTTTGATATTTATTAACAGAAAAAACTGCGAAAATTCCGAAATACACAATCAAAATCATCGTAATGACTTCTAAAACTCTATTTTTAAATTTTAAATTAATCAAAGAAAGTATCAGAGCGACTACTATCA
>DIDU01000038.1:1254-1533 GCA_002418295.1 Carnobacterium sp. UBA5792 | reverse complement strand
CCCTCGTCACATATTCTAAAGTTTTTGCAATATCGTCGTGAATCACGATATTTGCCATATTATCGTAGCTTGTACGGTCTAGATTAATTAGAATCAAATTATCTCCTCTAAAATAATTGATAAGACCACTTGCAGGATACACGACAAGTGAACTTCCAGCTACAATCATCGTGTCTGCCTTGTTAATCCAACTGATAGCTTTTGCAAATTCACTTTGTGGTGGAACTTCTCCGTACAATGTAACATCTGGACGAACAACACCTCCACATTTTTCACATT
>DIDU01000038.1:0-1223 GCA_002418295.1 Carnobacterium sp. UBA5792 | reverse complement strand
AATAATCCAAATCGTATTTTGCACCACAATTTACACAATAATAATCTCTCAAATTGCCGTGAATTTCTGCGATATTTTTAGTTCCAGCCATTTTGTCTAAGCTGTCGATATTTTGTGTGATTACTCCAAGTAATTTGTTAGCTTTTTCTAACTTTGTCAACGACAAATGAGCTTTGTTTGGTTTTACTCCATCGATAATCAAATTTTCCAATACATAATTTTGGAATAAATCGGGACGTGTCACGAAAAATTCGTGACTTAACATATATTCCGGTGAAAAATCGCTGTCGTTTTTCTTGTTGTAAAGTCCCGTTGCTGATCTAAAATCTGGAATTCCAGATGCAGTGGACACTCCTGCTCCACCGAAAAACACGATTTTGTCACTTTGTTCTACAATTTGTTTTAATCTTTCAACATCATCCATTATTTACACTTCCCTTTGCTTTTCTTTCTTGAAATCTAGTTGAAACTGCCAATATCATCACCGACAAAAATATCATAAAACAGCCAAGCAATCTTCTTGGATCTGTAGTTTCGTTAAATAAAATAATTCCCAATATTACAGATGTAATTGGTTCCAATGTCGAAAAAATCGTGTATGTGCTAACACCAGCATTCACAATAGAAAGTTGAATGAATAGCGTGCCAAATACTGAAACCAATATCGAAATCACAAATGAAATTATCCACGCATATCTTGATAAAGACAATGTAAAATCTCCAGTAATAAGCCCAAATACCAAAAGCATCGTTGAGTTAATTGTGCAATTGTAAAATGTAACTTTGACACTGTCCATGTTTTTAAGTCCGGATACATCCATATAAATCAAATAAAAAGAATAAGTACAACCAGATGCCACTGCCAAGAACATTCCCAATGGAAAATTACTGCTTCCACCGACATTGTTCGCTAGTAAAATTACTCCGATTATAGATGCAATCAGTGAGATAAATTTGTATTTCGTCATCTTTTCATTTAGGAACATAACCGAATACACCGTTACAATCGTCGGAAAAATAAAATGTATAGAAGTTGCAAGCCCAACGGAAATGTATTGGTACGACGCATAAAGCATTGTCATTGTGATACAACCACCAATGCTACACATCAAAATTAGTTTTTTTAGTTCTTGGTTTGTAACTTTGAGGCTGACATTTCTGCTTTTTAATGAAATAATCAAAAATGGAATTACGAAAAATCCCCTCAAAAAAGAAGTCATTAT
>DIDU01000188.1:11721-15490 GCA_002418295.1 Carnobacterium sp. UBA5792 | reverse complement strand
AATGGAAAAAGGTACAGTAAAATGGTTTAATGCTGAAAAAGGATTTGGTTTTATTGAAATTGAAGGCAGAGAAGATGTTTTTGTACATTTTAGTGCTATTTCTGGAGATGGATTTAAAACCTTAGAGGAAGGACAGCCTGTTGAATTTGAAATTATTGAAGGCAATCGTGGTCCTCAAGCGGCAAATGTAGTCAAACTATAATCTAAAACAAAAAGGGAGGATGAGACAACAGCTCATCCTCTTATTTCTTAACTATTTTTCCTAAACGTACTTTAATAAGCAGCAGCACAACTATGCAATCTTTTGCTACTCGCTTATCTTGATTCGACTATGCTGTTTTTTTACAGAGAGAACAGCAATCAGTTTTCAGATCGCATGTTTTAAATGTTTTTTTGTTCTAGAAATTCTTTCATTTGTATGAGCAGTTCATAAGCCCACTTTTTTTTAATAGAAGATAATGCGGGAGCAAGCAGTAAACTCGTTTTTCCTTTTAATTTTATATCTAAAAAAGTTTCTAAGAGAGTTTTTTCATTTGAAAGAGCAGTGACTGACAATTTTCCATACCCGGTAACTTTTCCATTTGTCGAAGTAAAAGTAAAAGAAGTCAGGTTTTTCTTCGAATCAGTTGTGAAATGGAAAGTTAAAAGAGTATCGCGTTCTACAGGTCCAAGTAACAATGAAAGATCTACTTGATACGAATCTTGGGAAAGTTGAGTAAGTTGCTTAAAACCAGGTAAAAAAAGCAACCAATTTGCAGGATTCTTGAGATTTTCCCAAACCTCCAAAATAGGAGTTTCGACTGTTAAAGAATAGTATTCACTAGCCATTTTCTTTCTCCTTTTAGCATAAGTATAGATAGAACAAATAAGAAAAAAACTCTTTGGGAAAGATCACCAAAGAGTTTTCTCTTTAAAAATCAAGACAAGTTGTTTAACCTGCTTAATTTTTATTTACGTCTGCCCACAATAAGTGAGAAGATAAAGATTAGTATCACAGCTCCAATTAAAGCTGGTAAGATAGCAAAACCGCCAATAATCGGTCCCCAGTTTCCTAACAATGAAGAACCAATCCANNATCCGACAATAATGTTACCAATAATACCACCTGGTACATCTTTACCTAAAATCATTCCTGCTATGGCTCCTAAAACGCCACCTACGATTAATGACCAAATAAATCCCATTATGTTTTCCTCCTCTTTCTAAATAAGTAAGTAATAAATCTATTACTATTATTATTATAGACACAATTCGTTCACAGTTCAAATGATAAGCATCGTAAGAAGACATTTATTAGGAAAAAAGAGAGGCAGTTAGCACATTAATCAGTAAGCTGTTTCCAAAGGACAAGTGTATTTGTCTTTAAAGATTGTGGAACATCAATGATTCTTTGGTTGGAACTGCCTCTAAATTGTAAGGTCAAATCTCGTTTCGTTATCTCAAAACGACCATCGATCAAAACATCGATATAGGAAAGCAATTCAAGCTTATCTGTTGATTCTAATAGCAATTCTTCCCAAGTATAGCCAGTCCAAGCCCAGACATCTTTAGTAGCCCCAAATTCTTCTTTTAGACGTTTTGTTAAAGGAATAGTGATTCCTGTATTTAAAAAGGGTTCTCCGCCTAAGAGAGTAAGGCCCTGCACATACGTATGCCTTAAGTCTTCTATGATTTGATCCTCTAGTTCTTGTGTATACTTTACACCGTAATTAAAATTTTGAGCAATCTTGTTATAGCAGCCCTTACAAGCAAATAAGCATCCACTTACATATAAACTGCATCGTACGCCTTCTCCATCAACAAAGTTAAACGGTTTATAACTTGCCACTTTCATTTGACTAAAATCTTTTGCCAACCATTCTTGTGGGTTTGGTTTTTTCATCATTTTCCTCCTAAATGTAAATAAAGTAGTCGCTTACTTCATGTGTTTGACACGAGAGGCTATTTCTTGATGGCGGCCTTTTACCATCGGTCTAGCTTGAGGATTGCCCAGATAACCGCAAGTGCGCTTTACAACATCACACGTTTTAGGATCATGATTCCCACATTGTGGACATTTAAAACCAACTTCAGTAGGGTCAAAGTCACCTGTGAAATCACACAGATAACAGTGATCGATGGGCGTATTAGTACCTAAATAACCAATTTTATCATAAGCAAAATCCCACACAGCTTCTAATGCTTTTGGGTTTTGCTCCATATTTGGATATTCACAGTAGTGAATAAAGCCGCCGCTAGCATATTTAGGATAGTCTTTTTCAAACTCTATTTTGTCAAAGGGAGTAATGTTTTTTCGGACATCATAATGAAAACTATTAGTATAATATCCTTTTTCGGTAATATGAGGTACAACGCCGAATTTTTTTGTATCAAGTCGACAGAAGCGGTCGGTTAAACTCTCACTAGGTGTTGAATAAACGCTGAAATGATAGCCGTATTGATTGCTCCAATCATCAGCTTGTTTTTTTAAATGATTTAAGATAGCTAATGTGAAATTCTTAGCTGCTGGATTTTGTTCCCATTCAGAACCGAAAAAGACAGCGGCAGTTTCATAGAGTCCAATGTATCCAAGAGAGATGGTAGCACGCTTATTTTTAAACACTTCATCAACAGATTCATCTTTTTCAAGGCGTTTACCAAAAGCGCCATATTGATAAAGGATAGGAGCATTACAAGGAACAGCTTCTTTGATTCGTTTTATCCGATAAACAAGAGCATCTTTACAGACAAGTAAGCGCTCATCTAAGATAGTCCAGAATTTTTCTGAATTATCTTTAGATTCAAGTGCAATCCGAGGCAAATTAAGTGTAACTACTCCTAAATTCATACGGCCGGAATTTACTTCCTTGCCCTCTTCATCGTTCCATCCTTGCAAGAAAGAGCGGCAACCCATAGGCGTTTTAAAACTACCGGTTAATTCTACAACTTTTTCATACATTAACACATCCGGATACATTCTTTTAGTTGTACAAACGACCGCCAATTGTTTTATATCATAATTAGGATCGGTCTTTTCAAGATTTACTCCTCGTTTTAATGTATAGATAAGCTTAGGAAAAATANNAGTCCTTTTTTCTTTGCCAAGACCTTTAATTCGTACGGATAAAATAGCTCTTTGAATTTCTTTAGCATACCAATCTGTTCCTAAGCCAAACCCTAAAGTAGTAAAGGGAGTTTGCCCTTGAGAGGAAAAGAGTGTATTGATTTCATATTCCAAGCTTTGCATGGCATCGTATATGTCTTTCTTGGTGTTTTGAAGAGCATAATCGTGTCTTTTTTCTTCTTCTGTAATCCATTCTGCTGCTGTTGTTAAATGTTTTTTAAAGTTCAGTTCAGCATAATGAGCCAATGTTTCATCAATTCGATCAGCACTGCATCCGCCATATTGGCTTGAAGCAACATTTGCAATGATTTGAGCCATTTGCGCTGTTGCCGTTTGAATAGATTTAGGGCTTTCAACTTCAGCGTTGCCAATTTTGAAACCTTTAGCTAACATCTGTTTAAAATCGATTAAGCAGCAATTTGTCATAGGCGAATAGGGGTGATAGTCTAAATCATGATAGTGGATATCGCCTTTTTGATGAGCATTACGAACAGATTTGGGTAACAAAGTTAAACCGATTGATTTGCCAACTATTCCAGCTGTTAAATCACGCTGAGTATTAAAAATATCACTGTCTTTATTGGCGTTTTCATTGACTAAAGAAGGGTCTTTCTTTAATAAGGTATGGATTGTATAGTTGATATCTGTTTCTTCTAGCTGCTTTTA
>DIDU01000188.1:9753-11676 GCA_002418295.1 Carnobacterium sp. UBA5792 | reverse complement strand
TTTCTCCAATTTGTAAGGTTACTTTTAATTTGCTTCATGGCATTGCACAAATCTTCTGTAGTATCGACTAGAGAGTTTGAATGAAGTTGTTGTTCAGCTTTCAAAAGAGCAGCATAGATTTTTTCTTCTTGAAATGCAACTTCTCGACCATCTCGTTTAAGCACACGTAATTTCACAACTGAATTTTTGTTCAGTAAATCACAAGTTTGTGATGAGTTTGTTTTTTTCATTTTTTTCCTCCTTAATATCCGCATAAAAAGCTAGGGAACACAATATGTAGTTTAGTATATAGATTTTATACCATATAGTGTACCATAGTCTTAGCATCTGTTCTAGGAAAAAGGGAGAAATTTATTGGAACAAAAAAACTTTCTTTTTTCTGTTTTAACTCAGAAAAAAGAAAGCTTCTTTATTATTCAATTAAGATTGATCACTGGTTAATTCTAGCAATTTATCTCTCAAAGTCGTTTCCATAACAGTCAATTCTTTTTCAGCTTCTTTACGTTTGATACGGCCATCTTTTTGGATTTGCAATGTTTCTTGCAGGGTTTCGACTAAATCATTTTGAGTTTTTTGTAAGGTTTCAATATCAATAACGCCTCGTTCATTTTCTTTGGCTGTTTCAATCGTTGANNTAGCATTTCAGAATTTTTCTTCAATAAGTCATTTGTAGTTTCAGAAACTTGTCTTTGAGCAGTAACTGCATCTTTTTGACGTAATAAAGTTAATGCAATGGCAATTTGATTCTTCCAAAGTGGAATAGCTGTGTTAATGGAAGATTGAATTTTTTCAGCTAGGGCTTGATTAGTATTTTGAATTAAACGTATTTGAGGAGCTTGTTGAATCGTCATTTGACGAGCTAATTTCAAGTCATGCGTTCTCTTTTCCAAACGGTCTAAAAACTGATTTAAATCATTTACCGTTTGAACATCCATCTGACTAGAGCTTTTTTCAGCCGTTTTTACTGCTTCTGGAATCAAAGTATCCGTTAATTNNTAATCTTTATTTTTTTGATAAAGTTGTTCCAACATCATATTATCGTTAATCAGGCCATTTTTTTCTTTGTCTAGTTTAATCCCTATTTTATCAATTTGGGCACCAATTTTTTGGTACTTAGCTGTCATTTCATAAATGGATTTTTTCACTCGTCCGAATATCTTTTTAAAAACATTATGATCTTCAGCTCTTAGATCCTCAGGGTTCGCTTCGTTTAAACGAAACATTAAGTCATTTAAAGAATCTCCAATTTCTCCGGTATCTTGGTTCTGAACATGATTTAACATGGCATGAGAAAATTCTCCAAGTTTTTGTTGAGCTGCAGCACCATAACTCATAACAGATTGTACATTAGTCACATCAATTTGTTCAGCTAAAGCTTTAGCTTGATTTTGGCGTTCTTCTGGTAAGCGATCAAGCAAGCGATCAGCTTTTTCTGTTTCCACCATATTCTGTTCAACAGAATTTTTTACAGTGGGTGCATTTTCAGCAACTTCACCAAAAGGGTTGGCTAATAGATCATCTAATTCAGAGTTAACTTCTTCTAAAGGGACATCATTTGGCGTTATATCTTTTTTTTCTTCGTTCATTTGCTCATCTCCTCATTCCATTAAAGTTCTTGGTCTTCAATAGTATTGGTTTCTCCATTGTCGCGCTCAATGGCTTTTTTTGCAAGCTCAACTTCCAAATTCATATCATCAAAATCACCTGATTTAAAAGCAACATAGTCAACAGCAATGAGACGGCACATTTCATCAATAGTAGTAGCACTTTGATCCAATACTTCAAAAGTAGATTTGTTTTTAACTTCATGCAGGTTGATTTCAATGTATTTATTTGTCAAATCCACTAAAGAAGGCAAATGTACATAAAGAAACTTATCTACTTCGTTCAAGCGACGCGGTTCTTCAGTGATTTCTTTGAATA
>DIDU01000188.1:2782-9636 GCA_002418295.1 Carnobacterium sp. UBA5792 | reverse complement strand
CTAAAGTCAAAATCTGTAATTTAGCAGCATACATAGTTTCTCTAAAAAATTGTATTTCGTCTTTACTCATTCCATTTGACTTATAAAAAGCTTCTTTTTCTGCAGAAACTTTGCGCAATCTTTTCTTTGGATGGGCAACGTTAGCTTCACTTTGTTTATAAAAGAAGAAAGCACCGATTCCGATACTGATAATTAAAGACCACCATAAGCCTAAATTAAAGATAAAGATGAGTACTAAAAAGATTAAAATTGTTGAGATACTTGTGAAAGTATAGCGTAAAATATCGTTAAGGTTTTTAAGGAAATCATTCATTGAGATTCACTCCATTTTTTTATTTAACTCCTATATTTGATGATCATTTTATAATTCTATNNATCATAAATGATTCTAAAAGGCCCATCAGACTAAAGAAGGATTTCTAACTACGACTTTTGTTAAAGTATAAACGAACTTAGAAAAGAGTTAAATCAAGTTGAGGATTGAAAAATAAAAATTGAAAAGGTATGATATGAAAGAAGTCAATGTTTACAGACGGGAGGAAGCAAAATGGATTTTGTAGAAAAAACAGTTAACAAAGAACTTATTTATAAAGGAAATATAACTGAATATTGGGTAGAAAAAGTTCTTTTGCCTAATGGGAAAAAAGCTGACCGTGAAATCGTAAAACATGATGGAGCAGTGGCTATTATGCCCTTTACAGCAGATGGCAAAATGGTTTTTGTTAAGCAATTTCGGAAAGCCATTGAAAAGACGATTTTAGAAATTCCAGCAGGAAAAATTGATGCGACAGATAAAGATCCGGCAGAAACAGGAAAAAGAGAGCTCGAAGAGGAAACGGGGTTTCGAGCAGCACGATTTGATTTAGAAACTTCTTTTTATACTTCACCTGGGTTTACAAACGAATTGATCTATATTTATCGAGCTGAAGGATTAACTAAAGTGGATCAACCTCTTTCTCAAGATGAAGATGAATTTATTGAAATTCTAACGTTATCTTTTGAAGAAGCTTGGGAAGCATATGAGCAACAATTGATCATTGACTCTAAGACGGTATTTGCTCTTTTCTATTGGAAATTGACTAGGCAGACAAAGAATTAAAGCGGGGTAAATAAAGGAATGGATCAAAAAACAAGAGCGGAATTGCGAAGAATAAAAGAACAAGAAGGAAAAGAAGCAAAAAAAAGAGCTAAAGAACGCGAAAAAGTTGANNAAATGGAAAAAGAAGGTAAAGTAACTAAAAGCCGCAAAACAGAAAATGATAAATACCGTAGTGTGGACAAATTATTGACGAAAGCGATTATTGTAGTTTCCCTGTTGTTGGTTATAGTGCTGATCATTGTTTTTTTAATCTGATAATAAAGAGGAGAAGCTAAATGAAAATTGGAATTATTGGAGCTATGGAAGAAGAAGTAGCATTGCTAAAAACAAAAATGGTAGATGGAAAAGAATGGACACAAGCAAATGCAACTTTTATTTCTGGAAAAATAGCAGAACACCAAGTTGTCCTAGTTCAATCTGGTATAGGTAAAGTCAACGCTGCTATTGCTGCAACACTGTTGATTGCTCAATATGGGACAGATGTTTTGATCAATACCGGTTCAGCAGGTGGCATCGGGAAAGGACTTGCTGTAGGCGATGTAGTGATTTCCTCACAACTGGCTTATCATGATGTCGATGCAACTGTATTCAATTATGAAATTGGCCAAGTTCCCCAAATGCCTGCGCGTTATGCAGCAGACAAGACGATGATTGAAAAGACAAACAAAGCTGCAAAAAGTGTCGGATTGCATCCTGTTAATGGATTGATAGTGACTAGTGACTCTTTTGTTGCTGGCAAAAAGGAGACTGAAAAAATTCTCAGTCATTTTCCAGATGCTTTAGCAGCTGAAATGGAAGGTGCTGCGATTGCTCAAGTAGGGTATCAATTCAATAAACCTTTTGTCATTGTAAGAACGATGTCAGATGTTGCTGATGAAGAAGCTGGTATAAGTTTTGATGAATTTATTATCGAAGCAGGGAAGAAATCAGCTAGCATGGTTTTAGAGCTAATCGCTACAATCGATTAGCAGCTATCGTAATTTTTGAGATTATTCATTTGANNCCTAGCCTTTTAAGAGAGAAGAGGAAGCAGGGATGACTATTTTAGAAACAGATAGACTCTTATTAGTTCCTTATACCGCTGCTTTTATTGAAGCAACTTTACTAGGTGATGAAAAGCTTTCTGAAGTTTCAGGATATACTGTTGCAAAAGAATGGCCAGGCGTCGAATTCTTTTTTTACCTGCCTTTTGTATTAGAGGAAATCAAACAGGAACAAGAAAAGGAAAAATGGACCAGGCTAGTTGTTTTAAAAAAAGAAAATAAAATTATTGGAGAAGTAAGCGCGCAGGGGGAACCCGATAAGACGGGTATAGCGGAATTGGGTTACGGCATCGTAGAGCCTTACGCCAACCAAGGATATGCAACCGAAGCCTCAAAAGCTTTTTTACAGTGGCTGACTGTCGATAAAAAAATACACACTGTTTACGCAAAGACCTATCTGGGACCTAAAAAGTCACAACACATCTTAAAAAAAATCGGATTTGTTAAAATCGGAGAAGGTCTGATTGGTGGAGATGAACCAATTGCAAATTATAAATGGTATCCTATGAGTTAAGTAAAAGTGTAAAAAATGCTGAAAATTAAGAACAATTAAAACGAAAGCCGATCACTAAAAAGTGTTCCGTTTTTCGTTTTTTTTGTTGTCTTTTTACAATTAAGAAGTAATAAAAGAGTAACCATTAGCTGAGAAGGAAACCATGGGTGTGTAAGCCATAAAAAAAGAGAGGACTCCGCATGTAGCAGGAGTTCTCTCTCAGATCTTGTAAATTAGGCTTTCAATTAAGAAAAGAATCGTTTGAAAAATGACTTTTTCTCAGGAACTTTTTTTTCTGTAATTGTTTCTTCAGCCGGTTTTTGCTTTTTAGAAACATCAATAACTTCAATATTAACCGCTTCTTTCGCTACATAAATCAACCCAATCGAAGTTTCTTTAGCATTTTCATCGGATACCATTCTAAAAGGACAATTTAATTGATTGCACAATTGGATATAGGCTTCTAAATTTTCCATATCAATTGTTCCATTTAACAAAAGGGTATGATTAGGATGTGCAGTTATTTCTTTTTTTAATGTGCTTAGATAGTTTTTTGAAATAACTTGTTCTATTGTCATAGATAAATAAATACGCTCTCTCAAGCTCCCAAGATATTTCCGTCTTTCTTCCGGGTTCGTTTGATTAGCACCATACATTCCTTTATTTAAATAATCTTGTACATTATCAGAACTCATAAAGATTCTCCTTTTTAAGGGATGCTGCTTTTCCCAATTCATTATTAGCTCCAGTATACCATAGTTGCCGCGATTGTTAATTTATTTAGTTTGATAGACTGTTCTATTTAAAAGAGCTGATCATGATTTGAAATGAGTGAATGAAGGGGTGGACCTGCCTTTTTGGGTATCTATCTGCTAATTCATTGTTAAACTTTTACTGAGAATATGGCATAATAGAAAAGAATAAGAATAAAGGAGTTGACGCTAATGAGCTTAGTAACATTTACGACCGACGATTTTGATATTTTTACAATTGATGGATTGGAGCCTCGAATGGATGCTATTCGGAAAATGATTCAACCGAAATTTAAAGAACTAGGACAGCTTATTTCAATAGAATTAAGTGATGCTTTACAAGTAGAATCTTTACCAGTACATATTGCTCAACATTTAAGGCGTTCAAAAAACCCGCCAAAAGACACTTGGTGTGCAATTGGTGGCGATAACCGCGGCTATAAAAGATACCCCCATTTTCAACTTGGTTTATATCATTCTCATTTATTTATGTGGTTAGCTTTTATCGATAATCCTCAATTCGAAGAAGAAATGGCTCAGAGCTTTATCGAAAATCCTTTTAATCTAGAACAATTAACAGCAGACTATGTTGTATCTTTTGATCACACCAAAGAACAAGTTACAGCCATACAAGAGGCTGACTTGATTAAAGGGTTAAGCAGATGGAGAGACGTTAAAAAAGGAGAATTTTTAGTTGGAAGACAGCTGATGGCAAAGGATCCTATTTTTAACGATCCTCAAGCGTTGCAAGAATTTATTTTGTCGACTTTTCAACAATTGATTCCATTATACAGACAAGCAATAGAGGCTTATCCATTAGCTAAGGTAAAATAAACAAAAACGTTGAGACAGTTGGTCTCAACGTTTTTGTTTTATTTTTCGTGGATGCGTCTTGCCATATAATCNNCAAAATAAGAGCTTCATTATCATTTGACAGATAGAGAATAAAAGTAGACCGGTTACGAGTTAATTTGACAGAAGTACCAGAAACTTCAAGTATAGTTTGATTGTACACAATGTACGCTCCTTTAAAATAGAATAGTTTATTTAAAATAATTGCTAAATATAATAAAAAAATGGTTGGAAAATAATAGCGCATTCACTATCTTAATTAGTACATTTTACCATTAAAAAGCTGGGTAGTAAACGATAAAGTTTCGCTTTAAAATAAGAAACTTTAGATAGAAAATGAAGCTATTTAAGCAAAAAAGTTTCTTCAAAAAAATACAGTTAAATAAGATATTTTAGAGTTGTTAACTATCTAATAGCCTCTTTTTTTTAAGACAATTGGGTAAGAGAATTTTGCTCTTTATACTTTTTATATAATTTACTTAATAACCAAATATCATCACTTGAAAGCCGGATTAATTCTTCAAACACGCTTTCCATAGCGGGGGAATCATCAATTTCTCTAATAGAAGATAATACCTTTTCTTGATGATCAGTTAGATTATTCAAGACAAAATGATAATTTTCTATAAAATTTGAAAAGTCTTTCTTTTCCTCCAAAAGATCATCTTTTAAATGTTGGGTATTTCTAAAAGTAGCTTCAATAAAATCTCCTGGTGTTAAATTTGCAGCTTCTGAAAGGCGGATGATCTCATTCATAAAATTATCATTTATTTCGATTAACATAGGCCTCACCTCAGGTAATTGATAAAACCATTATAAGGCATAAACAGGTACGAATAAATCATCTAGTGGGTTAAGTTAGAAAAAACTTATCCATTTATGTCTGAAATGTGAAAACAGAACTATGAATTTTTGAGGATAGGTTTAGAAGAGCAGAAGGGTCTGTGGATCATCATCTATCAGCAAAAAATCTAGTAACTAAGTTCAATTGGAACTTATCAGCCTTGAAAGCTAACAACAGTACGCCTATCACTATTCATTGAGCTGCAAAAGTTTTCGTGAACTCTTTAAATGAATAGATCGAGGGGATTATATTAAGCAGAATAAAAAAGACTTCTGAAGTGATGTTAAACATCACTCCAAAAGCCTTTACAAGTAACAAATAGAATTTAACTAGATTAACGGTTGTAGAATTCAACGATAAATGATTCGTCGATTTCAGCGTATAATTCTTCACGTAATGGTAAGCGATTCAATGAACCTTCTAATTTTTCAGCATCGAAACTAACGAATTCTGGACGGCCGAATAAAGATTCAACAGCAGAAGTGATGATTTCCATGTTTTTAGATTTTTCACGAACAGAAATGACTTGACCAACTGAAACGCTGTAAGATGGGATATCTACACGTTTGCCATCCACAAGGATGTGACCATGGTTTACTAATTGACGAGCTTGACGACGAGTAGTTGCGAAGCCTAAGCGGTAAACAACATTGTCTAAACGTTGTTCTAATAAGATCATAAAGTTGTCCCCAACTTTACCTTCTTTAATTTTACCAGCTTTAGTAAATAAGTTTTTAAATTGGCGTTCGTTCATTCCATACATATTACGTAATTTTTGTTTTTCTTGTAATTGTAAACCGTATTCTGTTAATTTCTTACGGCTGTTAGGACCATGAGGACCTGGAGCGTAAGGACGGCGTTCAATTTCTTTACCTGTGCCAGAAAGTGAAATACCTAAACGGCGTGAAACTTTCCAACTTGGACCTGTATAACGTGACATAATAAAATTCCTCCAATAAATATAATTTGGAGTAAAATAATAAGTTGATAGTTCAGTATTTCGTGCAGTTTATTTTTCATTCTTCACCTTTGCAGCCGCAGGTTACACAAATGCACCATAGTTGGCAATAAACTGTTGACGTGAATACCACTTTCACGCTGCATTATTTTACACAAATTGAATTATACAATGCAGACAACTAAAGAGTCAAGCTTTCTTGCTTCTTTTCCTCAAAGATCCCTATGCTTGGTTATTTTTTAAGAGAATCTCCACAAATTGTTCCAAAAACTGTTGATCGACTTTATCAAAACGTTTTGTGATTGGAGCATCAATATCTAAGACGCCTATTTTTTGACCGTTTATTGTTAATGGAATAACGATTTCAGACTGACTGGCTGCATCACAAGCAATATGTCCTTGAAATTGATTAACGTCTTCAACAAGCAGCGTTTTGTTTTTTTCAAATGCTGTTCCGCATACGCCTTTTCTAATTCCAATTCGAATACAAGCGACTTTTCCTTGAAACGGCCCTAAAACCAATTCGTCTGAAGATTCTTCATATAGGTAAAAACCTGACCAATTGATATCCGGTAAATTTTCGAATAGCAAAGCAGCCGCATTACTTAAGTTAGCAATTAAATTGGTCTCAGAACCGATTACAGCGGCTAATTGTTTATTTGTTATACGATAATTTGCTTCTTTTGACAAAAGTATCCCTCCTATGATGATCACACTACTAAGGAAGATGAATAAAAAACTGGGTTTGGTAGTGTTAGATTTCATTGTATATGTTACAATATACAATAGGTATTTTTATAAGTAAACGTAAAC
>DIDU01000188.1:0-2765 GCA_002418295.1 Carnobacterium sp. UBA5792 | reverse complement strand
GTCGAAGAAGAAGGGTATAGCATTACTGTGCGTATCAATTCGGCTGGAGGTAGAAGAATGAGAGTTGAATATATTTTAAGTGTCATCATTGTCCTGGCAATTGTTGCCTATCTAACAAGTTATATGATGAAAAAAAAGCATTATACAAAGATAAATGCTTTAGAAAAAAGAAAAATTGAATTAATGGATCTTCCAGTGGTGGATGATTTACATAGGGCTAAAGAACTACAATTAACAGGGCAAACAGAAAAAAAATACAATCGGTTAAAAGCAGAGTGGGAAACAATTGAAGCGACAGCGTTTCCGGATTTAGAAAATTGTTTATTTGATGCAGAACAGGCAACAGATCGCTTACAGTTAATTCAGGCTAAAAAAGCAGAGGAAAAAGCAGCCCAATTGATTGAAAAAACAAAAAAGGCTATTGCTGAACTCCAAGAATCTTTACAAGAATTGCTGAAAAGCGAAGAACAGAATTTACTGGAAGTTAAACGAATCCAAGAAATGTACCAAGGACATCGCAAAAAATTATTAACACAAAGCTTTTCTTTCGGGCCCGCTTTAGAAAATCTTGAAAAAAAATTGACCTTTTTAGAAGTAGACTTTTCAAAAGTTTCTGAGTTAACTGCTTCAGGAGATCATATTGAAGCCCAAAAAAGATTAAACAAAATTGATGCGGATACCAAAGAATTGAATTACATTATTAAACAATTGCCGGGTATTTTGAAACAACTGACCAATGAGTTCAAAGAGCAGCTCCAAGAATTAAGAGAAGGGTACGCTCAATTGATCGAACAAAACTTTGTTTTTCTCAATGACACGATTTTAGAAGATATCGAATCGATTGAGAAAGAATGCCAAACAGTCGAACAACTGATTGCAAATTGTGATGTAGATGAAGCAAAATCAAAAAATCAAGAAATTGAGGAGAAAATCAATCGCTTATATGATGTAATGGAAGCGGAAATCGAAGCGAAAGAATACATTATTGCTCGTCAGCCGGTATTGGATGATTATATCGAATTTGTATTAGAAAAAAATCGGAAGCTGTTAATTGAAATTGATCGTGTAGCTCAAAGTTATGCGCTAAATCATGAAGAACTAACCCAAACGGAAACGATGCAAGAAGAACTAGAAGAAATTCAAAATAATTTCGATACGTTTACAGATGGACTAAATAGCCATCAAGCAGTATTTACTGCAGTTCAAGAAAGTTATGCAGAAAATGCTAAAGCTCTAGAACGAATTGAGGAGAAACAAAAAGAAATCAATCACTATTTAGTGGAATTACGTGAGGAAGAAAAAGAAGTTAAAGATAAAATAGATGACTTCGAATTTAATTTACGCGGGGTTAAAAGATACGTTGAGAAGCAGCATTTGCCTGGATTACCAACAAACTACCTAGATTTCTTTTTTTCTACAACCGAACGGGTTGAACAATTGTCAAAAGAATTGAATAAACTAAGAATCGATATGAAGGATATTAAGAGTTTATGCGACTTATGTGATGACGACATTGAATTATTGATTGAAAAGACAGAAGAACTTGTCGATAGCGCACTGTTAACAGAATATATGCTGCAATACGCCAATCGTTCCCGTCATACTCATCCTGAAATCGCAAGCGCAATTACGGAAAGCCTAACCTTGTTTAATGCGGAGTTTGATTATCATGAAGCACTTGAACATATTGCAACGGCTTTAGAAGAAGTTGAACCAGGTTCGTTTAAAAAAGTAGAAAAAAATTATTTAGAAGATAAAGAAAATAAAAAATAAAAATATATATAAGGAAGAGTGTCTCATGAATGTGAGCACTCTTTTTTACAAAAAAAATACGTTCTTGTGGTTCAAAAAGTTTTTGTTATAATAAGTAAGATGTTTTGATGCTAGGTTTAGAACAGCAATAATAGAAAGTGTGAGGAATTATGATATATTTTGATAATAGCGCAACAACTCAAATGACCGAAGGCGTACTAGAGACTTTCTTGAAAGTCAGCCAAAGTATCAATTGGAATCCATCTAGTTTACACTCATTAGGAGACCAAGCTGCTGGATTGTTGCAGCAATCACGTCAACAGATAGCTTCTTTGTTAAGCGTATCTTCTCAAGAAATTTTCTTTACAAGTGGAGGAACTGAAGGAGATAACTGGGCTATTAAAGGCACAGCTATTGAGAAGAGTTTTTATGGAAAACATTTAATTACTACAACAATTGAACACCCAGCTGTAAAAGAATCAATGCATCAATTAGAACAGCTTGGTTTTGAAGTAACTTATTTACCGGTAGATAAAAAAGGAATTGTTTCCGTTGAAGCATTGAAAAAATCCATTAGACCAGATACGATCTTGGTTTCCGTGATGGCAATCAATAATGAAATTGGAAGCATACAACCTCTTACAGAAATAGGAGAAATCTTAAAAGAGCATCCATCTATTCATTTTCATGTTGACGCTGTTCAAGCTATTGGGAAAATGCCGTTATTACTAGGGGAAAATTCACGCATTGATATTGCTACGTTTTCCGGGCATAAATTCCATGGTCCAAAAGGAGTTGGATTTGTTTATTTGAAAAAAGGAAGAAAACTAGCCCCTTTGTTAAATGGTGGAGGACAAGAAGCTGGATTTCGGAGCGGAACTGAGAATGTTGCGGGAATTGCAGCTATGGGAAAAGCCTTGCGTTTGGCCTTGTCTGACATGGCAGAAAAACAAAGTACGCAAAGAAAAATAAAAGATTATTTAACTGAGGAACTGCAAAAATATCCTAAAGTT
>DIDU01000196.1:35891-44117 GCA_002418295.1 Carnobacterium sp. UBA5792 | reverse complement strand
GATTATTTTCATTATCAAAAGGCGCAAACGGTTTAGGGACTACCAAATAATCAACTGAGTCTTTGTCCCTAATATAGTCAATTGAAACGTCGTAATACTTAGAAAAATACTCTTTCAAATCATCGTGATTCCTGATAAGTGGTACAGAAAATATTGAACCATAATTTATCCCAGTACTGACAGTTAATACAAAGCATATTTTCTTCATGATGCACTCCCTGTTACAATTAATAATAAAATACAAACTGTATTTTGTAAACCGTTTTCAGTTAATTGATTTTATGATTCTGAAGATTCGATCGATACTTACATATTCATTAACTAGTAAAAATAATCTTAAATATTTATATGACAAATTTACTTTTGTTT
The DNA here is from genome assembly GCA_002418295.1 of Carnobacterium sp. UBA5792. The sequence continues at coordinate 43,748 of DIDU01000196.1, read as the reverse complement.
TTAAAACCTAGGCCTAGCATTTACTATTGAAGATTAGAAGTTATACAGTAACTAAATAACATAATTATGCTAAATCATCTTTCCTATGATTATAAATTATAAATAGTTGTATTCTTAAAGATACTTATCTTTGAATAAAACTTTATTTTTTGAAAGTCTTCTCATTAACCCATAGAAAATGAGTATATTCTACTTTCAAAAGTAAAACTTAATTAGGCAGAATGGTAAAAATTGATTCCTTGTTCTGTATCCTCCACATAACTATTTTTAGGAGCTTTTATAACTAAATAGCTGAAGTAAAAATCACCTACACATGTAGAGCCGTGAATAGAGGCTAACCATATAAAAGCATATGGGGATATTAGACAAAACAAATACATGAAAAACAAAAGTAACGTTATGGTAATGAATGGAGCCATTAAAATAATAAGGAATTTCCCCTTAGAATAAAAGGAATTTGGATTTGTCGCATAAGCTAGTCCATTTTTAAAACCAAATTTCACTTTTCCTTCGGTATTAAATAATTTGAAGAATAACCCATGAATTAATTCATGGACAACAATAATTACTAACAATGAAATAATTCCTATAAACATTCCTAAAAAGGTTCTCTCGTCTTCTCCAGATAGATTATCCCCTAAAGTTAGTAAAGTAAATAAGATAAAAAATAGAATCAATAAAGGTATAGAAGCTATATTTAATCTCATAATTAGTTTCTTATCATCCATTAAATTAACACGTTTAATTAATTTCATTCATTTCTCCTTAAATAATTAATTTAAAATAATTAAAATTCTTCTCTACCTAACTATATCAATCATTTTAAAGAGAAACAAGCTGAGGTCATGTAAGATAAAAAGCTTGTATTTCTAACTGGAAAACAAATCTTTTTTTAGCAAAAATAAGCAAAAAAGAACACTATCCATACAGATAGTGTTCTGAAGTCCCAATATAATAAGGAGCAACGTTTTGAGAATTGTGAAGCTTTACGGGATTTCTTAAGACCTAGTTGTGTGCAATAAATTTTTAAAGAGGTTGAAAAACCTTTAATAGCAATGGATTGAGCGCTATCCTATTAGGTACGGCTTTAATGGGTTTCGTCACATTTCAGTACTCTCGTACCTAAAGTCGTGCCCAAAAATACACGTTAATCAGAACAAGACTCCAACTATCAATATTGGCTAAGTGGAAAAGCGTACAAGCTTAAGAGCTTNNAAGTTGGTATCAAGCAACACTCTGAACAATTCCTTTTTACCTACACTGATAGAAAAGGTGATATCGATGTAGCTGTGCATATGGACTATCTAAACTATCGTATTAACTCCGTTGAATACCGAAACAGCCACTTAGTCCACACAACGACACATAAGTTAAGATATACCTTTAATAGCTTGGCCTATGAAGGTGGAGCAATAATGGAACAGATTTCCAAAGCGTTGACTCATTTTGATACAAAGACAACAGAGGTTTATGTAATTACACCAAATATTGTCGATTTATCCACCTACGAAAAATTTGAACAGCGTTTGTAAAAAGCAAATTAAATAACGGGTTTAAAAAGCTCAATTGAAAATCAGGTACACCTTGATTGAAAACTCGTACCCATTTGCATAACTAAAACCACAAAAAAGACACTCTCCAAAATTTGGAAAGTGCCAGAATCGTTGATATATAACGTATATNNAATGTTTTAAGAATTGTGAAGCTTTACGAGCTTTCGTAAGACCCGGTTTTTTACGTTCTTAGATTAGTTAAATGAAAGAACTCGTTCAGAGTCATCCATATAGTCTTTGCCTTGAGCTGGTGCTTCGATTGAACCAAACGGCATTTGCGCGCGTAGTTTCCAATCAGAAGATAAATTCCATTCTGAACGAACAGCGTCATCGATCAATGGATTGTAATGTTGCAAGCTAGCACCAATATTTTCAGTTGCTAACGCAGTCCATACTGAGTGTTGAGCGATTCCAGAAGCTTGTTCTGCCCATACAGGGAAGTTATCTGCGTATAAAGCAAATTGTTCTTGTAGGTTTTTAACAATACTCATGTCTTCGAAGAATAAAATTGTGCCATAACCAGCACGGAAAGAATTTAATTTTTCAGCCGTTGGAGTAAAGTCTTGTCCTTCAGGAACAGCAATTTTCAATGCTGCTTCTGTTAAATCCCATAGTTTTTTATGAGCATCTCCAAATAATACCACTGCACGAGATGTTTGTGAATTAAATGAAGATGGACTTTCTTTAACAGCATTTGATACTAATGCAATAATTTGATCATCAGATAATGATACGTCTTTTCCTAACGCATAAATTGAACGACGCTCTTTTAGTAAATTTGTGAATTGGTTTTCCATGTAAATAATTCCCCCTTAAAAGTAACTTACTTAAGTAGTATAGCAACTTTCTTTTCGTAAGTAAACAGTTCTTTTGAACCTTCTCTTTGAGTTAGGAATTATCACGCTTTTTCTTGAGATAAGAATGTGTCCAATCCAGCAACTGGTCTCTTTCATTGACAATTTCATCTAAGAAAATAGCCCTTTCTATTGCTTCTAAAGCTTCTCCTAAGCATTTTCCAGGTTTAGCATTGAACTGCTGCAATAAATCATTCCCCGAAACAGCTATTTCTTGTTTGTTTTTTATGGGTAACGATGCATTTACTTCTTCCAAATGAGCGATATCAGATTCGCAATTGAAAAAAGGCAGCATGGCTTCAACTTCCAACGCAATGTCATAGCCGCTTTGATAGAAAGATAGGCGGGTTAAAGGTGCTTTGAGCCGCTGCTGCAAAGCAATATAAGCTGTTTTGACTCTCTGTAGTTCTTTTTTAGAGCACTTCCATTTCCGTAAGAATGGCTCAATTTCATCTTCTGATTTTTCCAGAAAAACTAATAACAGCGTCCAAGCTGCTAATGGTGTTGGGATCTGGCCTTTTAGCGCAGCAAACGATGTCAATTCATTTTTATAAGGTGAAAGCTCTGGACAATAGCAATACAATTCTGTTTCAATAAACGTTTTTAAAGCTTTTTGTCGGCCTTTGCCTAAAAGAAGTTTCATAAATTCAACTTGGATTCGTTCAACGGCAATATGTTCGAGAAGAGCATGATTTTTATGAATCGCTTTTTCGGTTTCGTTATCCATTACAAAGTCTAATTGGCTAATGAAACGGACCCCACGCATCATCCGCAAAGCATCTTCAAAAAAACGTTCTTCCGGTGAACCAACTGCTTTGATCAAGCCTTTTTTTAAATCGTTTTGGCCGCCAAAACAATCAATCACTTGACCTTCTTGATCCATCGCTAATGCGTTTACTGTAAAGTCTCGGCGTTTTAAATCTTCTTTTAGCGAACGAACAAAAACAACCTCATCCGGTCTTCTAAAATCTTGGTAAGTCGATTCTGTTCGGAATGTTGTTACTTCATATGTTTCATTTTTTCTTAAAACCATGACCGTACCGTGTTCAATGCCCACATCAAATGTCTTGGGAAAGATTTTTTTGACTTCAGCAGGAAAAGCGCTAGTAGCAATATCCACATCATTGATTTCTTTATTTAGCAAAGCATCTCTGACGCACCCTCCTACAAAATAGGCTTCAAAACCAGCTTCTTGTATTTTTTCAATGATCGGTAAAGCTTTCATAAATTTGTGATTAAAGGTGATCATAGAAGATTTTCCAATCCATAAATCAATTCGTCTAGTTCCATGACTTTTTCACAACCTAAAGCCACTCCTGTCATAAAGGAAGCACGATCGTATGAATCGTGGCGAATCGTTAAGCCTTCACNNCTGGTGAGCCACCAAACCTGGTAAACGGACACTATGGATCTTCATTCCTTTGTAATCTGCTCCACGTGCTCCAGGAATGCTTTCTTTTTCATCTGGATGCCCTTGGTGATGATCGCCTCGTTCTGCGTAAATCATTTCAGCTGTTTTAATAGCGGTTCCGCTTGGCGCATCTAATTTGTTATCATGGTGCATTTCAATTATCTCTACATCCGGGAAGTATTTAGCAGCTTTTGCTGAAAATTGCATCATTAATACAGCACCGATAGCAAAATTCGGAGCTATTAGTCCTCCTATCTTTTTATCTTTAGATAAATCAGTCAACTCTTTAACTTCTGTTTCTGAAAAACCTGTCGTCCCCACAACAGGACGGATTCCATTTTCTAGCGCAAATTTTGTATTGGCATAGGCAACAGCTGGGATAGTAAAATCAATCCAAACATCAGCGTCTACATTTTGAACTAATGCTTCTTTTTCATTAAAAACGGGCACATCTATTTCAGAAAATTCAGCCATTTCATTTAAATTAGTTTCTTTAGCATAAGGATCTAATACCCCGACTAAAGAAAAATCTTTATTTTCAATAACCATTTTAGTGGCTGTAGAGCCCATTTTTCCTTTAAATCCGGCAACTATTATGTTTATCATTTTTTTATCCATCCTTTCAAAACGGTCTTTAATTTACATGTTTATTCTATCAAAAAATTCCCTTAAAATGCCAACTAAACTGATCTCTTTTATCTTGTCAATAAAACTTCAGCTTGCAAGTACGTTTCTTTTATTTAGGATTTTCAACAAAAAAAGCCAAATCCCTAATGATTCGGCTTTTTTTGTTCTTTTAAAAGATCCTCTTCAATTTCTTTCAATTCATTGGATAATTGGAGAAATTGATCTCGATCATCCGTTTCCAAAGCNNATGCATGACTTGCTGTCTCTTATGATTTAAAGTCAGCGTATTCAAAGCATGTTTTACTTCATTTTCTAATTCTAGGCTGATAAAGTCATTCCATTTATGATAAGGATTATCTTCTAAGACTGCCAAGTATTGGGAAGTTTTCCAGGGATCTCTAAAAATAAGTTCCACGTATATATCTTCGTGCCAATTCAATCTAACTTCATGAAAAGCTTGTTCAGGGTCATTGAATAAGATTCCGTCTTTGTAAAATGAAAAAGATTCGCCGTCTGTACCGACCGTTGACATCAACATGCCTCTAGGCGTGGTTTCAACAGTTTCAACAAAATGAACTTTATTTAAAACAATATCATGGTTCAGTAAATAGTTTAATATCCACATCGCCTCTCTTTGCTTTAATTGATGACGATCTAAAAACCATCCAAGAAATTCTTTTTTTGCTTCTAAAGATACCTTGATATTCATTATGAAAACCTCCTCATCCCCTAAGCTTACTCTCATTATAACCTAATCTTTTAATAGTTAGTATTAATTTCTTCTGAAAGTTCTAATATTTCTGCATCCGCAGGTTCTAGCAACAAGTAATCGGCTACTGCGTTTTTTATCATCGTCCGTTCTCCTGCTTCTCTGAGGAAATAAATATAGTTTTTTAAGAAGTCTTTATTTTGATTTAAAGCAGGATAAACTTGTTGGTAAGCTTTTTCTGCTAGGTCATATTTCTCTAATTTGTCATAAGCTATCGCTGCATCCCAATAGAATTGCGGATCCGATTGCCCGTACTCTAATGCTTGTTCAATCAGTGTTCNNAATAGCAGATTAATATAAGCCAATTGCAAACTTTCATTTTCTGGAGAAAGTGTATTTGCCGTTAAATAATATTCTTCAGCCTGTTCTTCTTGTTCTAATTTAAGAGCTATCTCTGCTCCAATTACAAACAGTTCATAATTGTACTGGTCCATTCTCAATCCTTCTTGGACAATTTCAGCAGCTTTTTCAAGTTGGTTTTCTTCTTCCAATCCTTTAGCTAAATTAGGATAAACTGAAGTATAAGAGGGGTCTAACTCTTTTAGCTTGTAGAAAACTTCATTGGCGCGTTTGAACTCTTTCTGCTGCATATACGTTACCCCTAATTCAAATAAAGCATCAACTGTCTCGTTTTCTTCTACGCTTTGCTCAAAGTATAGTACAGCCTGCTCTAAGTCACCTAGCGCACTATAGGCAGCACCACAGCGACCTGCTAAGTTTATCCCTGAAAACTCGCTATATCCTTGAATCATCAACTCTTCATATCCATGGATGGCTTGAGCGTATTTTCCCATTGAAAATTGCAGCTCTGCCAGTGCAAACTGAATAACCGGTTCATCAGGTAAAAGTTTTTTAGCTTTTAATATTTTTTGTTCACTGACTTCATACAGTCCTTGAACTTGATAAAGATCAGCGAAAACAAGTAAAGCTTGAGGAAAAGCTTCGCTCGTCTCAGGTACATCAAGCAGCCATTCCATAGCAGCATCTATTTCGTTTGATTCAATTTCGATTTCTGCTAAACCTATTTTTAATTCGTCGTCTTCCGGGTGTTTGGTTAATAGATGATGATAAATTTGTTTCGTTTCTTCTAAAAAGCCTAAATGATATAAATTACCGGCTAATTGATATAATTGATCATCTGTATCCGCTACTAACGCTTGTTCAAAAAAAGTATGACATTCTTTTAGTTGTTGGTTTTGAAGAGCATCAATCATTTTTTGGCTATTATTCATTTATTTTACCTCTTTCATTTACAATCATCTTTTTCAATCTTTTATCTATTTTAACATATTTTTATAATGATTTGGTATCCATGCTATTTCTATCATCATCAGACATTTTTCTCGCAAAAATCTGATTTTGATAAGTTCTTTTTAATTGTTCATCATTTAACCTCTTTTTATGGCTAGTTCTTTTTGAACACAGATGAGTTAATTTTAACAAGTACCTGACGCTTGTTGTTATTTTTGATATACTAACTATGAGATATCACTAACGTTGATTTCATCTTTTTAAATAGCTCCTGATTGTTTAACTTTAAAAGTTGATTTTTCAAAAATGGACAAGATGATACACATGTTTTTTAGAACTGATTTACCACAGGAGGCCGGAAATGACTTTTAAAGAATTTTTAGAATATATCAATGAACAGTTAAGCGGAAAAAGTACTTTTTATGAAAAAGCAATGGAAGACCAACTAGCTCGCAATAGCAGACGTGCTCCTGCTAAGCGATGGAATGAAACAAAGATGGAGCGAGCTGTCGATAAGATGTGGATTGAATTAGTTCGTAGTATCTATGATAAATTCAAATCTATCATCAATTCTAAATCAGCTGATCCATATCAAGGATGGATCGAGTTTATGAACAAAAATGAATCTCTNNTAGAAAACTTAGAGGAAATGATTGTCGATTTAGAGTTTGAATAAAATTTAAAACTGTTGAACAACTCAAAGCTAGCGGATGATCCATCTCTGCTGGTTTTTTGCTAGTTTTAGAAACACCCACCCTATAAAAAGGTTGTATAACATTTGACGTTGANNTTTCTTCTCATTCAAAATGATTTAGAAATACATCTCAAAAATTTTTGGAGGAATAGGGAATTGCCTGTAGCCATGGAAAAGGATACAGAAAAAAGAAGCAATGTGGGCATGCGCCCAAGTGTATCATGTCTGTACAGCTGCTGAAGCAGCAACAGCCATGACAAACTTGCAAGTTTTGAGACATGTTCTTCGGCTCAAAACGGTTCCATGGCTTTCCATAAGCAACCCCATAGGCTGTAGGAGATTTCCTTGCCAACGCTAGAAAATGAAGAAAAGCAAAAACCCCTGATTTCTCAGGGGTTTTTAAGTACAGATTATTTAACTGCATCTTTAAGTGCTTTACCTGGTTTGAATGCAGGTACTTTGCTTGCAGAGATTTGGATTTCTTCCCCAGTTTGAGGGTTACGTCCTTTACGAGCAGCACGATCACGAACTTCGAAGTTACCAAAACCAATGATTTGTACTTTTTCGCCTTTGCTCAAAGTTGCTTGAATAGTTTCGAAAACAGCATCTACTGCTGTAGTTGCGTCTTTTTTAGTCAATCCTGTTTCAGCAACAACGTTTTCTATTAATTCAGCTTTATTAGCCATGTATATTTCACC
>DIDU01000196.1:34297-35791 GCA_002418295.1 Carnobacterium sp. UBA5792 | reverse complement strand
ATTTTCATTGCTTTTATCATAATTTATTGGCTTTTTATCTTTAACTGTTTAAATGTTTGTATCGCTCAATTAAATGTGGTAGAATACCAACTTTGCTTTTTCAAATTCAATCACTGCCTTTATTTTCGTTGGCGAGTAAGAATTCTAATTGGTGTACCTTCAAACACAAAAGTATCACGGATCCGATTTTCAAGAAAACGTGCATAAGAAAAGTGCATCATTTCTGGTTCGTTCACGAAAACAACAAAAGTTGGAGGTTTCACAGCTACTTGTGTAGCATAATAAATCTTCAAACGTTTTCCTTTATCTGTAGGCGTCGGATTCATCGCCACAGCATCCATGATGACATCGTTTAAAACAGAAGATTGCACTCGTAATCGTTGATTTTCGCTGACGCGTTTGATTATTTCAGGCAGCTTATTTAATCGTTGTTTCGTTAACGCAGATACAAAAACAATTGGAGCATAACTTAAATAAGCAAACTCCTTACGAATATCTTTTTCAAAATCTTTCATCGTACTGTTGTCTTTTTCAAGAGTATCCCATTTATTTACTACGATAATAACGCCTTTTCCAGCCTCATGAGCGTATCCGGCAACTTTCTTATCTTGCTCTCTAATGCCTTCTTCAGCGTTCAATACCACTAGAACGACATCAGAACGTTCAATCGCTCTAAGAGCTCTCAGNNCAGTTGTTTCATACACTTTACCGCGTTTACGCATTCCAGCTGTATCGATCATGACAAATTCGGTACCTTCAGCATCTACAAATTCGGTATCGATTGCATCTCGTGTTGTTCCGGCTATATTAGAAACAATCACACGATCTTCACCCAGCATAGCATTTACAATAGACGATTTCCCTACATTTGGTCTGCCAATAAGGCTAAATTTAATAACAGAATCATCATACTCTTCTTCTGTGTCCTCAGGAAAATGGCTGATCGCTGCATCTAAAAGATCTCCTATTCCTAAACCATGACTGCCTGAAATAGGAAACGGTTCTCCTAAACCAAGGGTATAAAAATCGAATATTTCACTGCGCATTTCAGGATTATCTACTTTATTCACGGCTAGTAACACAGGTTTATTCGTGCGGTATAAAATCTTCGCTACATTTTCATCGGCATCTGTGACGCTTTCTCTTCCACTGGTAATAAAAATAATGACGTCTGCCTCTTCCATTGCGATTTCTGCTTGGTGTTTGATTTGTTCAAGAAATGGTTCGTCTCCCAAATCAATTCCGCCTGTATCAATCAGATTAAACTCTTTGCCCAACCATTCAGCCGGAGCATAGATGCGGTCACGCGTAACGCCTGAAATATCTTCAACAATAGAAATTCTTTCGCCTACAATGCGATTAAAAATAGTTGATTTGCCTACATTTGGACGACCAACGATGGCGATAACTGGTTTTGCCATTGCTTTAGCCTCCTTCTTTTTATTTCTTATTCTTTTAGTTAGTTTATAGAACAAAGCTTGAACTTGCAAGCTT
>DIDU01000196.1:30234-34279 GCA_002418295.1 Carnobacterium sp. UBA5792 | reverse complement strand
TGATTAAAACAGTAAACTTCAGCTACTTTTTTAAGCTATTTCTCATTTTAAGACAGAAAAAATGACATGCAGCTCACTTACACCGCATGTCTGTTTTCTCTACATTAGCGTTACTTATTTTTCTTCNNATTGATCTCCAAGAATGTCGCCTAAAGTAAATCCAGTATCTGATTCTGGCACTTCGTAATCAGTTGTTTCTTCTTTTGCTTCTTGATATGGTTTTTCTTCTAAAGCTTTGATACTCAAAGATAAGCGTTGATCAGTAGGGTTAACATCTAATACTTTCACTTTGATTTCTTGGCCTTCACTTAATACCTCATGTGGTGTTGCAATATGGTTATGCGAAATTTGTGAAATATGCACTAAACCTTCTACGCCTGGGAAAACTTCTACAAAGGCACCGAAACTTGTGAGACGTTTAACGGTTCCGTCTAAAACAGCTCCTACTGCTGCACGTCCTTCAATGTTGTCCCATGGTCCAGGTAAAGTATCTTTGATAGATAATGAGATTCTTCCAGTTTCTTCGTCAACAGAAAGAACTTTTACATCGACCTCTTCTCCAACTTTTAAAACATCTGCTGGATTTTTAACATGTTCGTAAGAGATTTGGGAAATATGGACAAGTCCATCTACTCCGCCTAAATCAATGAAAGCTCCAAAATTAGTTAAGCGGGCAACTTTCCCTTTAACCGTTTCGCCTTCAGTTAAATTCTGCATGATCTCTTTTTTCTTAAGCTCATTTTCAGCTTGTAAAACAGCCTTATGAGAAAGGATCAAACGATTTTCACTAGGTTCGATTTCCATAATTTTAAATGCCAAAGTTTTTCCTTTATAACTTGAAAAATCATCAACAAAATGAACATCAACCATTGAAGCTGGAACAAAACCGCGAACCCCTGCATCGACCACTAAGCCGCCTTTAACCACTTCTTTGACAGGAGCTTCAATAATCGTTCCTTCTTCAAAATCTTTTTGGATTTTTTCCCATACTTGTTTAGCATCGATCCGACGCTTCGATAGTAAATAGCTGCCGTTTTCTTTATCTTTAATTTCTTTTATTACGACTAAATCAACTACATCGCCTACATTGACAATTTCTGTCACGTCTTCAAAAGGTGCTGCGGATAATTCGTTATTAGGAATAACGCCTTCAACGCCTCCACCGATAATGCCGACGATGGCTTGTTTATTATCTTGGATTTTTAGAATTTCTCCCTGAACAGTATCGCCAATATGAATTTCTTGTACGCTGTTTAAAGCGTCCAGCATTGACTCTTGTTCNNTATTATCTATGTGATCTGTCATGTTTTTGTCCTCCTATTTTAGCCAAATAAATCCTTCTCTACTTATTTTAACCAATTTTCTAAAATAATGCCACCAAAACACCTACAAAAAACTAAGTCTAAACTTATAACCACTAGATTCTTTTGTTGTTGCAAACCATTTGATCCCTGTTCAAGGACAATCAGCTTACTTTTTCAGCGATGATGTCTTTGATTTTTTGAACTACTTGTTCGATCCCTAGACCAGTAGTATCCACTAAGATCGCATCTTCTGCTTGTCTCAACGGAGAGACAGTACGATGCGAGTCCTTATAATCCCGTTCTGCAATTTCTTGTTTCAACGTATCTAAAGGTGTATTTACACCATTAGATAGATTTTCTTTATAGCGTCTATCCGCTCGTTCATCCACACTTGCAACCAGAAAAATCTTCACTTCAGCATGTGGTAAAACAGCTGTACCAATATCGCGTCCATCCATCACGATCTTGCCTTGATCGGCAATTTTCTTTTGTCTTTTCACTAATTCTTTTCGCACTTCGCTATGGGCTGCAACAACAGAACNNACTAAATTCGTTACATCTGGTTGTCGGATAGCTTCTGTTACTTCTACGTGATTGACAAATACTTTTTGTTTTTTTTCAGAAGGTTCAAAAGATAATTCCATTTTTTTCAATAAACTGACTAAAGCTTGTTCATCTGTAGGATCTATTTTAAATTGCAAGGCTTGGTAAGTTAATGCCCGATACATCGCTCCTGTATCACAATAAACATATCCTAAATCTTTAGCTAGTATTTTAGCTACGGTACTTTTTCCAGCAGAAGCTGGTCCGTCTATAGCAATCATTATTTTTTTATCCATTGTTAGCCTTCTTTCTGTTTTCACATTAAAAGCCGTCCTAAGACGGCTTTTAATGACATGTTTTTACTTATTTTACTTTTAACACTGTTCCTACTGAAACTTCATCGCCAGAAAGACCATTTAAGGTTTTTAATTCTTCAGTTGTCATTCCATGATTTAAAGCAATACGATAAAGATTATCTCCAGCTTTAACGGTATAAGTTCCACCTGTTTCTTCCGGTGTTGTTTCTGGTTCATTTTCTTCAACACTTTCAACAGGCTCTTCTTCTTCTGGAGCTGTTTGAACTGGAACATCAGCAACGTCTTCTTCCGGTTCAGATTCAACCGGTTGTTCTGCAACACTGCTTTCTTCTGAAGATTCGGTATCTTTCTCACTTGAACTACTAGAACTGTTCTTTTCAGAACTTGATTCAGTACTGCTATTTTGTGTGATCGTTATTTTTTCTTCATCCGGCTTCAATTCTTCTGCTTGACTGCCGCTATTAACATACCAAAGATAAGTTGCTACTGGCAAAATGATCAGCAAAGCTAAAAATATAAACAGCGAAGTTACTATCGGAGAAATTCCTCCTTTGGCTTTTTTACGAGCTATTCTTGACTGATTATCGCTCTCTAAGCCGTCATCGTTATCAAATTTACGAGACCAAATTTCATCATTCTGGTTTTTTTTAGATTTTTTTCCAGCCATCAACTATTCCTCCTAAAGATAATTCGCTTTTATTGTAACATATTTTAATCCAACTTGCTTTATTAATTCGTTAACAAAAATAATTTTGTTAGCGCTTTTTCCCAATTTTTCTCTTTGGTTATTTTACTTTGAAGGTATTCTTCTTGATTGCTCCAAAAACATTCTTCATCTAAACCACAGCTGGAACAACAGTTGAACGGTTTCTCCAATAAAGGCTCATTAAAATAATGAAGAATATGGGCTCGTTTGCATTCCGTTGTTTGAGCATAGTGGACCATGTAGTTCAGTTGTCTTTCTTTTTGTATTTTCCGGCCCATTATTTGCGATTTAGCTTCTTCCAATGGAACATTTGATAGCAGATAATTTTCAATGATTTGTTTCTGTGTACTGCTGCAACTTCCTTCAACGATTTTTTTATGTCGGTAAGCATACTCTAACATAGCCGAAGTTGGTAAGCCATCTTCTTGCAAGCGCAACTGTAAAAACTGATCTCCAGCTTCGAATAATAAGATAGCCACACTTGGTTTCCCATCCCGGCCGCTTCTGCCTACTTCTTGCAGATACGCTTCAACGCTAGCTGGTAAATGATAATGGATAACAAAACGAATATTTTCCTTGTTGATTCCCATTCCAAAAGCACTAGTGGCGCAAATAATATCAATCTCATTTTGGATAAATTGTTGTTGTATTTTTATTTTATCATCATTTTCAATATCAGAATGGTAACTTTCAACTGAAAATCCAGTTTTACTTTTGAGCCAACCCGCTACTTCATCCGCTTTTTTCTTACTAGAAAAATAAATAATGCCCGGTTTAGTCAACTGGTTGATTTGGTTTAAGAGTTGTTCGTTTTTATCTTGATAGCAGCTAATAGTAGAATAGGCAATATTAGGACGGTCCACAGAATAAAGGATTTGTTTTGTTTTAGTTTTATCTAAAAATAAAGAAGTTAAAATCTCTTCACGAACGATTTCAGTTGCAGTAGCCGTTAAAGCCATTGTTAAAGGTTCTCCTAATTCTTTCCGTGATTTTCCCAATTCTAAATAGTCCAAACGAAAGTCCATCCCCCATTGAGAGATACAATGTGCCTCATCAATAGCTAACAACGAAATTTCTTGCTGTTTAAGCTGGTTCAACACATATTTTTGCTGAAGCATTTCAGGAGAAAGAAAAATAAATTTATATTGAGGCAAATGGTTTAATATCCATTCTTT
>DIDU01000196.1:9658-30171 GCA_002418295.1 Carnobacterium sp. UBA5792 | reverse complement strand
TTTCATTTGTTCTACTTGATCTTGCATTAAAGACAATAGTGGAGAGACAATCAAAACAATTCCATCCAAACAATAGCCGGTAAGTTGGTAACAAATTGATTTCCCGGTACCAGTAGGCAGCATCACTAAGGTATTGTCGCCTGATAATGCAGCTAAGATGGCTTCTTCTTGTCCTTCACGAAAGGAGGTATAGCCAAAACGCTGATACAAAATTTCTTTGATTTGTGTGTGTTTATTCATTGCGGTGGTTCCTTTCTATCTGAGCTAACCGATACCACAGAAAAAGAATCTCAGGTTTTTTCTCTACAACTTCATGATACGCAATTGTTGGCTGCTCTTCTAAAAGTTGTTTTACTGTATTAAAATCTTTTTCAGACAGAACCAAGGATAAGTCGAATGCCGGTTCCACAATATACAATTCAATGGTATGTTCCGATACTGTACTAAATTTTAACTGGCGCAATTTGGCTGTTTCCTCGAGAGNNCGGTATTCTTTATTGATTGCTTGATAAATGGAATGAAATAAAGGAACCTCTTGCTGCTGTTCTTCTATTACTTTCCAAATCCAAGATAGAGAATCTAGTAAAAGCAATTCGATTTCAAAAGGATCCAACTGATAAGAATCAGCTAATTGTTGACGTGTCTTGCCGATTTTATGATGGCCTGACAGACAATCCACAATTAATTCAGCATTTAATGATGGTAGCCGCTTTAATAGCAAGATCCATTCTTCACCAAATTGTTCAGCCAGCTCTTGTTTGTTTTTTGATTGCTGTTTCAGCCATTTTTTTAACCACATTTGTTTTTCCCATTCTTTTTCAATCGGCAAATAATGACTGTTGTGGTAGCGTGATTCAGACAGCACTTGCGTGATCAGCAGAATAATTCGCCAAAACTGTTTAAGAGCTGTACCATTTACCAATAGGTTTAGATGAACAGGATACGTATGATCCGAAAAGTACTGTTGGCAATACAACCTGCCTTCTTCTGTTAAAACATATTCTTCTTTAACTTCAGCTTTTTCGATCAGTTCTAAGCGATCTAATTTCTCTATTATGTAGTTGAATTGTTCTCTCTTAAATTTTGGAAACAAAGAAAAATAAGAACCCAATTTATAGTGCTGAGCATTATAAAGAATAGAAGCGGTTCTCTTCCCTGTAACGATATGGTAAAGCGTAGCGCCTTTTTTTGAAATCGTTCTAGAAAATAAGGATAAACAGAAACTTTCAAGATAGGTTAATTTATGCAAATTTTCTAGCCTCCTTCTACTGGCTCTTTTAAACCAGTTGTTTTCTACCTAGTTATACCATCCCGAAAAACTCGTCTGGTAAACATAATATACCAAAAAACGGTTCTAAATACTTTATAATTCTTTATAACATCAAAAAATGATTCCGCAATTTTTTCGCGAAATCATTTTTAGTAAAACAAATGAAGTTATTTCATACAACTTGCTTCAGATAATTGATTTTTAAAGATCCAAGGTTTCATTTTAGCAAAGAGAGCTACAAATACAGTGCTGACAATAATTCCTTTACATATATTGAATGGAACCACACCATAAAAAACGTATTGTTGTACTGGCCCAACGTTAAAGTTTAACACCGCAAAATAAAGCGGGATCAATACATAGGCGTTTAAAAATGACAAAATGGTTGTCAATGAAACTGTTCCTAGTACATTTGCCAAAACAATATTTTTAGTTGTTTCCGTTTTATTGCGCATCACGTAATAGATCGGTAAGCAATAGGCAATGGAAGCTATTAAACTTGCAGTATCGCCAATCGGATATCCTGCATCTCCACCAGTTTGAATATAATGAAGAATGGTTCGTATTAAAGCTACTCCTATTCCGGCACTTGGTCCGTAAATAAACATTCCAAGTAAAACAGGTATATCGCTAAAATCGATTTTCAAAAAAGAAACACCTGGAATAATTGGAAAAGCAAAAAACATTAAAACAAAGGCTACAGCAGCAAGCATTGAAACCCCGACTAACTTTTTTGTACGACTATTTTGCATAGTAAATCCTCCTGAAAGGATTCATCAGCATGAGCATTCTTGGGCTTACTTAAGAATTTGATCCAAAAAAATATGCTCGTCTAATTTCTCTTCAGAAAATTAAACAGAGCATATGAACACGTTCGAATTCAAATAAGCCCCATCTTCTTTATCCAGACTTTACTGTCGGTACTGGAATTAAACCAGTTCAACCAGATAATGCTATCTAGCTCGTGGACTATACCACCGGTCGGGAATTACACCCTGCCCCTGAAGACGAATCTATTATTTTTTTAGTACTTTTCTGTACTATTAAAGTATACAATGTTTTGTTTCAATTTGCAAGACTTACTTTCTTTTAGTCAGCTTCATCAAGTTCTTCCATATAAGGAAAATGGATCCTAAAACTGGTGACTTTGTTAGGCACGCTGATAACTTCAATATATCCGCCATGTTCTTCAACGATATTCTTGACAATAGACAGCCCAATTCCAGTACCTGTCTGGCTGCTTTTGCTAACGGTTCTTGACTTATCTGCTTTGTAAAAGCGGTCAAAGATATAAGGTATATCTGCTTCTGCAATACCCGGACCATTATCGATTACTTCCATTTGCACCTCATCCGTAATTTTATCCACATGCACCCATAGTTTCACATGAGCATCATTTCGTTCGGACAAAGATGCGTGGCGGATGGCGTTATTGATTAAATTAACAAATACTTGGTTCATTTTATCTTCATCCATATAATATTTTTTTACAGATGGTTCAATTTCCAGACTCAAATGAACTTGATTTTTTTCTGCCATTCTATTGAAACGAGATAAAATTTTCATGAAAAAGGCTTCTAAATCTACTTCAACAGGAACTAAATCAATGTATCCTGCTTCCATTCTAGATAAATCGAGCATCTCATTAACTAAACGGTTCATTCGTTTAGATTCATCTCCGATAATACTAGCCATTTCATGTTTTTCTTCATCTGTTTCCGCTACATCATCTAGAATGGCTTCACTATACCCTTGGATCATCACTAAAGGTGTCCGTAATTCATGAGAGACATTATTAATAAAGTCGACCCGCATTTTATCTAAACGACGTTCTTTTGTTAAATCTTGCAAGGATACTAAAACACCACGAACATTTTCTAAGTCTTCATCAAATAAAGGAACCAATGAGATTTGAAAATAAAAATCATTGATCATCGTATCATGATAAACCTTTTCTGATTTGTTAATGACCTCATCAATTTTGTCTTCTAAAAAATCGGGTAAAGACTGTTCCTCAGTCCCCTCACCATTGTTCCAATTACGCAAAAAGTTTTCGCCTAATGGATTGGACATCAATAGAGTCTTATCTTGATTGTAATAAAGAATTCCGGTAGAAATAGAAGAAACAATATTTTCTAATAATTCTTTTTCTTGGCGCGTTGCAGTCCCAGTTGTTTCTAATGATTTGCGCATTTTATTCATGGCTAAAGCCAATTGTGAGAGCTCATCCTTGAAGTTTATAGGAGCTTCTTGTGAAAAGTCATTTTTAGCGTATTCAAATGCTATATCTCTTAACGTATTTAACGGTTTGCCTAAACGGTTTTGTAAATAGTAGAAAAACAAAACAGATAATATTCCGTAAAAAATAAAATTAATTAAGGTCCACTGGTTCATTTTTTTCTCAGTTTCGTTTAAAGAAGCTAAATCAACAAAAGAATACAACGCACCCTTTTTTCCATCTAACGTAAAATTCTTTATTCGAAACATAAAAAGGGTATTTTGACCCGACCCAATTTCAGCTTTACTAATAATCTGAGTGTCTCTTCCCATATTTACCGCCTGTGTTACATCTTCGTTAGCTAACAACTTCTTTTTGCTAGTGGGAACGGGTTGATTGGTACCTGTATAGGAATCCGTTACGAGTTGGCCATCTAGATAAATCTCCATAAATAAGTGAGTATCATGCGCTTTAAGTTTATCTAAATTTTCCATTAAAAAATATGGTTCTTTTTCTAGATACCCCTCTATTGATTCAATAGACTGTTCATAGTCTATTAGGTAGTTTTTTTCTATGTTATTTTGGTAAATTCGTCCATATATCTCATTAGTCGTAATAAAACAAAAACCAATGATAAACATGGTGATGCCCCACGTTCGAATCGTAATGCTGTTTAATTTACTCATATATTAGCCTACTTTTTTTCTTCCGAATAAGAATTAAATTTATAACCTAATCCCCAGACAGTCACAATCATTTTTGCAGCTTCTTCAGATTGTTTAGATAGTTTTTCACGTAAGCGCTTAATGTGGGTATCAACTGTTCTTAAATCACCAAAAAATTCGTATTTCCATACTTCGCGCAAAAGCTGTTCACGTCCAAATATCTGATCGGGTGATTGAATAAGATACAACAAAAGATCGTATTCTTTCGGTGTTAAGTTAACCGGCTTGCCCTCTGCTAAAACACGATGGGATTGATTATCAATTTCAATATTAGGTGTAACAATTAAATTAGGATTTTCTTTTTCTTTCTCTTTCTCCACATGTGTTCTTTTTAAAACAGCAGAGACGCGCAAAACGACTTCTCGCGGGCTAAACGGTTTTACGATATAATCATCTGCACCTACTTCGAATCCTTGGATTCGATTAATTTCTTCCCCTTTAGCAGTCAACATCATAATGGGCGTTTCTTTGTGTTCGCGTAATTTTTCCGCAAATTCAATGCCATCCATTTTAGGCATCATAAGATCCAAAAGGATTAAATCATAGTCATTTTCCAATGCTAATTCCAATGCTGCTTCTCCATTGTCTGCTTCAGTGATCACATAGTTTTCGCGCTCTAAATACATTTTTAATAAGCGGCGAATCCTTTCTTCATCGTCTACAATCATTAAGTTCAGTGTTTCGTTTTCCACTGTTTCTGCACCTCCAACATTAAATCCCTTATCATTCTGTTCAATCTTAATTATACACAACTTCCATTTTTGCATATAGTTATAAGTCTTTTTATATGTAGTTTTAGCCCCAGACTAAGAACATGAATAGTGCTATCGCTAGTCTGGAGCAGCTTTTCAATTAGTTTATTTCTTTTTTATTTTGCTTCACTAAATTGCGTAATTGATTAATTTGAAATGATTTCAGCTCACGCCATTCTCCAGGTCGTAATCCAGATAAATTCAAGGTTCCGTAAGTTTCTCTTTTTAATTTTTGAACAGGGTGTCCGACAGCTTTAAACATATTTTTTACTTGTTGGTTCCGTCCCTCATGAATCGTTAATTCTACCATTGAAACATTTTTGATTTTATCAGCAGAAAGTAGTTTAACTTTAGCCGGCGCTGTCTTTCTCCCTTCGATCACAATACCTTTTTCTAGTTTGCTTAATGACCGGTTATTGATCAATCCCTCAACTTTTGCAACATACGTTTTATCAATATGAAATTTTGGATGCATCAGCATTTGCGAAAGCTCTCCATCATTCGTTAAGATCAATGCTCCAGTCGTGTCGTAATCCAAACGACCAACTGGATAAATACGTTGNNAACAAATCCGTGACAACCTGCCGATCTTTATCATCAGAAACCGCTGAAATCATGTTTCTCGGTTTATTCAGTAAGAAGTAAACCGGTTCTTCCCGGTCAATTGGAATACCGTCGACTTCCACTTTGTCTGAACTTCCTACTTGTGTTCCTAATTCTGTAACTACTTTACCATTTACTTTAACATGCCCTTTAAGAATTAGTTCTTCCGACTTTCGCCTAGAAGCTACTCCAGCATGAGCCATTACTTTTTGCAATCTTTCCATATTTACCAGCTACTCCTTAACGATCAATTTTTTATTCATTGTCTGTTTCTGAAAATTGTTGACTAAATCGTTCGAAAAATAAATCTGATTCAGTTTCAGCAGAATGTTCTTCTATTTCTGTTAGTTTTGGCAAATCAGCTAATTCCTTTAATCCGAAGTAGTCTAAGAAATAACGGGAGGTTCCATATAATATCGCCCGGCCTGGCCCATCAACTCTGCCTTTTTCTTCAATCAAATCTCTGATCACCAGCTTTTGGATCGCCCCGCTTGTTTGTACTCCCCGTATTTCATCAATTTCCATTCGAGTTAATGGTTGTTTATACGCAATGATTGCTAATGTTTCTAATGCAGCTTGCGATAAATTAGTTGACAATGGCGAAACTGCATAGGACTTGATCACATCAGCGTATTCTTTTTTGGTTGCCAGCTGGTATTGCTCCCCAACTTCCAACAACATTAAGCCTCGTGTCATCGAGGTATCACATTCTTTTTGCAGTTGCATTAAGAGTTGATAGGCTTCTTGTGTCGAACAAGATAGAATCGAAGCAATCTCTGCTAAATATAATCCTTCATCTCCTGCAACAAAAAGCAAGGCTTCAATAGCTGCTGTTTCATTCATCCTCTCACACTCCTTGTTCTTTNNTTAAGATTTCTCCGTATTTTTCTGCTTGCTGAAATGAAATGGTTTGTTCTTTGATTAGTTCAAGCAAAGCCATAAAAGTTGTTACCATATCTTTCTTTGTTGGTTCTGTAAAAAGATCGGTAAATCGTATTCCTGTTTTACTTGAAGCTGAAGACACGCTAGCTAAAATGAACGCCATTTTTTCACTGATCGTTACCTCTTCAGCCATGACTTTAGTTTGAAGAGGGGCTTTTTTCAACCGCTTAGTCAATAATTTTTGAAAAGCTACTACTAAATCCAATGTACTGATTTGCAATGGTTCAAGCGGAACATTCTTTTGTAATTGGTCTAAATTTTGCGGCTCTTTTGTATAATACTGACTGCGTTCTTCTTCTTTTGTCTTTAAGACCGCAGCAGCTTTTTTATACTTTTGGTATTCCAATAACTGTTCAACTAAGGCGTCTCGAGGATCTTCTCCTTCTTCAATCAATTCAAGCTCCGTATCTAAAACTAGTTCTTGTTTCGGCAAAAGCAATTTGCTTTTTATTGCCATCAAAGTTGCAGCCATAACTAAATAATCGCCTGCAATATCCAGCTCCAACACTTTCATCGTTTGAATATACGTTAAATATTGAGAAGTGACTTCAGCTATAGGAATATCATAAATATCGATTTCTAAATGCTGAATCAAATGAAGCAGTAAATCAAGCGGTCCTTCAAAAGCGTCAATTTTTACATTTATCTCCGACATCGCTCAGTCTTCTTTCTTTGGGTGTTCCGCATTTTCTACTCGTTCATTGGATTCAGTCTGATTTTGTTTTTTAGCTTTTTCCTGCTCCCATTTAACAATTAACGGACTTGTTTCCAATGTTCCAATTACCTTTTTTTGAGGGAAACTTTCATCCAATGCTTCAAAGATTTTGTAGCTGATGCCTTCATTGCGAAAAGACGGATTGATAGAGATGTGTCGCAACAAAATCAATTCTTCGCCAATTTCTACACCGGCAACTGCAATGATATCTTGTGTTTCTTCTCCGCGCCATAGATAAAGTTTGCGGTTTTCTTCTTGCTGATACCATTCCAATTCAGACTGTAGACGCGAGACATCTTTCAAGTCAGGTATAAAAGAAAGTAGTCCCATAGTAATCTTTTCATAGTCATTTTTGTATTCGAGTAACATTTTCATCCTCCTAGAGATCTTCGAGGTTCAAAAAGCAAGACGTGAAGAAATGCTTTAAATTAGCGAACGTTCTAATCTCATTAAATCTCTATAGCTTTCTCTTTCAATTGCTAAGAATTCTGTTCCATCTTCAACAAAGACAACAGGCGGTCTAGGAATACGATTGTAATTGCTAGCCATTGCGTATCCATATGCACCTGTGCTGAAAACAGCTAAAATATCTTTAGATTGGACTTTAGGCAAAGGCAGATTCCAGATCAGCATGTCCCCAGACTCGCAGCATTTTCCAGCAATTGAATACAGCTCATCAATTTGATCATTCACACGATTAGCGAATACGCCGGTATATTTAGCATTGTACAATGCAGGTCGGATATTATCTGACATTCCTCCATCAATCGCTAAATAGTTGCGTACATCAGGAATGGACTTTTGCGAACCGGTTTGATACAACGTGATTCCAGCATCGCCGACTAAACTTCTGCCAGGCTCGATCCAGATTTCCGGCATATCCAACTTCAAGTTTTCTGTCAACATTTCAACTTCATCAATAATTGTATGAATGTATGTTTCAATCGGCAAAGGTTTGTCTTCACTCGTATAACGGATACCGAAACCGCCGCCTACATTCAACNNCTTGCGTTAAAACTTTATCAATAGCTAGATTAAACCCTTGTGTCTCAAAAATTTGAGAACCAATATGACTGTGTAATCCAATCACTTCAATAAATGGCATGCTTAAGGCTTGTTTAACTGCTGCTTCTGCTTGTCCATTTTCTAAATCAAAACCAAATTTCGAATCATTTTGCCCTGTAGAAATATAGTCATGTGTATGTGCTTCTACACCAGGTGTCACTCGGATCAGTATGTTCGTTTTCTGTTTACGTTCAGCAGTCAATTCATCTAACCTATGCAACTCATGAAAATTATCAACTACAAAACAGCCGACATGATAATCCAAACCTGCAATAAGTTCATCATCTGATTTATTATTGCCATGGAAATGGATTTTTTCACTAGGATAATCTGCTTGAATGGCCGTATAAAGCTCTCCTCCTGATACTACATCAAGAGACATCTTTTCTTGTGCCATTAATTGATAAATAGCTAAGCAAGAAAAAGCTTTACTTGCGTATGCCACTTGAGCAGCTACTTTCCTTTTAGCAAAAGCTGCTTTGAATGCACGCGCCTTCGTTTTAATATAGGCTGTATCATAAATATAGACTGGCGTGCCATACTTTTCAGCCAAATCAACACAATCGACGCCGCCAATCTCCAAGTGATTTTTTTCGTTTATTTTCATTGTGCCTGTTAACAAATTTTCATCCATTTATTGTCCTCATTTCAACTTTTCCCGGAATTTTGCTCTTCCTACTTTAACACAAAATTTATTTTTTCTCAACGCAACAAAAAGAACCCTGCTTCCTAAAAAGAGGGCTTCTTTTGACCTTTTCAATATAAAACCAAATCGAAAAGCAAATTTATTTAATAGAACACGCGTTACAAAGCTGCTAGTATATTTTTGATAAATAATTTAAATGTTACTTTCACACGTTCCGTTGTCTCAACGACTTCTTCATGGTTAAGAGAAGCTTGCATACCGGCTGCCAAGTTGGTAATACATGAAACTCCCAATACTCGTAAGCCAGCGTGTTTAGCAACGATTACTTCCGGAACAGTCGACATGCCGACTGCATCTGCTCCTAACAACCGAGCCATTTTTATTTCCGCTGGTGTTTCATAAGTAGGACCAGAAAAACCGATATAAACGCCTTCTTTTAAATCCAACGCCATTTGTACAGCGACCTCTCTAGCAGTTTCTTGATAAGCTTTGTCATAAGGTTCGCTCATGTCCGTGAAACGTACCCCTAACGACTCATCATTAGGACCCATTAGAGGATTTGCACCTGTATAATTGATTTGATCGGTGATCATCATCAATTCTCCCTGAGTAAATTGTGTATTGATACCGCCTGCCGCATTAGTGACGATTAGTGAATGTACTCCTAACTCTTTCATTACTCTGATTGGAAAAGTAACTTCTTGTAAAGAATATCCTTCATAATAATGGAATCGACCTTGCATCGCCAAAACATATTTACCGCTTAATTTGCCATAAACCAATTGACCGGCATGTCCGGTAACAGTCGATACAGGAAAATGAGGAATATCTCCATATGAAATGATAATGGGATTCTCAATCTCATCGGCTAATTCTCCTAAGCCTGAGCCAAGGATCAAACCAAATTCAAGTGTTTGAATCCCTTGTTCTTTAATAAATAAAGCTGCTTGTTGAATTTTTTCTCGCAAAGTTGCTGTCATGATGACTCTCCTTTTTCCTATTCTCTCTTAAATTAAATGCTTTAAAAAGCTTTTGCCGAATCCGGTGCTCTCCACGCCAAAGTTATCAGCAATCGTTGTGCCAATGTCAGCAAAATGTCCTTGAGGTAGTTCTCCCCGTTCTTTCATTGATGGAGAGTAAGCCAATAGCGGAACATATTCCCGAGTATGGTCCGTTCCCGGAGCAATGGGGTCATTTCCGTGATCTGCAGTAATCAGCAACAAATCGTCTTCTCTTAACTGTCCGACAATTTCTTCCAACCGCATATCAAATTCTTCAATCGCTTTACCATATCCCGCTACATCACGGCGGTGGCCGAATAAAGCATCGAAATCAACTAAGTTTAAGAAACTTCNNCTCCATCCATATTACTCGTCGTTCTAACAGCTTCTGTTACTCCTTCACCGTTATAGATATCATTGATTTTACCAATAGCAATAACATCTTTTCCTGCTTCGCTCAAATAGTTTAACACTGTTTTTCCAAATGGATTTAATGCATAATCATGACGTCCGCTTGTTCGCTTAAAGTTTCCTGGTTCTCCTACAAATGGGCGAGCAATGATACGACCAATCATATAAGGGTCTTCTTTCGTTATATCCCGAACGTACTGACAAATTTTATATAGTTCTTCTAATGGAATAATTTCTTCGTGTGCTGCAATCTGTAAAACAGGGTCGGCAGAAGTATAAATGATCAGATCTCCTGTCTTCATTTGGTGTTCACCGTATTCGTCAATGATTGCCGTTCCGCTGGCCGGTTTGTTCGCTACGATTTTACGTCCTGAAAAATCCTCGATTTTTTGCAATAGTTCATCTGGAAACCCATTAGGGAAAACACGAAAGGGTGTTTGGATATTTAAGCCCATAATTTCCCAATGTCCTGTCATGGTATCTTTACCAACCGATACTTCTTCCAATTTCGTATAGTATCCGACACTGTCTGCTACGCTGCGGACTCCTTTTAGCGGACGAATATTTCCTAGTCCTAATTCTTCTAGATGCGGAATGGTTAATCCCACTTCTTGAGCAATATGACCTAATGTGTCGCTGCCCACATCATTAAATTTTTCAGCATCAGGAGCTTCGCCTATTCCGACAGAGTCCATGACGATCAAATGTATTCTTTTATAAGACACGATGTTTATCCCCCTTATTCTTGAATATCTACGCCTTTTATTATAATCAATAAACTTGAAGAATGCGAGAGAAAACCAAAAGAACTTGTTTCTTTTCAAGTTTGCCGCTATACAACGTTCGTCTAAACTGGGTACTTCAAGCACGTGGATGGTACGTTTTNNGGTGCGTCGTGATATGCGTATAGATTTGCGTAGTTGATATATCAGAATGTCCCAACAATTCTTGAACTGTCCGTAAATCTGCTCCGTTTTCTAACAAATGCGTAGCAAATGAATGACGCAAGGTATGTGGAGTCACTTCTTTTTCGATGCCTGCTTTTTGAACCATAGCTTTTAGATTTTTCCATATTCCTTGTCTAGTCAATTTTTGTCCATGGTGATTTAAAAAGACATATGATGAACGATTATTAGGGCGTTCTAGTCGGTTTCGACTATGCTGCAAATAGGTTTCGATCCATTTAATGGCTAAATCTCCTAATGGTATAATGCGTTCTTTATCGCCTTTTCCAATAGTTTGGATCAATCCAAGCGAAAGATGCAAATCATCTAATTTCAACTCGGTCAATTCTGAAACACGCAAACCTGTTGCATACATGGTTTCAAGGATTGCTCTGTCTCTAATCCCTAACGTTTCACTAGTATTTGGAGTTTCAATCAGCCGTTCTACTTCCTTCATCGATAAGATTTTTGGCAACGTCTGTGCTTTTTTAGGCGTATCAATGTGCAGCATTGGATCCACCGAAGATATTTTTTCTTGCTTTAAAAATTGATGGAATTGTCTAAGAGTTGAAACCATTCTAATAATAGTACCCGCTGATTTTTCTTCTTCTTTCATTTGTTGTAAAAAGGCTAAAACGGTATATCGGTCTATATCATTCCATTGATCCAACTTTTGTTCTTTTAAAAAGCAGGTATATTGCTTTAAGTCACGTTGATAACTTTGAGTTGTGTTTTTGGATAAACCGCGTTCAATTGTCAAAAAACGAATATATTCTGCTAACTCTTCTTCCATTTTAAATTTTCCTTTCAGCCAATTTTTTAGTTAAGATAAGTGAGACAAGCCCGTCCTATCTCAAAAGAAATGTATACCTTCCAGTCGTATAAAAAAGAGCAAAAACTTTTGCCCTTTTTATTTTTTATTCAATTTTATTCTAGCTCGTTCTTATTTTTGGTCTTCATTCGTTGCTTCAACTAATCTTGTTTCGCCATCTTGTTGAACAATTTTTCTTTGTTTCATCAGATTCCCTAAGGCACGTTTAAATTGAGCCTTGCTAATGCCGAAACGTTCTCTAATTTCATTTGCATCGCTTTTATCTGTATAAGGGAAACTTCCAGTAGGTGTACGTTCCAAAATAGCCAACAACATTCCTGCATCATCACTGATGGCTTCATGAGCACGTGGCATGAGTGAAACATTCAAAATTCCGTCGCTTCTGACTCCGATTACACGACCTGAAACAACTTCTCCCAAACGCGGTTCATCTTTTCTTTCAGACGGATGGACAAACCCTAAATAATTGTCTGAGGTAAGGAGATACGTTCCGACTAATTTCAAGCGATAAGCAGTACCTGTAATGTTCTTATTGTTTAATCCTTCATCTCCTTTTTGNNTGAGATAAAGATTCGAAAACAGATTCAGGTGCTTGTTTTCCCCACATGCGATCTTTTTCATCAACTTGAATAGTGATCAATAAACGATCTCCTTTTTTTGGCCAAAGGTGTTTAAGTGTCGGAAGTTCATCCAACGAAACAACTACTTCTTTATTCGGCAATCCAATATCCATAAAAACGCCTAAATCTTTACGTGTTTCACTCACTGTAGCCCAGCCAAATTCGCCAACTCGTACGGCCGGTATCTCTTGAGTGAGCATGGTATCTTTGTTCATCGCTACATAAGCAAAACCTTCAACTGTGTCTCCTAATTGGTAATCCATTGTTTCAGTTTTCGGCAGTTTATAAGTTACGCCGTCTTTTTGAATAAAATAAGCTTTTTCATTTATATCTGTCACAAGTCCTGTGATGACATTTCCTAAAGATTTGTTCATTTATTTTTCCTCCATATTGGTCAAACGTTTTTTTACTCTTTTTCTAATCCACTCGCTAAATGAATAAAAGTTATTCATTTAACTTACATCCCTATCTAGTTTACCATAATTTTATTATGTCATCTAGAAAAGGAATTAAAAAAGCTCATAAAAAGATGTCGTATTCATCTTTTTACGAGCCTTTTCTTTAAAGTTCTTTTACTTTTACATTAGATAGCTGTTGTCGCTCCACGATAGACAATTCCACGACGAGAATCAACTGNNTTGAATAAGCTTAGTAGCGTCTTCTGCTCCTACGATCACTGGGATTCCCATAGCAATTCCAATAACAGCTGCATGGCTTGTTAAACCGCCATTTTCTACAACAATCGCTGCAGATTTTTCAATAGCTGGCAAGTATTCTTTGTCTGTTGTTTTCACTACTAATATTCCGCCTTCAACAGCTTTTACATTAGCTTCTTCGGCAGAAGATACAACAACTGCTTTACCAATAACTGCTTCAGACCCCACACCTTGGCCGTTTACTAATTTAGAACCAATTAATTGGATCTTCATTAAGTTAGTCGTACCACGTTCTCCAACCGGTACACCAGCTGTAATGATAATCAAGTCTCCTTCTTTAGCAAAGCCGCCTTCTTGAGCGATAGTCGTTGCTAAATTGAACATATCATCAGTAGACGATGGTTTTTTAGAAACTGTTGGGTAAACACCCCAAGAAAGAGCTAATCCGCGCATTTGACGTTCAGAGAATGTCACTGCTACAATACTAGATTTTGGACGGTATTTAGAAATCATTCGAGCTGTATGGCCAGATTCTGTAGCTGCAACAATAGTATGAATATCCAAATTACGTGCTGTATGGCCAACAGATTGTCCAATCGCTTCAGTCATATCTGTTTGGCTATATGCTTTCAAAGCAAATGCATCTTGATTGACCAATGCTTCTTCTGTTCGAACTGCAATGCGTGCCATCGTTTGAACAGCTTCAATCGGGTATTTACCAGCAGCCGTTTCACCAGAAAGCATAACTGCATCACTGCCGTCAAAAATAGCATTCGCAACGTCATTTGCTTCTGCGCGTGTCGGACGCGGATTTTCTTGCATTGAGTCTAACATTTGTGTAGCTGTAATAACGGGTTTACCCACTTGGTTACATTTTTGGATAAGCGCTTTTTGAACGATTGGAACTTCTTCTGTAGGAATTTCAACTCCTAAGTCTCCACGTGCAACCATTAAACCATTTGAAACTTTTAAGATTTCGTCAATATTATCAACGCCTTCTTGGTTTTCAATTTTAGGAATGATTTGAACATGTGTCATATCTTCTTCTTCAAGAATTTCAGTAATTTCTAATACGTCACTAGCACGACGTACGAAACTTGCTGCAATATAATCAATATCATTTTTCAGACCAAAACGAATGTCAGCAGCATCTTTGTCAGTGATTCCTGGCAAGTTAACAGATACCCCTGGGACGTTAACACCTTTTTTATTTTTTAATACTCCAGCATTTTTAACTACAGATACTAACTCGTTGTTATCATGATCAATATCCGTAATTTCTAAGTCAATCAAACCATCATCCAAAAGGACATGAGAACCAGGATGTACATCGTTGATTAAATCAGCATACGTAATAGAGAATTTTTCTTTNNTTCAACTTCGTTCATCGCTATCCGAACCACATCACCAGTAGCGAATTCTACACGGCCGTCTTTCATGTTATGTGTCCGAATTTCCGGTCCTTTAGTATCTAATAAAATAGCTACCATTTTCCCGGTAATATTAGAAGCTTCACGAATATTTTTAATACGCGCACCATGTTCTTCGAAATCGCCATGTGAAAAGTTTAAACGTGCAACGTTCATACCAGCTTCAATCATTTCTACTAAAAATTCAACGGATTCACTAGCTGGTCCAATCGTACATACTATTTTTGTCTTTTTCATTCTGTAATCTCTCCCAATAATCGTTTTTTTAGATATTATCTATATTTATTAATAAGAAATTTCTTGGTTCAATTTATAAAGAGAAACATCAGGCATATGTTTTTGACCTTGTAGAATATCTTCAAACTTATTCTCAACAATATCATTGCCGATCATACCCAATACTAAGCCGCCTTTGCCTTCTTTCAATAAATCAACAGCTTTAGCACCAAAGATACTTGCAAGAACACGGTCGCGTGCAGTTGGAGAACCTCCACGTTGAACATGTCCTAAAACAGTTACACGAGCATGATGGTCACCGTATTCTGCTAATCTGTCAGCAAAANNGATACTGTGTTTTTTACCACGTTCACGGCCTTTTTGAATGGTATTAGCGACTTCTTCCATATTAAATTCTTTTTCTGGAATAATAATTTGCTCTGCACCGCCAGCAACACCTGCCCACAAAGCGATATCTCCTGCATTACGTCCCATTACTTCAACAATAAAAGTACGAACGTGACTTGTTGCAGTATCTCTAATTTTATCAACAGAATCTAAAACTGTATTAATGGCTGTATCAAAACCGATACAAAAGTCAGTTCCTGGAATATCGTTGTCAATCGTTCCCGGCAATCCGATAGCTGGAAATCCATGTTTGGTTAGAGCCAATCCGCCGCGGTATGAACCATCTCCGCCAATAACGACTAGGCCTTCAATTCCAAATTTTTCTAATTGCTCGATTCCTTTTAATTGTCCTTCTTCTGTTGCAAATTCTGGGTAACGAGCTGAGTAAAGGAATGTACCTCCATGTGAAATCTTATCCCCTACATCTCTTCGCGTTAACTTACGAATGTCTCCTGCTACTAAACCAGCATACCCATAATTGATGCCGTAAACTTCCATCCCTTCATAGAGACCTTTACGGACAACTGCGCGGACAGCGGCGTTCATTCCAGGAGCGTCCCCTCCACTTGTTAAAACAGCGATACGTTTCATATTAATAACCCACCTCATCAGTGTATTTAGTATAAAAATTTCTTTTCAAGATAAACCTTGAAAAAATTTTTATATGTTTTCCAGTGTTTATTGAATAAATCCATAAAAAACTCATTCAATTATTAAGCCCACAAAATGATTTTACCATTTTTAGTTGGAATTGTCCTAGTAAAATGATAAAAACCTCTAAAAAATTGTTTTTATTCTTTTTTTTGAAATACTATATTTCCTGAACCGATGATTTCTTCTAAAGCCTTTTGTAATTTTTCTGTACCATCGACCCATTCGGTTTGGTTCAAAACCATTTTTTTATTAGTAGATGCGTAAAACAAAATGACCGGAATGTTTCCCGCATAAGTTTTTAAGACCTCTTTCAGTTCTTGTAAGGTCTGAGCATCACTTTTATCAGCTGGTATCCGAATAAAACATTTATCAGAATTAAGCGTTTGATGCAGGACTTTTACATCCTCCATTTGGTCCACCAACACCTGTTTCATTTGATCACGATTGTTTTCTACTTTCCCTTCTACGTAAAGAATTTCTCCTTTTTCAAGTAAACGACTATATTGCCGATACTTGACCGGGAAAAGTGTCAAGGAGCAATCTCCTGAAGAATCATTCAGTGTTACAAAGGCCATCGGTTCTCCTTTTTTGGTTCGAATACGCCGGACAGCTTTCACGAGTCCAATTATTTTTCCATATTCACCAACGTGCAAATCTTGAATGAACACCGTCTGTTTTACGGANNGAGGATGCCCTGATAAATACATTCCTAAGTAAAATTCTTCCATTTCCAGCTTTTCTTCCAAACTTAAGTCTTCAGCCATCTCGTATTTAGGTTTTAGAATATCAAATAAACCAATATTATTTCCGCTTAATTTAAGGCTCGATAGAATTCCTTCCAANNNAAGGAATCAAATGCACCAGCATAAATCAACGGTTTAATATGATCTGTTTTCAGCCATTTCGTTTCTAGACGACGAAGAAAATCAACTAAATCATGGAATTTCCCCGATTCTTTTCGTATCTGGATTATTTCCATAATCATTTCTCTTCTTATTCCCTTAATGGTTCCCAGACCAAATTGGATTTGATTCTCGTTCAATGAAAAGGCAAAAAAACTTTTATTGATATCAGGAGGAGAAAAACTGATTTTACGCTTTTTAATCTCTAATACAAGTTCTTTTAATTTAGCCGGATTATTTGAAACTGAATTTAACAAGGCAACAAAAAAGGGTTCTGGATAATGAGCCTTTAAATAAGCCATTTGATAAGCAATAAACGCATACGCTACTGCATGCGACCGATTAAAGCCGTAATTTGCAAAATGTTCAATATAATCATAAACCTGTGCAGCTGTATCTTCTTGGTAACCGAGTTCTTTTGCTCCATTAATAAAATGGATCCGTTCTTTATCAATGACATCCTTTTGTTTTTTTCCAATCGCTCGGCGTAAAATATCGGCTTGTCCTAAAGTGTATCCGCCCATTTTAGAAGCGACTTGCATGACTTGTTCTTGGTAAACCATTACTCCATACGTGACTCCTAAGATATCTTTTAAACTTTCATCCGGATAGAGAATCGGAACTTCGCCTTTTTTCCGCTGGATAAACAAATCAATTTGTTCCATTGGACCGGGCCGATACAAGGCATTGACGGCTGCAACATCTTCTATTGAAGTAGGACCTAGTTTACGCAGCACATTTTTTATGCCTGCCGACTCAAACNNCATCCATAGGGATAGACAGCAAATCGAGTTCTATCTTTTTTTCACGTTTGATGAGCTTTAGTGTATGATCAATAATCGATAAGTTTTTCAACCCTAAAAAATCGATTTTTAATAACCCAATTTCCTCTACATTGCCCATTGCATATTGCGTTAAATAAATAGATCCGCTGCCTTGTTGCAATGGAAGATACTGATTTAAAGGTTGGTCGCTGATCACGACTCCAGCTGCATGAGTAGAAACATGTCTGGGTAATCCTTCAATTTTTTTTGCAGTTTCAAACAGCAGTTGGTTCTTTTCACTCTTTTGTACTAATTCTCTTAATTCTTTCGATNNAAGCCGATTGCAATGTGATACCGGCTATTTTGGGAATCGCATTCGACCAAGTACCGGCTTCAGCTTGGCTCAGTTCAAATACACGAGCAACATCGCGCAAAGCCATTTTTGCTGCTAACGTTCCAAAAGTAGCAATTTGAGCGACGTGTTCTTGGCCATATTTTGTTTTTACATATTGCAGCATTTCTTCACGCCGGTTATCTGGAAAATCTAAGTCTATGTCCGGCATCGTATAGCGCTCTTCATTTAAAAACCTCTCAAATAATAAGTCATACTCTATTGGGTCTACGTCTGTGATACCCAAAACATAGGCAACTAAAGAACCAGCTGCAGATCCCCTACCGGCACCTGTGACAATATTTACTTGGTGAGCATAGGCCATTAAGTCCCAGACAATCAGAAAATAATCTTCAAACCCCATTTTATGAATAACGCTTAATTCATAATTAAGCCGATCTTGGTATTCTTGAACAGAATTGGGTTTTCTTTGCTCCAAACCTTCAAAACAACGTTCTTCTAAGTACCGTTTTGTGCCCGTTTGAGTGGGTAATGGGTACTTAGGCAAGAGCTGCTGGTGCAATTCAATATCCATATGTGTCATTTCTGCGATTTTCACAGTCTCTTCAACAGCTTTCTGCAAACCAGCTTCTTTAAATTGAGCTTCTACTTGTTCGCTGTTAGGTAAGCTGTAAGGTCCTTCCATAGTTGGAGATGAGGTTAACGAAATCTTTTCACCAGAATCAATTGCTCTTAAGACCTTGGTGCTAAAATCGTCTGCTGGATCTTAATAGCGGATATCTCCTAAAGCTACAGTTGGGATTTGCAGTTGTTTGGCTAAACTTATCACATTTTCTTGAATAGGTACTAATTCCGGCTGCAATTGTATGCCAAGGAAAAAGTTTTCTTTTTCAAAAACAGATCGGTAAGCTGCTGCTGCTGCTTGAGCTTGATCCATTTCTTCTTTTAACAGAAGTGATTCCACTTCGCCATCCATTCCTGGTGTGACAGCTATTAGGTCTTTGCTGTGTTTTTTTATCTGTTCAATGTTTAANNTAGATAGTTTCATTAGATTCTTATATCCCGCTGCATTCTTAGCCAGCAACACAAGCGAATAATCCTGCTGCTTATCTACTGCCCCTTCAAATGCTAAAACCATTCCAATGATTGGTTTGATGCCGTGTTTTTTACACGCTTTATAAAAATCTACAGCACCGTACATAACATTATGATCGGTCAATGCTATAGCCGTATAGCCACGTTCTTTAGCTGTTACTACTAGTTGCTCAATTGATATTGTGCTTTTTAATAAACTGTAGGCACTAATGACTTGCAAATGTACAAAAGACATTTTGGTCACTCCATTCTGATTCCATCTCTTTTATTATAACCTTATCCCTTAGTAATTCGCAAACTGTTTCAGGCCTCTTTTTATCGTTCTTGCTTTACAATCTGATTAAACGTGATAAAATTAACTTGTACGAGGAGAGGTGTTGAACTAATGAAATATTTTGTAACTTTGTTTTGGGGTTTTTGTATCGGACAAGCCATTAATTACATTGGCAGTTCATTAACAGGTAGTACCTATGATTTTATGACTGCTACCCTTATTGGGCTGATTTCAGCAGTTGTTGTTCTGTTGATCGGACAAGTTCTCCCAAAAACTGTCCACGCAAATACTACAAATGAATAAAAAATAAAAAGCCCTCTTATCTTAATTATAAGAAGGCTTTTTATTTTTTTATTCCTCTATCGGCTGGTAATCAAAGGCCAGCTCTCGTTGTTTCGAGGCAATTGTAACTTTTGTGTTTGGCAATATGTTTCCAGCAATGATTTCTCTTGCAAGTGGTGTCTCAATTGCTTTAGTTAAATAACGTTTTAATGGTCGAGCACCATACATTGGATCATATGCGTTTTGTGCTATCCAAGTTTGGGCTTCTTCTGAAATAGTCAGCTCAATTTCTTGGTCTGCTAATCGCTCAGCCAAATCATGCGTTAATTTTAAGATGATCTTTTTCACAACTTCAAGACTAAGCGGAGCAAATAAGACGGTATCGTCAATACGGTTTAAAAATTCTGGTTTAAAATGAGTAGTGAGCAAGGACATGACTTGTTCTTTAACCGATTCTTCAATCTGGCCATTTTGATCCGTTCCTTCTAATAATATAGATGAACCTAAATTACTGGTCATAATGAGAACAGTATTTTTAAAATCTACTATTCGTCCTTTTCCATCAGTCAAACGTCCGTCATCTAACACTTGTAATAAGATATTGAACACATCTGGATGAGCTTTTTCAATTTCATCCAGCAATACAATACTGTATGGATTACGGCGGATCGCTTCAGTTAGTTGTCCGCCTTCTTCGTAACCTACATAACCTGGAGGAGCTCCTACTAGGCGAGAA
>DIDU01000196.1:7822-9512 GCA_002418295.1 Carnobacterium sp. UBA5792 | reverse complement strand
AAGTGGCCGATTTGGATCTTGCAAGCCAGCCCGTGCGCGAATAACCGCATCTGTTACACTGTCTACTGCCTCATCTTGTCCGATAACGCGTTCGTGTAATGTATCTGCTAGGTGCAACAGTTTTTCTCGTTCACCTTTAACCAATCGTGTCACTGGGATACCAGTCATTCGGCCTACCACTGACGCAATTTCATTCTCAGTAACAGACTCTTGAACCAATCGAGGTGTCTGTTGTTTTTCTTCCGAATTCTCTGCTTCTAATGCTTTTAATTCTTTTTCTAAAGCCGGTATTTTCCCATGCCGTAATACAGCAGCTTTTTCCAAATCATAATTGCTTTCAGCATCTTCTAACTCACGACGTGTTTGTTCGATTTCAGCTCGCTNNCACGCAATTTGGAAACTTCTTCTTTTTCTGTCTCCCATTTCATTTTCAATAAATTAGCTTCTTCACGTAAATCAGCTAATTCTTCACGCAGATTCTCTAATCTCCGCTTACTTGCTTCATCTTTTTCTTTTTTCAAAGCTGCTTCTTCAATTTCCAACTGCATTAACCAGCGCGTTACTTGGTCCAATTCTGTTGGCATTGAATTCATTTCAACACGAATTGTCGCGCAAGCTTCATCCACTAAATCAATCGCTTTATCCGGCAAGTACCGATCTGTAATATAACGATCAGAAAGAGTTGCTGCTGCCACTAAAGCATTATCATGGATATTAACACTATGGTGAATTTCAAAGCGTTCTTTTAATCCCCGTAAAATACTAATGGTATCTTCGACAGTCGGTTCATCAACTTGTACTCTTTGAAAACGACGTTCTAAGGCCTTATCTTTTTCCATATATAACCGGTATTCATCTAAGGTAGTTGCCCCGATACAATGTAATTCTCCACGAGCCAGCATCGGTTTCAATAAGTTTCCTGCATCCATACTGCCTTCCGTTTTTCCGGCTCCTACGATATTATGAATTTCATCAATAAATAAAATGATCCTGCCGTCACTTTTTTTGACTTCTTTTAAAACTGCTTTTAAGCGCTCTTCAAATTCTCCGCGGAATTTTGCTCCTGCGATCAAAGCACCCATATCTAATGAAAAAATCGTTTTGTCTTTTAAATTTTCAGGAACGTCTTTACGGACAATTCGTTGAGCCAATCCTTCAACAATGGCCGTTTTTCCTACACCAGGTTCACCGATCAAAATAGGGTTGTTCTTCGTTTTACGCGATAAAATTCGAATAACGTTTCGAATTTCTTCATCACGCCCAATAACCGGGTCTTGTTTGCCGCTTTTAACCGCTTGAACAAGATCAATTCCGTACTTTTCCAGTGCTTGGTAACTTTCTTCTTGATTTTGCGAAGTCACACGATCGCCGCCTCTCATTTCTTCAATGGCTGTTTTAAGTTGCTTTTCGTTTATCCCGTTTGATAAAAGATACATTGTTAAAACATAATTTTTTAATTTCATTAAAGCCAATAGGACAATTTCTGTAGCCAAATAGTCATCTTGAAAGGATTCGCGCAACTTGTCTGCTTCCGACAATAAGCGGAATAAATTTTGACTCATTGCTTGTCCGTAATTGACTGAACTGCCTTCAATAACAGGTAATTTATCTAACTCTTCATCAATTTTATGTTCAAATTCTGCTGTATCCAGACCAACCGTTTGATAAAAATTGTGGGCAAAACTATCTG
>DIDU01000196.1:3822-7731 GCA_002418295.1 Carnobacterium sp. UBA5792 | reverse complement strand
CAGCGAGCTTCTTTTTTTCTCTATCCCAACTCTTACTCTAAAGAGGCGGAAAACGTGTGTCAATTATGATGCCTTAAAAATGAATACTATTCTACTTAAGGACTTAATAGAGCGAGTGACCTATTTCTTTGTAAATTAAAAGACTGTTTCTTATCCATAAAATGAATAAGAAATAGTCTTTTAAATACTAACTTTTATGCAATTAACGGATGCCCAATGCAATGCGAGCATAACGGCTCATTTTTGAGGGGTCCCAGACAGGATACCAAACCAATTTAACTTCTGAGGCAGTCACTTCAGGAATCTCTTTCATAGCTGTGATAATGTCATCTGTGATCACATCGACAAGCGGACATCCCATGGTAGTGAGCGTCATTTCTACTACACACAATCCCGTTTCATATAAATAAACATGGTAAACAAGACCTAAATTAACGATATCGATTCCTAACTCTGGATCAATCACTTGTTCTAAAGCAGTCATGATCCGTTCATAAATCTCAGATGCGGCTTCCTGCTCCCACAGTTTAGCTTCATTTTCCATCAGTATTCCTCCTCGTATTTATACGGCTAGTCTACCGGTTCTAACTCAAAAAGTAAATACATTCAGGATGATTTTGTGAAAAAATTATAAATGTTTAGAAAAGAAATCAGACATTTCCACAGAGATTAAATAAGGTACTTTGTGGCCTGCTCCAACGGTAGTCGTCAAACTAACATTGTTAGCATTTGGTTGGTCTTTGATGTGCTGATAAAAATCAAACGTCATCTGATACGGTACAAGCTCATCTTTGGTACCGTGCCAAAAATGTACAGGCCGGTTATTAATGGATTCAGGGTGTTCTGCCAATGAAATAGGAGCAAGAGCAGCCAATTCTTTTGTATATGCCGCTTTCTCGTCAGAGGATGCTTCTATTCCTTCAACCCACGTGGAGGATAATAACCATTCAGAAAATGCAATCGGATCGGGGCTGCCCATTAATACAACAGCAGATTTGATCCAGGGAAATTGGGTCAATGCAGCGCACGTTGTTATTCCGCCCATTGAAAGACCAGCTACACCAAACCGATCTGGATCAGAAAGACCAGCTTCGATATAATGGTCTCGAAGTCCTGGCAATTCCTCTAAGCTTTTGGTAACAACATCCCAAAATACAGTTTCTTTTCCTGTTAATTCCTCTTTACTCTTCCGTTCTCCATGTAGATAAGCATCTGGCAGCAACGCTCGATAACCTTTTTTTGCTAATTCGTATCCAT
Source organism: Carnobacterium sp. UBA5792 (assembly GCA_002418295.1). Next base: position 6,474 of record DIDU01000196.1, on the reverse strand, counting down.
TGACCAAGCTGCTTTCTTTGCAGCTGGTCCACCCATGGTAAAAGACCACTGTCGGCAGCTGGTCCATTTCTTGACCGGAAGGAGCAATTTCTAATAAGGGCAAACCTGCTATAGCGGTTGATTTGATTGAGATCATTTTAATTTCCTCACTTTATTAAGCATTTATTTTTTTATTATTTATGGTACAGTAAGAATACAGTGTTTTATTCTTTTTAGTTTAACATAAATTAAACAAGGACAGTAAATAATTGGAGGAACCTATGAATAAAAAATTAATCGCCATTGACTTAGATGGCACTACTTTAAATCAACAATCAAAAATCACTTCTAAAACTCAACGAGTTTTTCAAAAGGCCAAAGAAGCAGGCCACATCATTTCAATAGCCACTGGTCGGCCTTACCGCAACAGTAAATATTACTATTCGCAATTAAAAATGGATACTCCGATGATTAACTTTAATGGAGCTTTATGCCACTTGCCGAATGAAACAAGTTGGTCAGATCGATACCATAAAACGATCAGTCGTGAANNTTTTGATATTCAATTGATCGCAGCTGAATTACTCGATACTGTGTACGCCGATGAAGATTTCTTGCCTTATCCGGATTTTTTTCCAAATGGACAGCAAGATACTCAAAAATTATCAGCTGCTAATTTAAAAAGCGATCCTACCTCGGTTTGTGTCTTTACCGCACAGGAAAACCAAGAACTTATTATCAATAAAATTATTCAGCGTTATGGCAATTTAGTTGAAGTTAGAACATGGGGCGGCCAAACTCCCTGTTTAGAAATTGTTTCAGCCGGAGTTCAAAAAGCTCTTGGCGTTGAGCGTGTTGCCAGCGTTTACGGAATAAAACAACAAGATATTATTGCTTTTGGAGATGAAGACAACGATTACGAAATGATCCAATATGCCGGCCATGGAGTCGTGATGCAGAACGGCATTCAGGCTTTAAAAGTCACNNTGAAAAAACGAATGAAGAAGACGGTTTGGCTCTTTACCTTGAAGACTACCTCGGACTTGCTTAAGCAAAAAGCCGCAAATCAACTTTTCAGTTGGTTTGCGGCTTTTCTTATTTGTTTAAGAACGGTGTCGTCTAGCTTTTTGCTGGTCTGAATTTAAAAATTCTCCCAACACTTTGTTTGTTCCCATAAAGTTCACAAAAGCTGCTGCATCTGCTTCTTTTACGGCTTGTTCTAAATCATACATTTCATAATTGCTAATGACAATCATTAAGATAGAACGGTCCATTCCTGTATAACCGCCTTTGGCAGGAATAATGGTAATGCCGCGAATCAGCTTAGCATGAATAGCTTTCACTAAAGCGTCTGGATCGTTTGTCACAATCATGGCGGTTACTTTTTGATGGCTTGTATGAATCATATCCACTACACGTGTCATGACATAAATAGACAACAACGTATACATGGCATATTGCCAGCCATTTAAAAATCCAGCAGCAATCACAATCAAACCATTGATCGTCAATAACAAACTGCCTACTGACCGTTCAGTTGTTTTAGCCAAAACCATAGAAATAATATCTATCCCGCCGGTTGAAAACCCGTATTTTAAAGCGANNAGCACCTCCGATAACGCCTCCGAAGATAGCATTCATAATAGGGTCAGTCGTCAACGGACTGATGGGCAGAACAATGGTGAAAAAAGAAATCATTACAGAAGTTAAAAAGCTATACAACGTAAAATCTTTTCCTATTTTAAACCATCCTAATAAAGCGATCGGTATGTTGATCAATAAGATAAACACACCTGTATCTATGCTGATATGTAACCCATTATTTATTAGATTTGACAGCAATTGCGAGATCCCATTTACACCTGGTGCATAAATATTTGAAGGAATCAAGAAGCTATTCAAAGCAAATGAATTTGTAATCGATGCAAATAAAACAATCACTATTTTTTTTAATTGTTCTTTCCAAAAAATAGGCGTTTTTAACTTTTTCACTTTTCCGGCCTCCTTTATTTTCCTTATACAGATTAACAAGATTTCAGGGATAAAGAAAGAAGAATTCGCTTGCATAAAAAATATATTTTTTTAAGCGTTCTCTTTAGCCCACTCGTCAGTTATGGTACACTGAATTTACTATATGTTAACGATAGATATTGGAGGAGAAAATATGGCAAAAGAGGCAAGTTTTGATATTGTATCTGAAACAGATCTGGAAGAAGTAAAAAACGCTATTCAAATGACAAAAAAAGAAATTGCTACTCGTTTTGATTTTAAAGGAACGATAAGCGATGTTAACCTTGAAAAAGATCAATTGGTGTTTCTTTCAGAAAGCGAATTTAAATTAGAACAAGTAAAAGATATCTTAACTGGAAAATTAATCAAACGAAATGTTTCGTCTAAAAATCTTCAGTTTGGAAAAGTTGAAAAAGCCTTTGGCGGAAACGTGCGCCAAACCGCTGATTTGGTGAATGGAATCAATAAAGAACACGCTAAAACGATTACACAACTAATCAAGCAATCTGGTGTCAAAGTCAAATCGCAGATACAAGAAGACCAAATACGCGTGACTGGTAAAAACAGAGACGATTTGCAAAAAGTCATTTCTATTTTACGTGAAGCTAAACTACCAATTGCTTTACAATTCACTAATTATCGTTAAACACCAATAAAGAGGTT
>DIDU01000196.1:718-3795 GCA_002418295.1 Carnobacterium sp. UBA5792 | reverse complement strand
CCAGTTGCCTTAGCCCTTACAGCTTTAGCTGCTTAGGGATACGGTATGCGAGGTAGAAGATTCAGGTCTAAACGCTTTTTGTCTTACTCTCTTTATTTAGATCTTTAAAGAGTATCATCAGCGATTGTTTTGATCGTTACCGTCTGGCTGCCAATCAGTAATTTAGAGACAGGACAGCGTTTTTCAGCTTCTTTTATAAGGTTTTCGGCTTCATCGAATGGCATACCATTCACTTGTGCTAAAGCAAGAACATTAAAGTAAAAGCCAATTCCTGAAGGTTCTCGCATAAAATCAACTTGTACTTCTACACGACTCTGATTCTTTTTTCCTCTAGCTTTTAATAGGGATTGAATCGTAGCGTTTAGACAAGTACTTAAAGAAAGACCTAATAGTTCTTCAGGGTTTGTTCCTAGAGCAGATGAAGTTGGACTTGAAACTGTTACTTTCAATCCATCATTTTTAACATACGCAACTCCGTTTACACCATCTTCGTTCACCATTTCGGCATGAAATAAGCTGCCGGATTGACCCATAGTCTCACTCCTTTTACAGTTAGTCTTCTTTATTCAGATTTAGTCGGATTAATGACTGCTTCAATATGTGGAATAACAGCTTTTGCTATGGTAGATCCTGTGACCAGCATTTCATAGAGAGGCTGAACATCAGCAGAAGTTCTGTTGAGCAATCGCATATAAATCTCTCCATCGCCGCCCAAGCACAAGCGGTAATAACCAGAACGCAGCTCATTCAGTTCATTGAGCACTTCTAAAACAGCGGCTTTTTTATTAAAATCTGATACAAATGCTAATTGATGATAAACGATTTGATAATCTATAATGCCTTCTCCTGTATCAAAGACGATTCCAAATGGCAAAGCTTGCTGTTTAGTGATTTGAAACTTACCATTATATAACGTTTGGCCATTATCAATTACTTTTTTTGCTAAAGGAATTTGCTTCTCTTTTAAAATCATTTCGAATTGGTCTGTAATTTTAGACAATTGAATACCTCGTTTCATTTTCCTAATCGTATTTTCATCATAAGTATAACGTATACAATCAATGAAATACAAGCTTATCAAAAAAGTTTCCAAAAATAAAAAATGACTCAAATNNCCTTTGCAACAACAATCGGTTGTTTTTGTTTATTCCGTTGCATCTTCTTTTAACGTTGCATTCCTATGAAGCGCAACGTTAGCTTGTTTTTCAGTAACTCATTTTTCTCGCCTCTTTTATGTCTACACCAAACTGACATCCCACTAAACAAATACTTCTCTGTTCTCCTCGTTTGAATTAAATTGTCTAACTTCACAAATTCTCCTCCCTCTCTTGTATATAATTAACCTGCAATGAGATATACTGGACATGTACAACGCTTATAGTGAACAATTATCTATAACAGAAAGGTATGATAATATGGATATTCGTGTACTAAAATATTTTTTGAGCGTAGTAAACGAACAAAATGTAACTAAAGCAGCTAAAGCTCTGCATATTTCTCAACCTGCATTGTCCCGTCAATTACAAAACTTAGAAGATGAGTTAGGAACAAAACTATTTGAACGAGGAAATAGATACATTCACCTAACTGAAGAAGGGACNNCTCAAAAGAAATAATCACACTTTTTGACAAAACTGAAGCCAATTTTCATAAAGATAAAATCATCAGTGGGGAAATCTATATTGGATGTGGAGAAACGGAATCAATGTTACTGATCGTTAAAGCAATTAAACAACTGACAACTGCCTATCCTGATGTGAAAATCAACTTATATAGCGGAAATGCAGATGATCTTACTGAAAAGCTTGATAAGGGTATTCTAGATTTTGGATTGGTTATTGAACCAACCAACAAACAAAAATATAACTTTTTAAATCTGCCAACTAAAGACAAATGGGGGATATTAGTTAACGCTAAGTCACAGCTTGCTGAGAAAAGTAACATACAACCAGCAGATTTGGAAAATGTTCCGTTGATTATTTCTCAACAAACTTTAGTAGATAATCAATTATCAAGCTGGCTAGGCAAGAATCTATCTACTTATAATATAGTGGCTACTTATAATTTACTTTATAATGCTTCTTTACTTGTAAAAGAAAATATTGGTGTAGCCCTATGTCTCGATAAAATTATCAATACAACGGATACAGACTTGAAATTCATCCCTCTATCTCCTAGCTTAGAATCTTCACTTAATTTTATCTGGAAAAAAGATTCCGTTTTATCAAATGCATCCAATAAACTACTGGAATTCCTTTCAAATCAGGATTAATTTGTAAATACTTNNGGCTTTCTAAAATACTTACAGCTTGCAGATAATCGGGATTAATGGAACCATCTATATTTTCTTGCACCATTTGGTATCCAAATGACTCATATAACCCGATTGCTGCATGACTCCACGTTTGCGTATGTAGATAAATCGGTTGATCATCTCCGTATTTTTGTAATAATTTAGTCACTTCGCTAACTAAAACAGTAGCTAAACCGTGTCCTTGAAATTCTGGTTTGACTGCTAACCAATGAAGGAGCGAAACGTTCTTTCCTGCGATTTCTTTCCACCAGGCACTGCATGTAGCAACTTTTTCGCCATTTTTTGTTTCAATAAACAACATTCTTTTTTTTACTTCTTCTGGATAAGGAGCAAAAGTTTTATCAAAATATGCACGTGCAGCATTGGCTTCGTCAAATTCTAAAACTGAACACTCAATTTCAGCCCAGGCCTTTTCATCTTCTGGTTGGTAAGTAGTGATTTTAAATCCTGCTGGCAGTTTTTTTTCTCTTATGGGTAAACCAGCTGGTCGTTTCATCCAAAATTCAATATTGGGAATCGTTTTATCTAACATTTTTCTGGCTCCTTTAACTTTTATCATTTTTTTAAATATAGTTTAAAATAAACAAAATTCAATATGAGACAACCTAGTGAGTCTCCACATTTTTTAACTTTGGTAAGTTTTAGGAAGTATCGTCACAACAGCTATAGTTAATATTATAGCTGTTAACTTTAAAAAGTATACCCAGTTGAACCTTGTTCTATTATTACCAACAAAAAGAGTCCTCTCCTTTGCGGCTTGTTA